>QHYM01000077.1 GCA_003223295.1 Acidobacteriota bacterium | reverse complement strand
TTTCCTCCACTTAACCTCTAGCAGGGTCAGAACTCCGGTCTAAGTTTTGGCCAGGCACATTCGGAGGGCTGCACCATCGTTACAATCGAGCGGCGTAGCCCGGATCGATTTTCGACCGGTCCTCTTATATATGTGCGCTCCACGGGCACGCGGGTTGGCCCCCTCCAGAGCCTTCTTGCTATATCGAACCGAGAATCGCCTGCCTACTCCACCAAGAACCGCACCGTTTTGGCTCTCCGCTGAAGTTTTGGCGAACCACAGCCTAACAATGGTGGCAGCTATCTCTCCTCGCATGATCTCTGGGAAGTTCTCGGGATCGGCGCCGCGACCCAACTTGACGAGCTCGAGATCCGTTGGCCCGCGCCAAGCAAACGTGTCGACAAATTCGCCAATGTCGCCCCAAACCGTTACGTCCATATAATCGAGGGAAAAGGCATGCTGTGAAGTTTGTAGCCCTCAGCTCCAGAGTCGGTCCCAAGAGCGTTCGTGATCCCAGTACGACGTGGGCTCGAAGTAGCCGGTGCCAGGCGCCAAGTGTTGCCGGGCCACGCTCGCATTGAGAGTCACACCAAGGCCAGGTCTGTCAGGCACATCGATCCAACCGTGGTTGACGATCGGTGTCTTCGTTCCTTCTTCCACAAGCGAGGACCACCAAGGCACGTCCAGGGAATGGTTCTCGAGCGCAAGGAAGTTCTGTGTAGCCGCGGCACAGTGTACATTCGCCAGACAACTCACCGGCGTTCCCGCAAAGTGCATGGCCATCGGTACCCCGTAATCTTCAGCCATGTCCCCGATCTTGTGCGTTTCCAGAATTCCGCCCGAGGTGGCGAGATCCGGATGGATCTTGCTCACTGCGTGCTTCTCGCACAGCACCTGGAACGGCTCCTTCAGATAGATATCTTCGCCAGTCAGAATGGGAGTTGGGCTCTGATCAGAGATCTCCTTGAGCAGTTCCGTGTACCTCCAAGGAATCACGTCTTCCATCCACGACAAGTTGTATTTCTCATACGCCTTGCCCAGTCGGATGATGGACTTCACCCCAAGATGGCCCAGGTGATCCATGGAGAGCGGAATCTCCAACCCAACTGCATCGCGCACGGCTGCGACGTACTGCTCAAGCATCGCAATTCCCTTGTCGGTGACTTCCATCGCCAAAAATGGATGCGGAAGCTGGTTTTTTTCCCATTGATTAATGTCGGAAGGATTGGTGACTGTACCGGGAGTATCCGCCACCATCTCGATCCCCAAATCCATCTTCAGCCAGGTGATGCCCATCCCTTCTTTGCGTTCCTTCATGCGTTGGGCGTAGATCTTGGGGTCTTTGGATTCCTCGGTGTCAGCGTAAATGCGAACTTTGTCACGAAACTTGCCCCCGCCAATCATCGCGTAAACCGGCGCGTCGTATACTTTGCCGGCGATGTCCCATAGCGCCATTTCGATCGCGCTTACTCCGCCGCCTTGCCGGGCATGTCCGCCAAATTGTTTGATCCTGCGGAACATCTTGTCGAGCTGTAGCGGATCCTCCCCCAGAATGCGGCTCTTCAGGAACAAAGCGTAGGTCGGGCTGGCACCGTCCCGGACTTCGCCCAGTCCGTACACTCCCTGGTCCGTATCAATTCGAATGATGGGGCAAGGACTCGGCCCAGGTTTCACAATCGTCGCCACGCGAAGGTCTGTGATCTTAAGTTTGGACGGACGCGAGTTCGTGTTGACGTTCTTGGGATAAGCTTCCATCTGCTCCGTGGCCAGTAGCGCGCTTCCTAGTACGCCGACGGAAGCCGCTAGGATCTCGCGTCGACCAAACAATTGCTGGGCGTTCTTACTCATATTTCTCTGTCCTTTCCCGGCGGCGAACTTTCTGCACGCAAGATTCGCGTTTGACAAATCATCTCTCATTTGAGAGTTTCGTGCCTAACTTCAGAATGGTCAAGCCCGGTCGCGGTTCACATGGCCAATGTGGCCGACGACCCCATCTCTCCAGCATAGGAGGCAGCAATGATGAGGTTCACGAATAGCCCTCTCGGCCAAGGGAGCATTTATGCGTTTTTGTGCCTGTGTGCGATTGCGCTCCTAGTGCCCAGTTCTATTCACGCTCAACTTTTCACGTTCTCCAAGCAGGAACTGATGGACTACACGGCGCAAGAACCGTTTGACCGGCTTCCCGACGGCAGGCCAAAGGTGCCAAACGACATGATGGAAAGAGCGCGCGAACTGTCGTCGGAGGAAGTCTGGGCCGTACTTCAACAAAGGGGCTTCAACAATCAGTACGCCGACGGATTCCAAGTATTGCATCCGGGAAAAACCATGGTCGGGCGCGCTTTCACGGTTCAATTCATGCCCCTGCGTTCTGATGTGGATGACATTGCTAGAGCCAAAGCGAAGAATAGTGGCGTTCCGCGCCTTACCAATCAAACCGCGATTGATATGCTACAACCAGGTGATGTGCTCGTCGTGGACCTCTTCGGTAAAAAAGTAAACGGAACCATTGTCGGCGACAACCTTTTCTATTACACAATGAAGGCGACGCGTGGGGGCGGCCTTGTCGTGGATGGAAGTGTCCGAGACCTTAATGGGATTTCGGAAATCGACATGCCGGCATATTTTCGCGCCGTCGATCCGACTCCCATCGGGAACGTCATGCTGACTGGCATCAACATCCCAATACGAATCGGCGGCGTTACCGTCATGCCTGGCGATCTTGTCGTCGGCGATCGCGAGGGCATCTATTTCATTCCGCCGCAGCTCGTCAAGGAAGTGCTGGACCGAGCCGATGAAATCCACATACACGACGAGTGGACAAAGAAGAAATTTGACGAAGGCAAGTATAAGTCGAGCGAAATCTACTCCACTCCGGCCGATCCGAAGTTGCAGCAGGAGTATCAGGAATACTTGAAGCGGCGGCTGGAGGAAATTCGAAAGCAGCGTAGTCCGAAGTAATGGAGGAATGACCATGCCGGTTCTCTCCGAAAAAGAAATCACACGCCGCAGCTTCATCACGAAGGTTGGCGGAGGCATCGTCAGGGCGAGTGTTGGCGGGGCTTTACTGAAGGACGCCAATGCACAGCAACTGGTCGTCCCCGATCCGCCGGGCAAGAAACTTGGATGGGCTATCGTTGGCCTTGGCAGCCTGTCTATTCACGAGATTTTGCCCGCATTCGCCAAATGCGAGAAATCCAAGGCCGTGGTGTTTGTAAGCGGCCATCTAGACAAAGCCAACAAGCTGGCAGTGCGTTACGGCGTAAACCCGAAAAACATCTATAACTACCAAAACTACGACACCATCAAGGACAATCCGGAAGTCGACATTATTTATATCGTTCTGCCCAACGGCATGCATGCCGAATATACCGTGCGTGGATTGCAGGCCGGCAAACATGTCCTCACCGAGAAGCCCATGGCCAACAACCCTGCCGAGTGCCAGCAGATGATCGATGCCGGTCGCAAAGCCAGCCGCAAGTTGATGGTCGCCTATCGTTGCCGCTACGAGCCGTACAATCGCGAAGCCATCCGGATTGCGCGCTCCCACGAATTAGGCGCGACCAAGGTCATTCTGGCTGACCACGGCTTCAACATCGGCGATCCCACGCAGTGGCGGCTGAAGAAAGATCTTGCTGGCGGAGGCTCCTTGATGGACATTGGCATTTATTCTCTGCAGGCAGCACGCTATCTTTCGGGTGAGGAGCCCAACGAAGTGAATGCGGTGATGTACAACACACCGGGCGATCCGCGCTTCAAGGAAGTGGAGGAGACGATCAACTTTCAGTTGCGATTCCCAAGCGGCGTTCTGGCGAACTGCACATCAAGCTACGGATACGCCGGACAGAATCATTACCGCGTCGTGGGAACGGAGGGTTGGCTGGAGTTGGATCCGGCGACGAGCTATCGGGGCCTGCGCATGAGAGTGCATCGCGCAAACGTCACTGAAGAAAGAGAGCTCCCTGTCCGCGACCACTTTGCTCTTGAAATGGACCATTTATCCGAATGCGTGATGGAAAACAAAGAACCGCTTACGCCGGGTGAAGAAGGATTACGCGATTTGAGAGTGATGATGGCCATCTACGAAGCGGCAAACACTGGTAAGATAGTGAAGTTGTAGTTCATCCGGTGACTTTCGCAAGAGTTAGCTTCAATTCCCATGCGGAATGCCTGTGCCTTACCGAAAACCTCGTCTGGCCCATTACGGCTCCCGCAGGGCCCATGTAACATGTTACACAGCCTCTTTGCATCTTGTTGATCTCAAATGTGCTTCTAGTTTCAGCGAGGCGTTGTGTTCTTCCAGGCGATAGAGGTCATAGAAAGCCCTGGGTTGCCGTCAAACAGGCCTTCGCTCATCATGAGAACGAAGTTGCCTTGCCCCAGAACCTTGTGGGCGCCTTTAGTAACGTCAACGAATTCGCTTGACAAGTTTCGCGCATCTCGTATTTAAATACTACCCATCGCAGGGTCCCGTCTGGAAAAACGTTATTCAGCAAAGAGGTGGTCCCGTGGAAAAGCGCATAATTTCATTCTT
>QHYM01000076.1 GCA_003223295.1 Acidobacteriota bacterium | reverse complement strand
AGGACTACAAGACCGCCCAGGAAGAATTGTTAAAAGCGAATCAGAACGATCCCTTCATCCAGTGTTTGCTTGGCCAGACGTACGAGAAACTTGGCGAGAAGGAAAAAGCCATCGAGTCCTATCGCAAGGCGGCTGCGGCTACCGCGCACAATCCTCCCGCCGCCCAGGCGGTTCCTTTTGCTAAGAAAAAGCTTGCTTCTCTGACAGGATAGGCTTCCTCACCTGTATTTTGCGGTTGCCCAGTTTTGGCTCTGCGATTGTCCGTTCGTTGCGCGTTTTTATGCTAAACTAGAAAAAGTTCATCAACCGCCCGTGCGAAAGCGCGGGCGGTTCTATTTTTAAGACACAAAATAATTTAAGGAGCCATGAGGATGACGCCTGTCCATCCGCCGGGGTGCGTCGAAACGCTCAACGGCGTGCAACTCTACTTCGAAGTTCACGGAACCGGTGAGCCGCTCTTGTTGCTGCACGGCTTTTCCGGTTCGAGTCAGGATTGGGTTCCTTCCCTCGCGCAATGGGGAACGAAATTTCAGTTCATCTTGCCGGACCTGCGCGGCCACGGTCGCTCCAGCATTCTCTCGAAGCCCTTCCGTCACGATGACGCCGCCACAGACATGTTTGCTCTGCTCGATCATCTGAAAATCCGCGCTTGCAAGGCCGTGGGCATCAGCGGTGGCGGCAACGTCCTGCTACAAATGGCCACCAAGCAACCGCAGCGCATCACCGCCATGGTGCTGGTCAGCGCGACTCCGTACTTTCCCGCCCAGGCGCGTTCGATCATGGCTCAGTATCCCGACGGTCTTCCTGAGCAACAGTGGGAAATCCTGCGGCGCCGCCACCCGGGCGGAGACACGCAGATCAAAGCCATCCTCGCCAGCACAAAGTCCTTTGCCACCAGTTACGATGACCTGAACTTCACGCCGCCTCTTCTCTCCACGATTCAAGCCCGTACTTTCATCATCCAGGGCGACCGCGATCCGCTCTACCCCGTTGAACTTTCGGTCGAAATGGCTAAATCCATTCCCAACTCTAGCCTTTGGATTATCCACAACGCCAGTCACGGCCCCGTGATCGGCGACCGCTGGCCCAAGTTTCTGCAAACCGCCTCCGCGTTCCTGCAGGAATGACATTCCTTCTTCTCTGTACCATCGACTTTACGCCGCTGAGAGTCACTCGCTATGCTCACATCTTTGTGTATAATCTCCCTCCGTTTTCTTGAATGTGAGACGTGTTGTTAGTTCTTTCCGCTCTGGGTGCACTTCATGATCAATCGTTACGACCGCCGTGACATTTTGAAAGGCGTTGGAGCCGTTTGCGCCACCGGTTTTCTTTGGCCACCAGACAGCGTATCCGCGCAGCAAGATTTGCAAGTAGCTGGCCGCCACGTGGAGCTGGAGATTGCGCCCGTGAGCGCTCTCACGTTTCGGCTCACCGTGTTCCCAATGGAAGGCAGTCAAACACAACCAGTTCGTGGCAACGGCTCGCTCGTGCAAGCATCGTGGGGACCTCCGCTGGCAAAATTCGGCGGGAGCGCATCCGAACGCATCATCAAAAGCGGCGAACTCAACGTAAAGCTTTCCCTGAACCCGCTCAAAGTCATCGTCGAAACCGCAAAAGGCGGCGCTGTTCAGCAACTCACCATCGATTCCGAAACCGGTGCCGTGTCCTTCTCAATCGGAGATTCCGCGCTGTTGGGTCTCGGCGAAGGCGGCCCTCAATTCGACCGCCGCGGTTCCGTGGACCCCATGCGCAGCGGACAGGGCGGCTATCATCTCGGCACGCACGGTGGACGCGTGCCCATTCCGTGGCTCATCAGCACCGCCGGATGGGCTCTCTACTTTCATCAGCCCTTCGGTACGTTTGACTTCTCCGGAAGCCAAGGCAAGTTCATTCCCAAAGATCCCTCAAACGCCCTCCCGCTCGATGTTTTCATCGTCGCGTCAAACGAGCCGCCCGTGCTCATGGCCGAGTATGCCCGGCTCACCGGTCATCCCGAGATGCCTCCGCTCTGGGCTTTTGGTTACCAGCAGTCACACCGCACCCTCGCGAGCCACGAAGAAGTGCTCGCAGATGCAAAAACTTTTCGCGAGAAGAAACTCCCGTGCGACGCACTCATTTACCTCGGCACCGGATTCTGCCCCTCTGGATGGAACACAGAGAACGGTTCGTTTTCCTGGAACAAGCGCGTCTTCCGCGATCCCAAACAGGCTATCGACGAACTCCACCAGGAACATTTTCGCGTGGTCCTGCACTCCGTGATTCTCGAAGACAAATTACAAGGAACCGTCCACGACGCTTGCAACGTGGTGCGTTTCGACAAAGAGCAAATCGGTTGCGCCTGGGATGCCCATCGCAAAACTTTCGCGTTGGGCGTCGATGGATGGTGGCCCGATGAAGGTGATCCGCTAGGCATCGAAGCCCGTCTTGCGCGCAATCGCATGTACTGGGAAGGGCCGCAGCTCGATCGCCCCGACGAGCGTCCCTACGCGCTGCATCGCAACGGTTTCGCGGGAATGCAACGCTACGCCTCATTCCTCTGGTCCGGTGACGTCTACTCGACTTGGGAAACGCTGAAGGTCCACGTGCCCATCGCCATCAACACTGGACTTACCGGCATACCTTACTGGGGCACGGACATCGGTGGTTTCGTTCCTACGAAAGAATTCACGGCGGAACTCTATTTGCGCTGGTTCCAATTCGGCGCTTTCTGCACGCTTTTCCGCTGCCATGGCCGTGCGTGGAAACTCCGCCTGCCGTGGGGTTGGAACACGGGCGAAACGGGGCCCACCGAGATCAGCGGCTACAACGGTTCCGCGCTTCCCGATCCGAGCGAATTGCACAACCCGCAGGTCGAACCAATCTGCCGCAAATACTTGGAGCTGCGTTATCGCATGCTGCCGTATTTGTACAGCGCCGTGCGGGAAGCCGCGCTCACCGGAATGCCCGTCATACGCAGCTTGTGGCTGCATTACCCCAACGATCCCGAAGCCGTGAAGTGTGGTGACGAATACCTCTGGGGCCGCGACGTGCTCGTCGCGCCGGTGGTCGAGAAGGGCGCTACCTCTCGCCGGGTCTACCTCCCGCGCGGCCATTGGTACGATTTTTGGACCAACGAGCGCTTCGACGGAGGCCGCGAAATCGAGCGCTCCGTGGACCTTGAGACGCTCCCGCTCTTCGTTCGCGAAGGCGCAATCCTTCCGTTCGGTCCTGTCAAGCAGTACGTCAACGAGAATGTCCACGGCCCGCTGTCAATTACCGTTTATCCCGGGGCAGACGGCGAATTCCACTTTTACGAAGATGACGGCGTTTCTTTTAGTTACCGCAAGGGAGATTGGATGGGACTTCAACTCAAGTGGGACGACGCGCAGCTCACGCTCACGATTCACTTGGCCGCGGGATCACGCTTGAGGCCGCCCATGCCCAGGAGCATCGAGGTCAAGCTTGGCGACTCTTCGAAACATGTCGAGTTCAACGGCCGCCCGCTCCAAGTACGGTTTGCGTAGCACAATCTGATCGTCTTCGATCACTCGATTTGCCGGCCCGCGAAGTTCCGGAGCTTGCCACTTTTGCCGCGCTGCCCGAAGTAATAGATGACGCCCCACGTTGCGCGCAGATCGTACTCTCCATGAACCTTGGCCGAAGAATTGAAGAAAGTCGTATGCAGCGCGTCGATGTCCACGCGCACTGCCAGCAGGTTGGTGACCCATTTCTCCACGCCGCCCCCAAAGCTCCACGCTCTGTCGTTGACCGTCCCTTTAAGAAGCCCGCTCGAGTTGGGGAGGAGCGCCACCACCCCGGCGACCCGAGCGCCTCCGCCTAGCGCATGGACCGAAGCCAGTAACCCGTTTTTCCGATATGGGTAGTAAACGGGGCCAATGAGATACGTCAATACGCTATTGGACTGTCCCGTGCCGAACACGTTGGAAGCCCGCAGATAACTTACCTCAAGCGTCGCGCCGAAGCGTTCCGATGCCTGCTTTGTCACGCTCGCATTCATACCGTTAAACAGAATCCGGTTGTTCGGCGAAGAAACACGGGAGAGCGTCGAGAACCCCACTCGCGTCTCGAGCGCGGGAACGATTGCAGCGGGCAAAGTGCCCTGTGTAGAAAGCACGGGACGTGGAGGCGCCGGGGCGGGCAAAACGTTAGGCGTAGGAACCTCCGGAACTGCATTCGTTGTAGATGGTGTAGCGTTCTGCTGGACCTCGGGCGGAGTCGTTGCTGGGGACGAAGTGCTCTGCGCGCACGCTTCAGAAGACCATAGCAACAGCGGCGGCAAAATCGACAAAAGGAAAAAGAGTTTCTTAGCCGCGGCTCTCATTGCTCGCGGCCAAAACTGTGCGCCCGTAAACCCCTTAGAACCCGTAAACCCCTTAGAATAGGATGGCGTGCCCGACTGGCTCCTCACACATATCTCCTTTAAGCTCCGGGCACAAAGGAATCATGTCTCGCGGGGAGTGGAAAGCAATCAGGTGAGAGCCTGAATGGGTCTAGCGGGAAAACCCTGATGTTAAAGGCTCCCTTTTTTCCTGCAAGCGTGTTCGGGAGTCACCGTGCAATCGGTCAAGCCCCTCCTTTCGCTCACAGTGGTGGTCTGCAGTAGCCGCTCACATTAGCGAAAGAACCCCGGCGAATCCACTCTTTTCGGGCTGTAGTTACCATCTTCAGCCGGTGCGCGGATATAGAGACTCGGCTTTATCCTGAGCGCTGGCGAAGGAATGCCGTGCCCGTCTTTGGTTCTGCAATGGGGTGGTTCGCCCGCTCACTTCCACATATAGGTGCGCAACAGCGGCCGCGTTGTAGAATACTTGGCGTCAGGGGGGACAATGCACAGTGATGCCAAAGCTCTGCACCGGCAGGCGCGCAAGTGGCCAACCTTCTTGCTAGCAC
>QHYM01000075.1 GCA_003223295.1 Acidobacteriota bacterium | reverse complement strand
GAACCAGCGCGAGGTAGGGCGCGGTCCTGCACGAAGCGATCTTGCGCACTGGAAGTATGAAACATACGACCTGTCGGCATTTCTGCGCCCGGGTCGCAATGAGATCGCTGCGACAGTATGGAGCTTAGGCGTTTCAACCGGGGCTCAGATCAGCGATCGAACTGCATTTGTGCTCCGAGGTGATTCATCGGAGGAAAGTGTCGCCAATACTGACACTAGCTGGGAAGTCGAAGAAGACAAGGGCGTACAGACTCTGCCAACTCCGCCGGACATTCAGCGGTCGTACTACGTAGCAGAGCCGGCGGAGCGCATAGATGGAGCGTTATTCGATTGGTTCTGGAACGACGCAGCTTCTTCTCGTGGCAAATGGGAGAAGGCTGCACCGATAGGAAATGCCGCAGAGCAAGGAGCGGTACTGCAGAACAACAATTGGCAATTGATGCCGAACTCTCTCCCCGCCATGCAAATGGAACTGACGCCGATTGGACGCGTAGTGCGGGCCTCTGGAGTTGAGCCTCCCGCGAACTTCCCGGGGGCCGGGTTCGAAATTCCGGCCCATGCCAGTGTCAGTCTGCTGCTGGACCAGTCCCATTTGACCACCGCCTACCCAGAGCTGACGCTGAGCGGAGGCGCCAAGAGCAAGATTCGTCTCACCTACGCAGAGGCGCTCGTTGATAGTCAGGGAGTGAAAGGCAATCGCAATGAAATCTCGGGCAAACACATCCTGGGCATCTTCGATGAATTTCTGCCGGACGGCTCCGAAAACCGTCCTTTTATGCCCCTGGCTTGGCGTACATGGCGGTATTTGCAGCTCGACGTCAACACCGCTGACCAGCCACTTCGCATTGAGAACCTCCGCTCCTGGTTCACGGCCTTCCCATTCGAAGAGCGTGCCCGCTTCCAATCAGACGACTCGTCTCTAGGTCAGATTTGGCAAATTGGCTGGCGGACGGCTCGACTCGATGCGCATGACACCTACATGGATACACCGTATTACGAACGAATGCAGTACATCGGCGACACGCGTATCCAGGCTTTGATCTCGTATAGCGTTGCCGGCGATGATCGCCTCGCTCGGCAGGCAATTCAAGCCTTTAATGATTCCCGAATTCCTGACGGCATCACCCGCAGTCGCTATCCGTCATCGGTTACACAGATCATTCCGACGTTCTCGCTGTTGTGGATCGGAATGGTGCATGACTTCTGGCGGTATCGCGGGGACGAAGGATTCGTTAAAGCCCAAATACCCGGCACAAGGGCAGTGCTGGACTGGTTTCTCGATAGGCAGAGACCAGACGGACTCATAGGACACTTGAACTGGTGGCCCTTCGTCGATTGGGGAAAAGACTTCGCCTTCGGCATGCCACCCGAAGATGCGGAGGGCGGATCATCTCCCGTCACGCTTCAATACATTGAAGCGCTTCGTTACGGCGCAGAGCTGGAATCAACCTTGGGAGACTCGGCTCGTGCGCAACGCTATCGGGATGCCGAAAATCGTGCGGTAAATGGGATCCGTAAATTGTGCTGGAATAATACGAATAATCTGATCGCCGATACCCCCGCCCAGAAACACTACAGCCAGCATGCGAACATGCTCGGCGTTTGGCTCGACGTGATTCCGCGAGAACAACAGAAGGATGTTCTCACCAAGATGCTCTCGGTGAGCGACCCCGGTTTTACTTCAACCGGACCCGTTCCGGAAATGACTAAGGCCACGTACTACTTCCGATTCTATCTGGCCCGCGCGCTCGAGCACGCAGGAATGGGAGATCAATATCTGAGACTGCTTAAGCCATGGCGGGACATGGTTGCTTTGGGACTTACGACATGGGCTGAACAACCCGAGCCAACAAGGTCAGATTCCCATGCCTGGAGTGCTCATCCGAATTTTGACTTTCTCACTATCGTCGCCGGAATTCGGCCGAAAGGGCCGGGATTCTCAAGCGTCAGTATCGAACCTCATCTGGGCCTATTACGAAATGTGGTCTGCGCAGTACCAACTCCTAAGGGGATGGTCGAGGTGAATTACATTTCCAAGAGCTCAGGAGTGAGTGCCGAGATTAGTCTCCCCTCGAATGTAGCGGGGGAATTGGTCTGGAAGGGAAAGACTTTCAACCTGCATCCTGGTCATCAACAATTGATTTTGCCGTGAGACCAGACCGATACGGCCCTTGGCGACCGTCCTCTCAGACGGTACGGGCGTGAATCTGATTCGGCTGGCGCAAAGTGTGGGATGACCTGCTACGCACGCTTGTGGATGGCGACACAACCGGCAGCGGTCGATTGCCGCACACTACGCCCGCTCGTTTTTCTGATTCTATTACTGATTGACCTTCCGTACAGCCGGTTTGTCGGATGAATTGCAAGCGCCAAGCCCAGTGGAACTTGTAACCGAACATCTGACCTCAATGTCCGACAACGCGAGTTCTCTCGAGTTTAGTCGAAGGCCAGAGCAGGGTACCGATCTCGCTAGGCTTCTCCGTCCAACCTTGTTAGGAGATAAGGAGCTAAATAGGGCTTCAGCTTGAGCTGCTGATCCCGGGTTAGGAACTTGAAGCCTCTTATCATTCGCAGACATGCAGGCGACCCACAATCACACTGAAAACTATCATGCATTTCATACTCTGTGGCGGCGTAATTGATCTTAACTTCTTCGCCTGCTCGAATGTCCCTAAGCGCCCTTACACGCAGGCAGCTGAAATCCAGGAAGACATTAGGTTCGCAGCCATGGTTCAGGTAACCAACTGTCTCTTCCCCTCCGAATGCATGCTTCCCTTCACCGATCTGCAAAGACCTTTTGGTAGGTGACGACAAGGTTTCTTCCCCGTTCAAGTCGATCAGAATCTCGTCCTTAGCGATCGATGCGACGGCGAATAGCCCCTTTCTCCCGTTGGTCAACAAAACATCTAGCTTGGCTGATCGGGTTCCCATATCGCAAGCGTAATCAACAACGATTTAGACGTCCAGCTGGTCCGGATCAAGCTCAACGAATCAGTCACCTGGACGATTAACCCGGTATCGAAAAAGTGGATTCCGCATGTCCGATAGTCCGATGATGCGCCCGCTTTGCTACCGATAAGCAGTCTCGTCGAGAACACTCCCTGTTGTCGACGCTTGTGACCCTGGTGGTATACTTCGTCGAATCGGAGTCCAAAAGGAAATCCTCGCTGAGGTGCGCATGTTCTCTCGATCCTGCTTGGCTTTGGTTTTATTAGGGCTTGCGGCTGCATTGGCACTGCTAGCGATTCCCCAGGCTCCAGCGCAGGCGCAGCCGGCGATTCCGGATACCCCAGCGGGCCGCACCTTCAAGGCCTGGCTCGAAGCCTTCAACAGCGGTGACCACGCCCAGATGGACACTTACTTTCACAAATATGACCCCGGCAAGCCGGTGGACAACGAGATGCAGTTCCGCAGCATGACCGGCGGTTTTGACCTGGTCCAAATCGTCAAGAGCGAGCCGCTGCGCCTCGAATTCCTCATCAAGGAACGGAGCAGCGAGACAACGGCTGTTGGCAAGTTGGAAGTGAAAGACGGCGATCCCGCCCAGGTCGCCAGCTTTGGGCTGCGCGCGATCCCTGCCGGCACGAAGCTCTCTGACTTGAACTTCAAGATCGACGCCGCCACGCGAACGCGGGTAATTGACGGCACCATCACCCAGCTCAATGAGTTTTACGTCTTCCCCGAAACGGCGAAAAAGATGGGCGAAGCCGTCAAGGCCCGGCAGAAAAAGGGCGAGTACGATTCCATCACTGACGGCGACGCCTTTGCCAAAGTGCTCACCGACAATTTCCAGGAAGTGAGCCATGACAAGCACCTGCGCGTGAACTTCAGCCCCGCGCCAATGCCGGAACGCCCTGATGGCCCGCCGAATGCCGACGAGCGCGCCCGCTACCGCAAAGACATGGAACGCATGAACTGTGGCTTCGACAAGGTGGAGATTCTCTCCGGCAACGTCGGCTACCTCAAGTTTCGTTTTTTCGCCGATCCGGAGGTGTGTGGGCCCACCGCGGTTGCTGCGATGAATTTCCTCGCGAACGTAGACGCCATCATTTTCGACCTGCGCGAAAACGGCGGCGGCGATCCCAAAATGATCGCCTTTATCTCCACCTACCTGTTTTCAGAGCCCACTCACCTGAATGATCTCTGGGAGCGCAAGGGCGACGCAACCCACCAGTATTGGACTCTGCCCTATGTGCCAGGGAAGCGATTGGACGGGAAACCAGCCTACGTGCTCACGTCAAAGCAAACTTTCTCCGGCGCCGAAGAGTTCAGCTACAACCTCAAGAATTTGAAGCGTGCCACCATCATCGGCGAAACCACCGGAGGCGGTGCCCACCCCGTCTCAGGTCATCGCATTGACGACCACTTCATGATTGGTGTTCCCTTTGCCCGCGCCATCAACCCGATCAGCAAGACCAACTGGGAAGGAACCGGCGTCGAGCCCGACGTAAAAGTTCCCGCTGCCGACGCCCTCGCCACCGCCCAAAGACTCGCTGCGGAAAAACTAGTCTCAAAATAAACTTGGCGTTTCGAAGGTAGACCAACTACGGATAATGATCGGCACAAATCCTGATTAATACGGTAACCAGATATTTGACCTTCAACGTCGAATGATTGGGAGTATCATTGCCTTGGATATCCCCGTGGCGACTACGAACGACCTTCGTCGCTACCCTCGCTTCAATC
>QHYM01000074.1 GCA_003223295.1 Acidobacteriota bacterium | reverse complement strand
GCTTGCGCCGATCTTCCAATAGATCAGCGCTTCCACTCGGTCTGGGCACAGGCGTATTCCTCCTGTACCTATTATTCCATTATTTATGCAGAAGTCTATAGGACAAGCTCTGGTCGACCAGGCGTAGCTTCACCAGTCGATCCAAGAAAGCATCGACTTCGGCGTGAAGTTTCTCGGCTGATACATCGAAGGTGTTTAGCAGGTTCGACAAAATCTCTTCTTTTGTACGCTCTGCCTTCAATTCATTCCAAATAGCAGCCCCAATTGGGTTCAGACCATAGTACGTGCCGGAATCCACGTCCAGAATTGTACCCCCATCTTCCGTCACGAAAGACCGAACGTGCATTGCAATCCTGAAGATTTCACTCATACACGCAGCGTGCGACATGCAGTTGTTTCAGGATCAGGTCCCGTTGCTGCGAAAGAACCGGACGCTGACGTATTGTATTATTCCGACAATCGGTGCCAATGGCAAGTCTTCCTACCAGATCGGTTTCATCGGCGTTTCTTTAGCTTCGTCTTAGTGCTCTCGTTCAGAGTTATGGTGACGTATCTGAAAGGGCGTCAGGCGGCGGGAACTAGCCGCTTGGTGTCGAGCTTTGCCAAGAGGGTAGCCAGATCGTTGCAAGTGAACGTCCGCTGGAAGGAGAGGCGGTTTGTGGGTATGCCGCTGAAAGGGTAGCAGCCGCTGTTCGAGTTCGCTGAGGGATTCGAAGTCCTTGGGCGTGAGTAGCTTCCTCTGAACAATAGAGAAGTAAATCTCAATCTGATGGAGCCAAGTGGCATGAGCGGGCGCGTGGACGAGGACGGGCGCCGAGCCAGCGCCACAAGGCCGCCCCACGGCCGACAATGTGAGGCGACGTTTCCGGGGCGAGCAGCGATGGCGTCGTTCGAGAGGTCTTCCGCCGCGAACAGCACGATTTCAACGCGGACCAGGTCACAAATATGGTGACATACACTGAAAGAAGTCCCGCGGCCAGGCAATGCGGATGACGAAGACCCGTCGCAAGAAGCGATGAGGGATTGTCGCCTCGAAGTGCTCTTCGGCGAGGGGGAATGCGTTTAGCTCCCGTTGTCCACGCCGAGTTGTGCCAATTCCGGAATGCCGACAATTCGTCCCAAACTTCGCTTTCGTTTCTCAGGAGGCCTTTTCTGAACCACAAACAAATTGTTCGGTCGCTTCTTTATTCCATTCGTAGGGCTTCGATTGGATCAGTGGTGGACGCTTTCCGCGCTGGCAGGTAACCGGCGAAGAGAGCCACGGTAAGAAGTAAGAAGGAGACCGCGACGATGGTTGGGAAGTCGTTCGGTGAAAGTCCGAAGAGCACGCTCCTAATAAGCCGACTGGCAGCTAGCGCGCATGGAATTCCAAGCCCTATTCCCAACAGTACCAGGGAAAGCGTCTCTCTTTGCACGATCCAGAGAACATTCTCCTTCTGCGCACCCAAGGCAACGCGAATGCCGATTTCGCGCGTACGGCGGGTAACCGTATAGGACATCAATCCGTACAAGCCGATTGAGGCCAGCGAGAGGGCAAGAACCGCGAAGAAACTGGCGAGCATGGCGGTGATACGTTCCTCCACAAGTGTGTGACTGATCTTTTCTTCCATGGTTTTCGTGCGCAGAGGATATTCGTGTCCAAGCGACTCGATCTCGTGGCCCAGCGTCTTTGCGAGCGCTTCGGGAGCCTCATGGGTGCGCACGAAAAGGTCGCCCCACTCTGCCCGGTTCGGATCTTGAAGCGAAGAAAGATAGATAACTGATGCGGCGCCATCGCGTAGATCGAAGACTCGGGCATTGCTGGCGACAGCCACGATTTCAATATTTTGGAAGTCAGGCATCACGCCGAAGCGAATGTGCTTTCCGATTGCATCACCATTCGGGAAAAGGCGTTCAGCGAGACTTCTGCTAACGATCGCGACGCGTGGGTGCCTCTCATCATCTGTCCAGGTAAAATCACGGCCACGAACCAGCCCAATTCCAAGTGTTCCGAAGAAATCTGGCGAGACCATTAATTGACTCGTCACTACGTTGACGCCCGCGCTCGAATCTGTGGACATCACCGAAACCTCGTCCCGGTAGGCTTGCGGGTTAGGGATTGAATCCCCTGAGAAGCAAACCGAGCGCATCCCCGGTATGTTGGAGACACGCTCGATGAGCAGCTTGTGATAACTATTCATGTCCAGGTTGCGGTAGCCGCCTGGCAGGGGATAGAGCATCACATCGAGCAGACCTTCTCTTTCGAAACCAAGGTCGATGGAACGCAATCTTTGGAAGCTGCGCAACAAGAGCCCTGCACCCAGCAGCAAGATCAGAGAAAGAGCGACCTGCGTGACGGTGAGCCCCTTGCTCAGCCTGCTGGCTCCGCCAGCCAAGCTCCGGGCGTTCTGTTGCAGTACAGAAGCCGGGTCTTCGCTTGCGCAACGCCAGGCTGGCGCAACGCCAAAAAGAATTCCGGTAACGATTGCTGTCAATCCGGTGACGGAGAGCACGCGGAGATCAGGAGCCAAGTCGAGCGTGACGGGTATCACGTATTCTTGTGTCATGAGAGTCACAAGCAAGCGGCTCCCCCAGTAGGCGAATGTCAGCCCTAGCAGGGCTCCGGCTACCGACAACGCCAAGCTCTCCGTCAACACTTGCCGAACGATCATCCAGCGGTTTGCTCCAAGAGCCACTCGCACGCTCATCTCGTGGCTGCGCGCGGCAGTACGGGCGAGCATCAAATTCGCCAAATTTAGGCAGGCAACTAGTAAAATCAATCCAACAATGCCCATCACCACTGAGAGCGGCCTAGTGAATTGGGATCGGAGATCGGCCGCAACGCCGGTTGCTACGGGTGCGACAACTAGACCCATCGAGAGGAATGCCTGCCGGCGCGGTCCGGGAGTTTGCGTTGATACCGCAGCTGCGAGCACTTCAGGCCAGAACGATTGGAGTTGCGCTCGCGCTTGGGCGATTGTAACGCCATCTTTCAGCCGACCAGTGACTGAAAGCCAGAGCACCGAGCGGTCGTCGATTTTGAAGGTGCCACCTTGAATGAGGGGCTCGAAGGAAATCGGAATCGTGACCTCCGGTGGCTCACCGGTCATCATTCCGGTAAACCACTTTCTTGTCACGCCGACAACCGTGAAGGACTGTCCCTCAATCCGAATCTCCTTTCCGACTACGTCCGAAGCCCCACTGAAGTAGCGTTGCCAAAACGCGTAGCCGAGAACGGCCACGGGATATCTCGTGCCATTCGAAAGGTTCACGTCTTCCGACGTAATCAACCGCCCAAGAAAAGGGGTCGCGCCCAATTCCGAATAATAATTGCCAGTAACACCGAGCACATATGCCCGTGAGAGCAAGCCATTCACTCCGACGTTGACCAATGTGCCGCCCCAGCCGATTAGGCCAGTGAAAACTCGCTGCCCGCGCTCGACTTCGCGGAACATTGGAAACGAGAAAGGGGTCTCGGCATTTCGGCGGACAGCTGAAAGCTCCACGAGCCGCTCCGGTTGCCGGACCGGGAGGTCGCGCAGGAGGAGCGCATTGATCAAGGTGAAAATGGCAGTACTTGCGCCGATCCCCAGCGCAAGAGAGAGAACCGCGACGCTCATGAAGCCGGGATTCTTGGCGAGTACCCGGGAGGTGTAGCGCAGATTCTGCCAAACGTGCCACATAGTGATTCGCTCCTGGAGCCGATATTGCAATATTGATTCCACGATTACACCAACTGAGAACCTCTTTCAAGCCCCTGGTTTCCGCATCCTCGTCAACGTTGTGCGCAACGCTTTGAAACTGCAACTCGTGAAAACGACGAAGGGCCTCCTCTTATCGCAGCAGTATCGTATAGGAATTCCACTCCGAACGACCTTTCCGAAGTTGCAGGATAAAGTAGCATGGTCGCAAGGAGGAAGGACTTACTGCAAATTCAAATGACCAGACCGAGTCTTTGTACCAGTGTCACCGAGAGAGTCTACACTCCAAATGAGCGTGCTGGACATCGCGCCCACGATTTTGAGCATTTATGGAGTTCCAATCCCGAAGCCAATGAAAGGCAGAGTGGTTTCAGAAATCTTCGACTACGGTGTTGATGCCAAAAGACAAAACGCGAAGACCAACAATTAGCGCTCGACAGTGAACTCTTGAGGAATTGTCTGCTCGACTGCTTGGCTCATAGAAGAAGCGGGCCCAATTTGCTGCGCCGCAGTTGATTCCGCTGTGCGGTCGACTGTCAGTCTCTCCGGCGATAGGATCGAAGAGAATCGGCTACTTCTCTACACGCAAAAAACGGGCGTTCCCGTAAACAATGTTCTGCCAGATTTTGTTTTGAAGGTTCTGGATGGTACTCCCAAGGTTGCCGCCAATTACTATTTTTGGGATGGCCAATCAAAGCTGGAAACCATTATCGGCAGTTGGAGAAAACGATTGAACAGGTTATTTGAACTCGCGGAGGTCAGTAGCGGCCACCACACCGCTTCCGCGATACTTTCGCCGTAGAACTCCTTCTAGCAGGTGTTCCAATTGAGCGGGTCTCCATCCTGCTTGGACATGAAAGCGTGCGGACCACAGAGAGAAACTACGCGCCCTGGGTACGCTCGCGGCAGGAACAACTCGAAGCAGACCTCACCCGTGCGTGGGGCCTCGATCCTGTTATTGCTGCCCAAACTTCGCAAGCACGGGGTACACGGCGGGTACACGAGAAAAAGCAGGGTTCTAACTCACACATTCTAAAGCGGGAAAATTGGAGGCGCGGGTGGGATTCGAACCCACGAATGGAGGTTTTGCAGACCTCTCCCTTGGGCCGCTTGGGTACCGC
>QHYM01000073.1 GCA_003223295.1 Acidobacteriota bacterium | reverse complement strand
TTTGGCTAATCATTCCCTCGACGCCCTGCCGTGCCCAAGATCAGACTCAGGATCAAGCGCAACCTCAGCCGTCGCTGGCCGACGTAGCCCGCCAGGCTCGCAAAGACAAAGAAAAGAACGCTGCTAACTCCAAAACCGTGATCACCGACGACACTCTTCCGTCAAGCAAGGGTTTGGGCGGATTGGCCGGTGACCTTGGTGGTTCGCAAGGCAGGGTGGACAGCAACCTGGGAAGACAAGCTGTTTGCCGCGAAAGAACACTACGTCTCTCACCAAGGGGAGCTGATCGCGGAGTTGAAGCAGATTGTCGCGCAAGTGCAATCACGGCAAGGTAGTGGCAAGTTGGACCCCAATGATCCCAGCTCGCAACAAATGAAGAACAGACTTTTGGATATCGTGCAAGACGCGCTCCGTACCGAGCAGGAGTATCGCGGAGTCGTTATGGAAGGTTGGGATCTTGCCAAACAAGCCAAACACTAACGTCGCCCTAACTGAGCTGGAAGAAAAGCACGTTCGCGTGGCGACGCCAAACCGTCTTGACAACCGGAACAAGGCGGTGGTCGCATTCCTCGACGGTCGCCGTCTGAAGGGCTACATCTACAATTTTTCCGCGCAAAAAGACCGTTTCCGGCTTTTTCTCGAGCAAGACACGGCCCAGCCTGAAGGCGCCGACGTGCAAATGAAAGAATTGAAAGCGATTTTCTTTGCCAGGGATTTTGTAGGCAACCGAGAATATCAAGAGTCCCAGACACTCACCGGGCAGAGCCAGGGCCGCAAAGCCGAAGTAACCTTTCGCGATGGCGAAAAGCTGGTGGGCACCACGGACGCCTACAATCCCCAGAAAATCGGGTTTTTCATCGTGCCCGCCGACCCCCGTTCCAACAATCTGCGGGTTTTCGTCATTATCAAGAATGCCGCTGACATTCGTTGGATATAGTACTCCCGCTCGCCGGGCCCGCTTCCGGCAGTCGTTTCTTGGCCCCTCACGGGGAATATGCCTCACCCAAATGATTGAGGTCTTTACCCTAGAACGGAATCAGGTATCTCCTCAATTGTCGCGAAGCCATTCGGTGCCTACACTTTGCCTAGCTAGGCTGGCAAACAAGACACAAAGAGACCTTAAGCACAGGACCCACCCCTGTCGCCATAAGGTAACGGCGGGAGTTCCCTGTCCCAATGCAGCCCAGGGTTTTGATCATTTGCGAGCGGACCGCGGAACGAGACACGATTCGTGTACTCGTCGGGACCATGGGGTGTCAGTGGGTTCTGGCTTCGGATATCGAGGAAGCCTTGGCGTTGCTTGGTCGGGAACGAACCTCTGCCGCCTTACTCGAATTGTCGAGCGCGATTTCTGATCCTGCGAAGATGGACCAGGGCATTAGAGAGCTTCTGGTGCGATTTCCGGGAAGAGTCATCGTTCTGACGGACGACGCGCGCAATCCGATGATCACTGAGTTGGCCTCCAGGTATTCCATTCCTTTCGTACAGCGCGATCGCCTGGCTGTGGATCTCTGGCCTTGTTTGGAGTCCATGGTCTATCCACAACTAGGGATCCGCCGCATCACCAAAGTGGCTCGCCTCGTCTTAGACACTTTCTTGCAACCGTTGCCTGCCGGCATGAGGTATGTGCAGCCCGACACCCGCCAGCTTGTCTACGAAGCCCCGGCGCTGACTGCGGACATCTCTTTTGAGCGTGCCTCCAATTCCGTGCGCACGACGTTGACGGGGCAAATCATGCGGACGAATGAGCCGCAAATTCCTCTCAACGGCGTCCCCGTTGTGCTCAAAAGCCGGAAAGGCCCGCTAGGTCTTAAGATGACCAACGAAGCGGGCGAGTTCTCCTTTGAATTCCAAAACGAAAAGAGCATCACACTCGAAATCGAAGTCAGCCCCAACGATTGGGTCTTGATCATCTCGCCTCCCTTGGATTCGGCGAGGAGGGGCGAGGGTCAACCCACGATTGATTCTGTCAACGCAGACAGTTCAAAGCTACAGCGCAAAAAGAGAAGATTGGCATGAGATTGCGGTGGTTATGGGTTCCGCTGTTTATTTTTGGTTTCTGCAGCACTCCCGCTTCGGCTGACACCCGGGTCATTGTGCGGACGACTCTTGGGCTCCACGGTCTGCAAGCATTTTGTAACGGCCTGCCACTGTTGCAGAGCTGCACGGTGGTGGGCGGCCTGGATGGTCCCCTGAATCAGCTCTTCCTGATTACTACTCCTTTAGACCTGACTACCATCCTGAATCTGCTGGGCAACACCGTGGGCATCGTGGATGCGGAAGCTGACCAGTTGCTGAATCTTGTAGGCGGCCTAAATCAAGTAACCACACCACCCGCCAGCCTATCCGATACCACGCCTGTCAGCTACTCCGGCTCCACTGTCTGGAACGGCTACGCAAACCAACCCGCGGCGCAGATTGTGCGCGTGTCCCAGGCTCAAACTACTTTTCAAGTGACAGGGACGGGCATCGTCGCAGACATCGACACTGGCGTCGACCCGAATCACCCGGTCTTGAAACCGGTGCTGTTGCCCGGCTACGACTTTACGCGAAACCAGCCGGGTGGCTCCGAGATGACCGACTACACGGGGTCGCCGCCCCCTCCCAATACCGCCAACGTCGCTCAGGTAAATCAATCGACCGCCGCGGTTCTTGACCAGTCCACCGCTGCAGTGCTGGACACGCCACAATACTCCGCGTTCGGTCACGGCACGATGGTAATGGGGGTCATTCATCTGGTTGCGCCTGGTGCACAATTGTTGCCGCTGAAAGCCTTCAGTTCAAATGGCAATGGAAACCTGTCCGACATCTTGCACGCCGTTTACTACGGTGTGCAGAGCGGCGCGAATGTCATCAACATGAGCTTCGACGTGAAGTCGAATTCGCTCGAATTCTCCAAGGCCTTGGACTACGCCAACCAGAACAATGTGATCTGTGCTTCTTCCGCGGGAAACGATGGAATGCAGGAGATTGTTTACCCCGCGGCATTTCAGAATGATGTGATGGGAGTTGCTTCCACGAGCGACACGGATACCCGTTCGTCTTTCTCCAATTACGGTGACGCCATCGTGTGGGTTGCCGCGCCAGGGGAAGCCATCGTCACCACCTATCCCTTTAGCTCTTACGCTGCTGGTTGGGGAACCTCGTTTAGCGCCCCATTCGTTTCTGGGGCAGGCGCCCTTCTTTTGAATCTGGACAAGGCCACGAACCAGTCGAAAGCCGCTGCGGCCGTGGCCCACGCCGTGCCGGTAGGGTCAGGTATGGGCAATGGGCGCTTGGACTTGGTGCAAGCCTTGCAGTCTGTAGCCCCCCCGGTCGGGAACCCCGCGGATTTCGCCGTTTCCATCAATCCCAGCGGGTCCGCCGTCAACCCTGGACAAGCGGCAACGTTCACGATTTCGGCCACGCCGAGCGGGGGATTCAATCACGTGGTGATGTTCACTTGCTCGGGTCTGCCCACGGGGGCCTCCTGCACCGTGGCGCCATCTTCGGTCACTTTGGATGGAACGAATGCATCCACCGCCAAGTTAGTGGTGACGACCTCCCACGGTGGTGCATTGCTCTGGACGCGATTGCACATTGAACCCAGAATCAATCCGTGGAGCGCCACAGCCCTTCTCGCTGCTTGGATCCTCTTCTTGGTGATCCTTATTGCGTCGCGTGGAGTTCAGCGCCGCACGCCTCGAGTCCTCTTGGCTGGCTCCGCGATCCTGCTCGCCGCTCTTTGCTCCTCGTGCGGCAGCGGAGTCGTTACGACGACGAACCCTGGGAAGGGACCACCCGGTCCGACTCCGTCCGGGAAATACGACATCGTCGTCACGGGTAGCTCAGGGAACGTAAGCCACGCCACCACCACCCAGCTCACGGTCAATTAAGGCAAGCCCGGCCCCGTCCCCCGCCATTTGGCGTAGCTGTGTCTGCCCGTTGCGGGAACGCTATTGCTGATTCTTGATTTCTTTGACTTCCTTGATTTCCGGGCTGGCTTGCTCGATGCTTCCCTTGACGAGTTCGGTTTTCACTTCCGACTTCTGCCCCGCAAGAAGACCTACTTCGGTTTCAAACGTCCGGTAGCCGGGCAGCGCGACTTTGATGCGGTGCTTTCCGGGACTCATCAATAAAGAATGCAAAGCGCCGCCAAACTCGCTGGCATGACCTACATAATTGTCATCCAGAAAAACGGCAGCTCGCCCGGGGTCCACGGTCAGCTTTAGCTCCGCCGTGATGGCTGGCGGGCGTGCCCCCGGGATCAGGTGCATCGCCACGCGCACGGTGTGCACTTGTCCGGGCTCAACGACAACCTGGTGGGTGAAGTCGCCGTAGCCGGACTGCCGCACTGTGACTTCGTGTTTTCCTGGCAGCAACAGTACCTTCTTATCTCCCTTGAGCTCCTTGACGTACCCCATATAAACGCCGTCGATCCAAACGCCTGCATCCCTTTCTACACCGGTTGCACCCTTGAACTTCAGCTCGCCCATGACCTTGCTGTCCTGTGCGGCCGACCGCGGAGCCGCAAGCAAGACGCAAAATAGTGTGAGGAGAAGAACCGAGGAAGGAAACCGCAATCTTCCGTGCATGTAGCCCCCTGTTTCTGGGCGGGCCTATATGGTAACTCAGAAGCGGTCTAATCTGTTTGTTAAAACTCTTTCAGCTAGGTATACGCTTTCATGCTCCTTGATGGGAAGCCGCTTACTTCGGCTCCACCAGGCTCAAGCAGACGTCTCTATGATGCACGACGCACGTTTCTCCTGGCTCGTGCGTATCGCGCCGCGCCGACTTCAGCTTCAACAATCCTCCGGTCGTCAATCCCTTGAGCACCTGCGGTTCGAGCGCTGCGTCGCGCAGGCTCCCGCCCGAATAAATTCCCACTGGCGAAACAAGCTCCGTTGAGTACGTTCCGTTCGACCGCAAACTTCACCTCCCGCGCATACAACTCCCGGCAATCCTCAATTGTAATCATGCTGATTCCACTCCTTATGGGTCGCCCGCTCTACGTTACACCAACTCCGGTTCTGCCATGTGCGCGTTCCATCCCTTCGTGGGATAATGTCCGCATGAGAGCTACAATTCACATGGTTTTCTCAGCGCTGATCGCCTTCTCCCTTGCTCCAACCTCTCTGTTTGCGCAGGCTCCCGCCCAGCGCCAGCAACCAGAGTTCATCAAGCAGGGCCAGCAACTGATGCGCGAAGGAAAGCTGGAAGAGGCTCTCGCGCATTATCGCCAGACGCTCCAATCCTCGCCGGATTCGCTTCCCGCCAACGTTGCTGCCGGCAACGTCCTCGATTTGTTGGGACGGGGCGACGAAGCCCGCAAGTATTTCCAGAAAGCCGTCGACGTTGCCGATACGCCCGAGCATAAGGCTTCGGCGAACCGAGCCATAGCCATGTCGTATGCCTTTGAAGCGAACTGCAAGAAGGCCGCCGAATACGAGCAGAAGGTTCTCGACTACTACGCCGTCGCGAAAGACTTCTTCCAACAAGGAGAAATCGCGGACGAAGCGGCCCGCGTATGCATCGACTCCGGCGACTTGGATACTGCCGCGCGATGGTACCAGCTTGGCCACGACTCCGGACTGAAAGAACCGGACATCAAGCCCGCCCGCGTGGATCTGTGGAATTTTCGCTGGGAGCATGCGCAAGCTCGCATCGCGGCGCGGAGGGGAAACCTGGCCGCCGCGCAGGAGCACGTTGTCGCTGCCAAAGCCATCCTCGACAAAGGATCGAACCCCGAACAAGCGCTGTTTTTCCCGTATCTGCGCGGCTACGTTGCCTTTTACGCGCAGGACTACAAGACCGCCCAGGAAGAATTGTTAAAAGCGAATCAGAACGATCCCTTCATCCAGTGTTTGCTTGGCCAGACTTACGAGAAACTTGGAGAGAAGGAAAAAGCCATCGAGTCCTATCGCAAGGCGGCTGCGGCTACCGCGCACAATCCTCCCGCCGCCCACGCGGTTCCTTTTGCTAAGAAAAAGCTTGCCTCTCTGGCAGGATAGGCTTCCTCACCTGTATTTTGCGGTTGCCCGGTTTTGGCTCTGCGATTGTCCGTTCGTTGCGCGTTTTTATGCTACACTAAAAAAAGTTCATCAACCGCCCGTGCGAAAGCGCGGGCGGTTCTATTTAAGACACAAAATAATTTAAGGAGGCATGAGGATGACGCCTGTCCATCCGCCGGGGCGCGTCGAAACGCTCAACGGCGTGCAACTCTACTTCGAAGTTCACGGAACCGGTGAGCCGCTCTTGTTGCTGCACGGCTTTTCCGGTTCGAGTCAGGATTGGGTTCCTTCCCTCGCGCAATGGGGAACGAAATTTCAGTTCATCTTGCCGGACCTTGCGCGGCCACGGTCGCTCCAGCATTCTCTCGAAGCCCTTCCGTCACGATGACGCCGCCACAGACATGTTTGCTCTGCTCGATCATCTGAAAATCCGCGCTTGCAAGGCCGTCGGCATCGGCGGTGGCGGCAACGTCCTTCTACAAATGG
>QHYM01000208.1 GCA_003223295.1 Acidobacteriota bacterium | reverse complement strand
CGGCGAGCCGCCCGACGTCACTATTCCCATCACCGCCTACCCCCAGCTCGCTGAGGGGAATGAATTCACTCTCGACAGCCGTTCCATACTTTGGCTGTCTGTTATCGGTCGTCTCAAGGACGGCGTCACTATCGAGCAGGCTCGCGCTCAGCTCCAATCCTTCTGGCCGGAACTCCTTCTCGCCACAGCTTCCACCGAGACCCCCGGACCTCGGCGGCAAAGGTTTCTCTCGATGGGTCTGGAGGTTACATCGGCCGCAAAAGGCCTTACAAGTGGCCTGCGTTCCCAATTTGCACGGCCGCTCTACGTGCTCGCCGGAATCGTAGGATTGATTCTGCTCGTAACCTGCGTGAATCTCGCCAACCTGATGCTTGCCCGTGCCGCCGCGCGCAGCCATGAGATGAGTGTGCGTGTAGCCATCGGGGCGAGCCGTTGGTCACTAACCCGCCAGGTCTTGAGCGAGAGTCTCTCGCTCTCTCTCTCCGGCGCACTGCTTGGCCTTGCCTTCGCCTTTTGGGGAAGCCGCCTGCTCGTGGCGCTCATGACTCAGGGGAGTCTATTCCCGGTCACGCTTGACGTCAGCCCCGACCTGCGCGTGCTGTCTCTCACTGCGTCAGTGGCAATCCTGACTGGAATTCTCTTTGGCGTCGCCCCAGCCTGGCGTTCTTCGCGCGAGGACCCCGCCACTGTGCTGCAGCAAAACGCGCGCAGCTTGAGTAGCGGCACCGGCAAGCTGAGCAAAGCGCTCATCATCTCGCAGGTTGCCCTCTCGCTGGTTTTGTTGCTCGGCGCAGGACTCTTGACAAGAAGTTTTGAGAAATTACGTTCCATCGATCTTGGTTTCCAGAAGGAGAGCTTGCTTGAAATTACGCTATATCCAAAACCCGGCGGCTACCAGAAACTCGACCTGAACAGTTACCACAAGCAACTCTTGGCGCGCATCTCCAGCCTGCCTGGAGTTGGTTCGGTTAGCTTTGGGGACGCAACAATCCCTAGCCCGCAAGGTTGGCACGACACGGTTTCTCCGATGACCGCCGATTCGAGCACTGGCGCCCGTTTCTTGGCCAATGCAGCGGAGGTCTCGCCAACCTTTTTTCGAACGCTTGGAATTCCTCTGCTTCGCGGCCGCGATTTCACTGAAGCAGATGACCAACACCACCCGCGTGTCGCCGTCGTAAACAGCAATCTCGCGGAACGCCTCTTCCCGAATGGCGACGCCATCGGAAAGACCATTCGTTTCGGCTTCATGCCGGAATATGAAAATATCGAAATCGTGGGCATTGCACGCAATGCCCGAATCTTCGATATCCGCGATGCGACGACGCCCGTTATTTTTCTTTCCTCTTTTCAATATCCACACGAATGGGGCGGTCTTCTCGTGCGCACCAAGGAAGCCCCCGAGGCGCTCGCAAAGACGATAGGCCATGACGTCGAGTCGCTGGGCCGCGAATACGTGCTCCGCAGCAGAACGGTTGAACAAGTGATCAGCATGCAGCTTGTGGAGGAGCGCGTCACCGCCATGCTCTCGGGCTTTTTTGCAACCCTCGCTCTGCTGCTCGCCTCCATCGGCCTCTACGGCCTGATGTCCTACGCCGTCACGCGTCGCACCCGCGAAATCGGCATTCGCGTCGCTGTAGGAGCACAGCGGAAGAATGTTCTTTGGATCGTGCTGCGAGAGACGCTTGCGTTGACGTTGGTGGGAGTGGTGATTGGAATTCTTTGCGCCTTGGCTGCCAGCCGACTCGTTGCCAGCATGCTTTTCGGACTTTCACCTAACGACTTGCCGACCATCGGCGGCGTCTCCCTGGTGCTTCTCATCGTGGCTTTGTTGGCAGGTTACCTGCCGGCGCGCCGTGCGTCCGCCATCGATCCAATGGTCGCCCTGCGTACGGAGTAAGAAGTGGCGGTGGAGGGAGTCGAACCTCCCGGGAGGATTGATACTGCGTAACTTATTGATTCCACGAAACAGCAAAACGGAGAAAAACCACAAAAACGCCGAAGGGAGGTACACCGCGGGTACACGGAATGATCGTCGGCCCTGGCAAAACGGCATGGAATATGAGAACACTGATGAGCATTCAGGAAGAAATCGACTGGTTGAGAGACGCGCACCGACGCACAGCGTTGGCTGTCGCCTGCCAGTTCTTGCGGGATGATCCGTCTCTCACTCGCGGTCTACTCCTCCTGCGTCTCCGTACCGAGATGCGCAACAGCGAGTGGTTTGAAGACGAAACCAACGTCCACCGCGCTGCAGGAGTAATCGTTGATCATGCACTGCGAATCATTGCCGAGCACGGGTTTGCGCCCAGCGCGTTGCTTGATCTTGCCATTTCATTCGCCAATTTTTCTCCTCTTCGCACCAACTAGCTTCTAGTGACTGCCTCATCTTTAGCGATAAGAACAAAAAGACTTGTTGTGCGGTTTGGCCGCCCGGCGTGATGAGCTTTTCTAATGTTTGGGCATTAGTGAGAAGGAGGTCTGTAAATTATAGCCCGCGCTCTTGGCGAGATCTCGGATTTTATCCAGAGGTATGGCGTTCCTGAACTTTGTTTCCGTTTCCTTGCTGTCTACCGTGGCAGACAGCACGATCGTGTTGCCATCAAATGTGACAGAATAAGTCCCTGGTTCTGTGAGGGTCGTTCTAACCTCATATTTTCGAGGCTTGCTTCCGGGGATCTCAATCATCTCCCAGAAGGCTGGCTTGAACTCCTTGGGCAGAGCTCCCGCAACAAGTTGCTCTATCTCATTCTGAATCTCGATTTTCCCCAATTGTGCCTGAAGATGCTTCGAAGCCTCCAATTGGATTTTCAACGAATCATTAGTTGCCGACAGCCTGCCTAAGAAGTCATTCTGCTTTTCTGAAAGGAGATTTTGCTGATCCCGCAATTTTCGGATCTCAACACCAAGCGCCTCAATTTCTTGTTTGCGTGGCATATCCGACAAGCTCTCTGCCGCCTTCGCGGCCAAGCTCGCCGTGTGTTGAGTGTTTCTCTCAAGAGTCTCAGAAGCTGCGATTAGGCTTGAAAGTTTGTTTGTAACGACGTCTGTCTGTGACGCTTGCTTTGCCCAGATTGGTTGAAAACTCTGAGCTGTTTGCAGCTGGGCCGCCAATACCGAGACACTCTGCTTCAGTTGTGCGACTCGCCTTCCTTGAAAAGCCAGCACCATGGGGAGAGTTATAAGAAGTACTCCACAAAAGAGGAAGCCGATAGCTCCACCCCTGGACTTGATTGAAAAAATCTTGTCTAGACTGACTTCGTCTCGGACGCCACCGGGATTTGGTTGACCAAGTATCCTAACTGCATACGCCGCAAAAATTATACAGAACAGCCCCAAGGATGCGGAAATAATTGCGAGAATGATGAACAGAGAATCCACAGGGCTGGGTCCCCTTGCGAATGGGTTTAGCGAAGATACGATACAGCGAGAACAGCAAACCCAAGTAAGAGCGCGCCTACGCCACCCAAGACCAACGCTCCGTGAATTGATTTGACGGCGAACATGTGGCCCACTGCAACGTATTTCAGTTGACGGAAGTCATCGGACCGAGTGAGCGCATAAATTGACACACAGATCAGTGCCAGGCCCAGGAACGCCTGCAAAACCGTCAGTGAGCTAGTCACATAAAACATGCGGGCTCTTCAAGAGTTAATAAATCTTAGGTAATAATAGATCCTTTGTCAAGGTTCTGAGATGCTTCTGAGATGCTTCTGAGATGCCGGCAATGCCGGCAGGCGGGTGGAATAGGAAACGGACGAGTGTGGTAGAGGTGGGAAAGAGATCGACTCTGCGCAACCTAATGAAAAGGGTCGAGCTACGCCATCAGGTCGAGCAGAAGCAAATCATTTCAAATTACGCAGCAAGCCTTAGAGAAGTCACTACATTCCTCAGTACAGGTAACCTTCAAAGAAAAAGGGCTTCCGGTGATTACCTCGGCGGAAGCCCTTCATATAAAACAAGATGTTGGTAGGCGGTGGGGATCGGACTAAGAGCAACGTTGGGAGCGTATAA
>QHYM01000207.1 GCA_003223295.1 Acidobacteriota bacterium | reverse complement strand
AGGAAAACCGGTGACTTTTTCCTGGACTAGCTTCTCGATGACGACATAGGGATAGGTGAAGGAGCGCTCCAGGATGATGGTGGCCCCAACCTTGAAGGCCATCAGTACTTGATAGAGCCCGTAATCGAAGGAGAGCGGAAGAACATTTAGAATGATGTCATCCGGCACGTTTTTAAGATAGGCCGTGATGGAGGTTGCGGCGGAGACCATGTTCAAGTGCGTCAGCATGACGCCCTTGGGCTTCCCGGTCGAACCGGAAGTGTAGATCAGAGCGGCCAGATCAATGTCGATACCTTTCTTGGGAGGCGGCAGTTTTGAAAAACGATCGCCATCGAAAACTGATTCAAAAGAGAGCACCGCTAGAGGACCGCTTTTTGACGGATCGTCCTGACGAGGCGTTGAATCCGTTCCAGTTACAAAGACACTCTTGAGATAGGGGAGTTGCGAGCTGGACTTCCCGACGGCGGGACGTCTACGAATGTCGGTAATGAGAGCCACGGCTCTGCAGTTGTTCAATATGTAGGACAGCTTATCCAGCTTGGTCGTCGGATTGACTACAAGAAAGACGGCTCCTGCTTTCAAGACAGCAAAGATGGATAGGACCGCTTCGACGGAATTCTCGAGGTAGATCGCGACGCGATCACCGCGGTCCACGCCGTGTTCGAGCAACGCCTGCGCCAATTGGTTGGATTGTTCTTCGATTTCCCTGTAAGTCAGACGGTGATCCTGGCAAACCAAGGCGGTCTTGTCAGGCGAACGCCGGGCGCTCAGCTCAAGGAACTCTTCGACCTGCATCGTTTTTAGCCCTCAGGAAGCAACTTGCAGCTTGGATTCAACGAATCGGATCAGGTTATTGATGGAATCCAAGTTATCGGGAATGAGCTCCCGATCCTGAATCTTGATCTGATACTTCTCTTCGAGAAAGGCAACTAATTCCAAGACGCCCGTGGAATCGATAATGCCTTTGTCCAAAAAGGAGTCATCATTTTTCAAATGACCGTTGCCTTGACCAAAGAGGAAGTTGTCAATGACAAACTGCCGCAATTCCTGTTCGATATTCCGCATAAGAAGAAGTCACTCCGAAGTTTCTGACAAATTGGTCAACGGCAAGCTGGGCGGAAAGGATCCCGACGAACCCCATGTTGTCTCTTACCCCGATGGCGCGGCCCCTTCGGAACTTTTCGACAAGACTTTCCACAGCCAGCGGATTGAAGAGCCCATCTTGCCGTACTCGCTCCGCTGACAGCAGCGCGTCAACATAATCGTGCTGTCTTCCCTGAAAGAAACTCTTTCCGTCGGGTGCCCGATAGGGCTGTTTCGGTCTGTTGCTGACGCACGAGGGTACGAGGCCGTTAGAGCAACGTTTCAGCAAATACTTTTCATTCAGGACTTTCATTTTCAGATAAGATGGAATCCTGGCGGCAAACTCAACGACGCGATAGTCGAGGAAAGGAAATCTTCCTTCGACAGAGTGAGCCATGGCAACGCGGTCTCCTTGGGAAGAGAGGATGTAACCTGGCAGGAGATACGCCGCTTCGAGATACTGAGCTTGGCAAAAACTATCCCATGCGAAATAGTTTGGCGGCAGCTCACCGCGGAGAACGTCCGAGCTATCTCGGGACCCAACTTGCGATTTGATGTCGTCCGAGAAAAACAGCTTCAGCTTGGAGGTCAACTCCCATCTTGGGGCGTGGGAAAAGAATTCGTTCTTTAGTTCGTGCGACCGTGCCTGAAAGAAGGCGTTGAGGTAAGTGTCGGGCTGCCTCTGGATGCCCTGCTGGTAAGGATACAGTCTTCTGTAAAGCAGTGGTCTGAAAGTGGATCCGTCCTGGGCGGCGCAGAACCTGCGAATCTTGGCTTCCTTAAAAATGTCATAGCCGCCGAACATTTCGTCCGATCCTTCGCCGGTGAGCACCACTTTGTAGCCATGGTCCCGGACCAGTTGGGAAAGAATGAAGAGGGGCGCAGGGGCAGTTCGAAGGATTGGTTTCTCCGTGTGCCAGATGACGTCGGGAAAAATGCGAGCAATGTCGTCGTAAGTACAATGCACCTGGTGATGGTCGGTCCCGAGGAAACGAGTTACCTCATTCTGGTACTCACTTTCGTCGAACTCAGCATCGTCAAAGGTCACGGAGAACGTCTTCAAAGGCGTGCTCGTGAATTTCTTGATCATGGCAGTGACAAGCGAGGAGTCCAGCCCTCCGCTGAGATAGGCGCCAACTGGTACATCGGAGCGAAGCCGAATGCGGGTAGCGTCTATCAAAAGATCGAGCAATTCCGCTGCGTATTGCTCCTCCGTGGCGGACGCGCTGTCTATGCCCTTCGCGGCGGTCGAGAAATCAAGATTCCAGTAACGGCGAACCGAGACTTGCTTGTTCTGTACGGTCAAAGAGTTTCCGGGAGGAAGCTCCAATACATTTTTGAAAATCGTCCGTGGCGGAATGGAGACCCAGAACGTAAAGATTTGATCGAGAGCGACGGGATCGATTTCTCTGGGTATGCCGGGAACAGAGAAAATAGATTTGATTTCGGAGGCAAAAAGGAACGCTCCATTGAAAACGGTGTAGAAAAGTGGCCTGACCCCGAGCCGGTCGCGGGAAAGAAAGAGCTTTTCCCGTTTACTGTCCCAAATGGCAAAGGCCCACTGGCCATTGAGGTCATGGACACACTCCTCACCTTTTTGTTCGTAGAGACGCAGGAGAACCTCCGTGTCGGATTGCGTACGAAACGTCACGCCTTTCTTGATCAAATCGTTCTTCAATTCGATGTAGTTGAAAATCTCTCCGTTAAAAACGATGGAAAGAGATTTGTCTTCGTTGTGCATCGGTTGCTGGCCGGAGGCCAGATCAATGATGCTGAGACGCGTGTGAGCAAGACCAGCGAGCTTGTTGGTGTAAATGCCTAAGTCGTCCGGACCGCGATGTTTGATCTGCCTGGCCATGCGCACGAGACGGACGGGCTCTACGCGTTCGCCATTGAAGTTCAGAATTCCCGCTATGCCGCACATAGGTTAGCTATTTGAGAAGCATTCAGTGAGAGACCGGGTCCCGTCGATCTGGAGCCGATTTCATTTCGAGCTGGCTTCGTCACCGGCCCCGCTGCCGACCGTGACTTCAACAGAACTGGGTAACTGGCTGTCCTTCTCAAGGGAGCGACGCGCGACCAAGGTGTCCTCAAGGAACAGGAATTCGATTCCTGTGTTCAGGAAGGTCTCGATGGCTTCGCGCGGAGTGTTGACGATGGGCTGGCCCTTGACGTTGAAACTTGTGTTCAAGACCATTTCGCGTCCCGTACTTTTTCCCACGCCCTCCAAGAGCGCATGGAACTCCCGGTTGTCAGATGGAGAAACAGTTTGAACTCGCGCGGAGCCGTCCACGTGCGTGACTGCCGGCAGGCGGCTGCGATGCTCCTGGCGGACATTCACGGTGGTGATCATGTAAGGAAATTCAGCGCGCGAAGGGACGTCAAACCATTCATCCACTTCGCGCAGAGTGACAGCGGGCGCGAATGGACGAAATGCTTCGCGCATCTTCACCATCGCATTGATACGATCGCGCATTTCCGGATGCCCTGGATCGGCCAGGATGCTGCGATGGCCCAGAGCGCGCGGCCCGAACTCCATGCGGCCGCGATACCAACCAACCACATGGCCATCTGCAATCAGGCGGGCGGCTTGTGCACAGGTATCCGAAAGGCTGTCAAAAGAGCGGACTTCAATGCGGCCGTCGAACTCCTTGAGCGCTTGTTCGATTTGGGAGAGGGAGTAAGCCGGCCCATAGAACGGCACGGGAATGCGGGCGTTGCGGATGCCGCCATTCTGAGCGGCCCGGAAAGCGGCGGCTCCGAGCGCGGAGCCATCATCGCCTGCTGCCGGTTGCACAAAAATGTCGTCGAACATGCCGGACTGCAACAGCTTTCCATTGGCGGTGCAGTTGAGAGCCACACCGCCGGCAAGAGCAAGGCGGCGCAAACCGGTGCTTGTTCCGAAATGCTTGCAGATGTGCAGCATGACACGGTCGAGGCACTCCTGGAGAGATGCAGCGACATCGCGGTGCACGTCCAATATTTCGTCATTCGGATTGCGCGGCGGAACGAGATGTTCCGCGAGGTATCTGCGCGTTGCGAGGTGGTTCTCGCGTTCGTCGCGAGACCGGTTGAGATGGAGGAGAGGAATCCGGATGGTTCCGTCTTGGCGCGGTTCGACGGCTTGCTCGAAAAATGGCCGGAAGCGCTCCGGGTTGCCATAGGGCGCTAGACCCATGATTTTGTACTCGTCGGCATTGAAATCGAATCCCAGATGCAAGGTCACAACGGAATAGAGAATGCCGATGGAATCTCGGGCTGAGATGTCCTTGAGTTTCTCCAGTTTGCCATTGTGGGCATGATAAATCGAAGTGCTCTGAACCTCTCCCATGCCGTCGACGACGAGGCCCAGGCACTCTTCCCACTCGGAGCAAAAATAGGCACTTGCAGCGTGAGCCAGGTGGTGGTCAACGTGGTGGACGCGGTCTGCCGGGTAGCCATCCAGGTAGCGCGCGACCTGGTCGAGAACGGCTTCACGCGAGTAGACATCCTTGTAGAGAGCGGCGGTAACCGGATTGAAACAATAGGCCGCGCGATGTGGGGCGAAATCAAAAGAATGTACGATTTCATTCACATCGCTCAGTGCGATGCCCCCTTCGTTAAGGCAATAGGAGATGGCGCCGACTGGGAAGTCACCGGTATGCTTTTTTCGACTGAAGCGCTCTTCGGCTGCAGCGGCGATCAGCTCACCGTCAATAAACAAGGCAGCAGCAGAGTCGTGTCCCTGCGAGATGCGATATTCGCGTTCCTCGAGATTTGGCCAATAG
>QHYM01000334.1 GCA_003223295.1 Acidobacteriota bacterium | reverse complement strand
TCGATGTCGGCGAGCATGCCGCTCGCGCCAAAGCGGAACAATTCCGCTTTCATCCACGACGTGCCCAGCTCTTCTTTCATCAGCGCCAGCCATTCAAGCGATTGCTTCGCCGTTCGAATGCCGCCCGCGGGCTTGAAGCCCACGGCCATTCCTGTTTCTTGCGCGTACTCGCGAATGGCGCGCACCATCACCAAACTCACGGGCAGCGTCGCATTCACCGCCTCTTTCCCTGTGGAAGTCTTGATGAAGTCCGCTCCCGCCATCATCGCCACAAAGCTCGCGCGCGCGACGTTGCGCAACGTCAGCAAATCACCAGTGCCCAGAATCACTTTCAGATGCGCGGGCCCGCAAGCATTTTTGAAAGTTGCGATTTCATCGTAAAGCGCCTGCCACCTCGCGCCAAAAACGTGAGCGCGCGTGATGACCACGTCGATTTCATCGGCCCCCGCTTCCACCGAACGGCGGATTTCATTGATGCGCACTTGCAGCGGCGAAAGCCCCGCAGGGAAACCCGTGGAGACCGCAGCCACGTGAATCCCAGTGCCTTCAACGGCGCGGCGCGCGGTTTCCACGAACGTATGATAGACGCACACGGCCGCCACCTTGATATTGAGGCTCGCCACGCCAAGCTGTTGCACCAGCTCCTGCTGGACCGGCTGTCGCGCTTTGGCGCACAGGCGGCGGACGCGCTCGTCGGTGTCATCGCCGGAAAGCGTGGTCAGGTCCATGCAGGTGATGGCACGCAGCAGCCACGCGGCCTGCCATTCCTTTTTCACCGTTCGCCGCGTAACCAGCGTCTGCGCGCGCCGTTCGACGGCGCTGGTGTTCACGCGCACCGCGTCGATCCAGTCGAGATTCAGCGGTATGCCGCGGTTGGGCTGCAGTTCACGCCCCGCGTATTGCGCAATCGCGGTGTCCGAGGGAGAAATCGCGCCCGGAGCCGAAACCGAAAACGAACTGAGCCTGGAATCACGCATTGCCGGCGACTTGTCGCGGAGAGTCATGGAATCCCTGCACAGGATCGGAGAAATTACATCGATGCTTCATCTTATCACTTTGCTGGAACTGGTTTACAGACGAGAGCCGCGTTTTTGCCACTCTTTCTCGAATTCCGCCCGCCTCCAGAACGATTTTTGCGTGCCCACCTTCGTGGTCGAAAGTGCCGCATAGAGACTGGCCCGCCACAGCGCTTCCTTTTCCGGAAAGCCTTCTCCCAGAAACACGGCAAAGCTGCCAATGAGCGCGTCGCCCGCTCCTGTCGTGTCGATGCTCTGCACAGGATAGGCCGGGATGTGTTCTGCGTGGTCCGGTCCCGCCACTAGGCAGCCGCGCTCGCCCAGCGTGATGATCACTCGACGTATCCCTTTTCCCAGCAAAAGCTCCGCACATTTTCTCGCGTCTTCCGCAGTCTGGACGTTCATTCCAGTAATCGTTTGGGCTTCGCTCTCATTCGGAATGAAATAGTCCGCGCCGCGAAGCTGTTCAAGGTCCACAGTCTGCGCCGGCGCGGGATTCACGATGCACCGAATGCCGTTGGTTTTTGCAAATTGCACCGCGTGATACACGGTCCGCAAGGGGATTTCGAATTGCAGAACAATAGTGTCCGCTTTTTTCAGGACGGGCGCAGCCGCATCCACATCATCGGGTCCCAGCAAGTCGTTTGCGCCCTTCACCACGATAATCCGGTTTTGCCCGCTGGAGTCCACAAAAATCGGAGCCACGCCGCTCGAAACACCCTCAGCGGTACGCACGTATGTGGCGTCGATTCCCTGCGACGCGAAATTCTTGATGGTAGCGGGTCCGAAAAGGTCGTTTCCGACTTTCGCCACCATCGCCACGTCTGCCCCGCACAACCGCGCGGCCACCGCCTGATTCGCGCCCTTTCCTCCGAATCCCAGGTCAAAGCTCTTCCCAAAGATCGTCTCTCCCGGTCGTGGAAACAGGTCATTGAACGTGGTCAGGTCCACGTTTGCGCTTCCCACCACCGCGATGAAGGATTGCTTCACTGGGCTTTCTTGTCGTGTGTGCTTGGCCTGCTCTGCCTACGACGCGAAAACGTTGCGCGCGATGAACCACAGGTTCGCCGGCCGTTCCGCCAGCCGCCGCACAAACCAGGGATACCAGAACGTGCCGTAGGCCACGAGAACGATCGATGTGCACCCCTCCGCCGCCAGCCGTTCCTGTTCGCCTCGTTGAATCCCGTAGAGCATCTGCACTTCGAATTCCGCATTCGAGAAGCTTTCCTTCCCTGCCTGCTCCGCCAGCCGCCGGATCATCGCCACATCGTGCGTCGCAAACGCAACGCGCACACAAGCTTTTTCCTTCTTTGCTTTCAGCAGCTCTTTCCCCAGCGCGAAGTAATTCGCATCCACATCCGCCTTCCGCGGAAACGCAATCTCCGGCGGCTCCATGTACGCGCCTTTGACCAGCCGGATCGACGGGCGCAGCGGCAGCAGTTTCGCAACGTCCTCCTTGGTCCGGTGGAGATAAGCCTGCAGGCACACGCCCACGTTGGGAAACTCGCCCAGCGCGCGGCGGTACAAATCCAGAGTCGCATCTACATAGTTACTCGCTTCCATGTCGATCCACACGATGGATTCCCTGGGCGCGCGCGCGATGATGCTTTTCAAGTGGTCGAAGCAAAGATCGGCGGAAAGGTCCAGGCCCAGTTGGGTTAGCTTCACGGAAATTTCCGTGTGCATCCCCTTTTCCCGAATCCGGTCGAGAACTTCCAGATAATGATCCGCCACCTGCTGCGCTTCCGCGCGATCGCTGATGTTTTCTCCCAGGTGTGTGAAAACGGTTCCAATTTTCTTGCTTCCTAGCGTCTGTGCCGCGATGAGCGCGTCATCCAGCGTCTCCCCGGGCATGAAGCGCGAAACGCTCTTCCGCACAAATTTGTAATGCGAGGCGTGGTCGCGCAGCCAGCGGTTTTGTGAGGCGGCGAGCAGAACGGAGCGCATCAGGCTCATAAAATGTTTTCTTCTCCGAAGTCCAGCGCCGACTGCAAGCGCTTGCAGGTGGCCTCATACACTCTAAATTCTAAACCACATCATCCCTAAACTCCGAGCGCCCGAAGCAGCGCCCCTGCCAGTAATCCTCCCGTCAGCGGGCCCACCACCGGAATCGGGGCGTAACCCCAGTCCGAGCCGCCCTTCCCCGCAATCGGCAAAATCGCGTGCGCCACTCGCGGCCCCAGGTCCCGCGCCGGATTAATCGCATAACCAGTCGGCCCGCCAAGCGAAAGTCCGATGCCCCAAACCAAACTCCCCACAAGATAGGGCCCGAGTCCCGCCGCCGGACCCGCCGTTGCCACGTTCTTTGAGAAAATCGCGCCCGCCACAAAAACAAGCACGAACGTCGCAATCACTTCGCTCATCAAATTCGTGACCGGGTTGCGAATCGCTGGCGCCGTACAAAAACATCCCAGCTTCGTCGCCGCGTCCGAGGTTTCCTTCCAGTGCGGATGATAATGCAGCCAAACGAGCGCCGCCCCGGCCATGGCCCCGAGCATCTGCGCCGCAAGATAAGGCGCGAACTTTCCAAAATGTCCGTCGCGTACCGCAAACCCCAGCGTCACTGCGGGATTCAAATGCGCATCGCTGCTGCCGCAAGCAATTGCCGTAAACACCCCAGCCATCACGGCCACCGCCCATCCCGTCGTAATCACCATCCACCCGCTGCCCTCGGCTTTTGAACGCTTCAGCAGCACCGCGGCTACCACTCCATCGCCCAGCAAAATCAAAATCATCGTGCCAAGAAATTCACCGAGCAGCGGCGAAGTCATAAGTCGCAGCCTCCTTCAGGATTCCATCCAGTCGAAAGAGCGGGTCACCGCTTTTTTCCATTGCCCGTAGAGCCGTTCGCGTTCCGCTTCGCCAAGGCACGGTTTCCAGGTGCGGTCCACCGCCCACTTCGCGCGCAATTCTTCCGAGCCGCTGAAGAATTTCACCGCAAGCCCTGCCGCGTACGCGGCTCCCAGCGCCGTGGTTTCCTGAATCACCGGCCGCACCACTTCGCGGTTCAAAATATCCGCCTGGAACTGCATCAGCAGTTCGTTCGCCACCATTCCGCCGTCCACGCGCAGGCTTTGGAGTGCAATTTGCGAATCTTTCTCCATCGCCTCGATCACTTCGCGCGTTTGAAACGCGCTGGCCTCCAGCACCGCGCGCGCGATGTGTCCCTTGTTCGCGAATCGCGTCAGCCCCGCAATGACCCCGCGCGCGCTCTCCTTCCAGTACGGCGCAAACAATCCTGAAAACGCTGGAACAAAATACACGCCGCCATTGTCGTTCACCGTCCGCGCCAGCGCCTCCACATCCGGGCTTTTCGCAATGATCCCCAGATTGTCGCGCAGCCACTGCACCAGTGCTCCGGCAATGGCCACGCTGCCCTCCAGCGCGTAATGCGCCGGCGCGCCGCCAAACTTGTACGCCACTGTGGTCAGCAAGCCAAAGTTCGATGGCACCAGCCGCTCGCCCGTATTCATCAGCAGGAAGCAACCCGTACCGTACGTATTCTTGACTTCGCCGGGCCGGAAGCACGCCTGACCCACCAGCGCCGCCTGCTGGTCGCCCAGAATCCCCGCCACGGGAACTCCCGCGATCGCCGCAAGCGAAGCGTCGCCATAAATTTCGCTGCTCGAGCGCACTTGCGGCAGCACGGCGCGCGAAATCTCAAACGCCGCCAGCAACTGTTCGTCCCAATCCAGTGTTTTTATGTTCAGGAGCTGAGTGCGGCTCGCATTCGTCACGTCCGTCGCGTGCACGCCGCCCCGGGCTCCGCCTGTGAGGTTCCAGAGAAGGAACGTATCGATATTTCCGAAAAGCAGTTCGCCCGCGGCCGCTTTTTCCCGCGCCCCAGGAACGTTTTGCAGCAGCCAGCGTAGTTTCAGCCCGCTGAAGTACGTGCTCAGCGGCAGGCCGGTCTGTAAACGGAAGCGGTCCTGCCCGCCCGTCGCGGAAAATCGCTTCACGTCATCGGAAACCCGCGTGTCTTGCCAAACGATGGCATTCGAAATCGGCTTGCCGGTCTTGCGCTCCCAAACAACGGTGGTCTCGCGCTGATTGGTGATGCCGATCGCTGCCAAATCGGAAGCGCGCAATCCGCGCTGGCTAAGCGCTTCGGCAACGACTTCTTCCGTGCGCCGCAGAATCTCCAGCGCGTCGTGCTCCACCCATCCCGGTTTCGGGTAGATTTGCTCGTGCTCTTTCTGCGACACGGCCACCACGCGCCCTGCTTGGTCGAAAACCATGAAGCGCGTGCTCGTTGTTCCCTGATCGATTGCCCCGACGTAGTTTTTCACCGCAAGCCGCCTCTTTTGCCGCGCCGCAGCATACTACGCATTTGCCCTGGTTCAAGTATTCAATTCTGGATTCGACCCAGGTTTGCTGGCTGCCGCATCACGGCTTGCCGCAACAAAAGTCCGCTCGCCGTGTATCTCCATTAGGCGGGAAGCCGCATCTAAGTAGTAAGAGGGATGAAGGGAGTTAGTTCTATGAGTACGAAAAAAAGGAGCCGCATGGGTTTGCCGGCCCCTGCTTTGGCCTTGGCGCTGGCGCTTTTTGTCACACCTGCCTCCGCGGCCGTCCCAGGGGATGTCACGCTGACGGTGACAGCCGTCGCCAAGAAAAATACCACTGCCCCTGCCTTGGCACGAGGTGACGTGCAGCTTTTCGTGAACAAGGAGCGCACGCAAATCGCGAATTGGCGCCGCGGTGAGACGCTTTACTTGGCTGTGCTGATTGATGATTCGCTCGCAACTTCCGTGGCGGGCGAGTGGAATGATTTGAAGGAATTCTTCAACAATCAGCCTCCCACTACCTACATTTCCGTCTCTTACTCCCGCAACGGCGTTGCGATGGTGGCGCAGGATTTCACCAACAACCACGTACTTGCCGCCAAAGCATTGCGCATACCCGTTGGCGGTGGGGCGTTTTCCAGCCCCTATCTCGCTTTGCAGGACTTGATGAAACGCTTGCCCGGGGCGCCTACGGACCGGCGTTCGATTCTTCTGGTTTCGTCGGGAATTGACTATCTCCGCGGGAATTTCCCCTCGAGCACCGATCTCGATTCCACTACGGAACGCGCGCAGAAACAAAACATCAATATCTGGTCCATTTATTTTCCGGATCGTGGAGGTCGTTCGCGTGGATTCTTCCTCGCGAACAGAGCGCAGTCTGATCTGACTCGGCTTTCCGACGATACCGGTGGGAGGGCCTACTATTTGGGTACGAGCGCTCCGGTTACCTTTGGACCCTATCTCCAGGAAATCTCCACGCACCTTCGGAACCAATACCTTCTGTCGTTCCGGGGGAGTGGAGGACCAAAAGGGCGCTTTGAGCGCGAGAAAATTGCCACGGAGCTTCCGCGGCTGGGCTTCCTGGCGCCTGCCCAGGTCTTCATGCCCGCCGGCAAATAGACATGGCCCAGCCTTCTCATTAGGTAGGCTCTTGTAGGGGCGCAGCCCGCCTGCGGTAGGCAGGCATTGCTGCGCCCTTCTTGTGGGCCCGGCCGTGTCACGCGGTGTCATCCTGAGGCTATCCGATAGGGATAGCCGAAGGATCTCGACTTTCCCCCTGCACCCGAAAACCGCGCGATGCCATTGTTCGCTTTCCTTGCTTCATTACTTCAACTCTGTGCCGCGGCCTTTGTGGAATCTCGAATCACCAGTTCCGGCGTCATCTTGTGCCGCGAAATGCTCCAATCGCGCTCTTCTATGCCCGCGTGGATGCCCTCGACCACGATATTCACCGCCAGGTTCCCCATGGCCTCCAGGGGCTGTCGCACAGTCGTTAGGGAAGGCGCAGCCAGGGCCGAGAGCGGCACGTCGTCGAACCCGACCACCGAGCATTGCTCCGGCACTTTCACGCCGGCCTTGTTCAGCGCGCGAATGGCGCCCAGCGCCGTCAGGTCGTCAAACGCCAGGACTGCCGTGAACTTCTTTTTGCGCTCCAGCAATTCTTCCGTGAACCGGTAGCCGCCCTCGAATCCCGAATTGGCTTCCAATTCATCGGGCAGTTGCACCACCAGCGACGGGTCGATCTCCAATCCTACCGAGTGCGCGAACTTCTGCGTGCCTTTCCACCGCGGCGCGCTGTCGATCAGCATTTTGGGCCCGCGGATGACGGCGATCTTGCGATGCCCCAGGTGGTAGAGGTGTTCGAGCGCCAGCCGTCCGCCCGCTTCGTTGTCCACCATCACGGAACTTACGGAGTCGCCCGGCACTTCCCACCCGATGGTTGCAGCCGTAATGTTTCTCTTGCTCAGGTCCGCCAGGAGCTGAATGTCCACAAAAAGCCAGTTGGCCACTACGATCAGCGCTTCCACGTGATGCTCCAGCAGCATTTCCAAGTAGCGCTCGAACCGGCTTTTCTGGTTGTGGGCATCCGCGAAAATCGGTACGTACGAGGATTGGTACAGCGCATTCTCGATTCCCCGCAACACCGGCGTGCAGAAAGGATCGGTAATGTCGAAGATCATTACGCCCACCGTCTGGCTGCGTTTGCTCCGCAGGAATCGCGCCATCGCGTTCGGCCGGTACCCCAGCTTTTTCGCCGCGTCTTCAATTCGTTTTTTCGTGGCCGGAGCGATATACCGCGCCAGCGGCGCGTTGTTGAGCACGATGGAAACCGTGGCCGGTGAGAATCCGCTAGCCTGGGCCACGTCTCTCATCGTGACCATCTTGACCTTCCCGCTGTGCGGCTTCACCGGTCTGGATTCCTCTGCGGGCATCATCATCCTTTCCGAGTCCGCCGTGCTTTCAGACTCAGCCGCATTGCAACGTTCTATTGCGCGCCGCGACTCTTATTCCGGAGGTACCTCAAACGAGAGTTCTTCGCGGAACCCGCGCGTCTTCCACGCGCCGAACGCAATCCCGGCAATCATCCAGATGCCTCCAAGGATTTTTGCCGGAGTGCTCAAGCTCCACCACAGCCCTCCGCAAACGACGAAGCCGACAATTGGCACGAGAAAACTCCCGAGCGTCCTTTGCTCGCCTTTCAGAAAATAATGTACGAATGACGATGCATTCACGCCCATAAACGCGATCAACGCTCCGAAATTCAGCAGCTCGATTCCACGCCCGTAGGTGAGGAAGAAAGATCCAATCAGCACGATTACCCCGATGAAAATCACGTTATTCCTGGGAATATGGTGCTTTGGATCCACTTGTCCGAAAAAAGACTTGGGCAGCGCGTTGCTCCTTCCCATGCCATAGAGCAGCCGCGCCGCGCCAATCTGCGCTCCCATCCCCGAACCAAAATTTGCCACCAGCAAAGTAAAACCGACAATGCTGAATAGGGGCGCCCATGTTCGTGCCGCCGCATAGACGTAGGCCGTGTCCGGGTTCGGAAACGGCTGCGAAGCCGGCCACACCAGTTGCGCTACATAAACTTCCGCTGCGGACAAGAATCCGATCACCACGCAGCTCAGCACCGTCGCCAGCAAAATATTCCGTTTCGGATTCTCGGCCTCTTCGGAAAGCGTCGAAATAGCGTCAAATCCAATGTAGGTCAGCACCGCCAGCGACGTGCATCCAAACAAATTGTCGGCGGTAAATGTTTGCGGGTCGTAAAACGGCCGCGTGAAGAATCCCGGATCGCTGTGCGGATGCCCAAGAATGTACCGAATGGTTGTGACAAAGACGACCACCACCACGGCGCTCATCGCCGCCGCCAGCCCCGCGTTTAGGCGCGCTGAAGTCTTGATTCCCTGAAGGTTCAGCAGCGTGAACACGACCGCGAAAAAAATCTTCCAGCCCCAAACCGGAATGCCCGGAGCAAATTCGTGCGCCTGCCCCGCGCACCAGATGGTGCAGATCAACGGATTCACGATGTAATCCATGACCATGCTCCACCCGGTGATGTACCCGGCGGAAGAATGGATCTCCTGCGCCACATACGTGAACGCTGACCCCGCACTCGGGTAAACGCTGGCCATTTTGCCGTAGCTGAACGCCGTGCATAGCATCGCCACCATGGCGATCAGCACGGCCGTCACCACGTGTCCGCGCCCGCGATCGCTCAGCGCTCCGAATACGGACATGGGCGCGACCGGTTGCAGCACGATCGCGCCATAAAGAATCAAGTCCCACAGCGTCAGCGACCGCCGCAGCCGTGGTCCGGTATTTGCGCCGCTATCTTTGTCCACGCAATTCTCCTCTTGGGAGGTAATTTCGGATGCAATCGGGTCCGGCTATTTGAATCGTTTCAAGTCAGACAATTCTGAGCACTCTTGCCTCTCGCTGCAACAACAAAAGTTTTCGTTCTCACCGCACGGCATTCCTCGCTTGCCTCGCAGCATTCCCACCTTTTCTCGCCCCTTTTTGACCTGTTCGTTTGGGCAGGTACTAAAATCCACAACACGTATCGTTTATCTCACCCCGTCCTTGATTCTCGCGCAACGTTCGTCTTCCCTTTGTAGTCTAATCGAGTAGACACTTAGCTCGAATCATCGAGAAAAGAATCGAAAAGGACTATGGGCCAGGCCTCCCTCTCGCACGCGCGCACCCGCACGACAATTTTTTTGTCGCATGTCGGCGCTTTTCTGTTTGTGATGCTTGCCGCGTACTGGCTGCGATCCCTGATCATTCCCGCCGACGCCCTGCTTCAAGGTTACCTCCAGGTCATCAGCAGCCTGCTCGCCTTTGTTTTCGCCGCCGTCACTCTCGTTCGCTTCCAGGGCACCCAGGACCGTATTTCCCTGATTCTCGGCGCCGGCTTCTTTCTCTGCGGCGCGGTCTTGATCGCTACCAGCGTGCTCTTCTTCCAATTCCTGCCGGAAACGTCCCTGCGCCTTCCTTCGGCCCCTCTTGCCTGGTGGCTTGGCCGGATCATCCTGGCAGTCCTGGTCGTCGCCGCGCTCCTGGTCGAGCACTTCATGCCTCGTTCGCGGCATCCGCGCCGGGAAATTGCTGGCGCGCTGGTGGCTGCCGTTGCGGTTACCTATGGACTGACTGCCGCGCTTCGCCACCTGCCGCGGGAGGTCTCTCCGCATCCCAGCGCCTTCTTCCCGAGCCCGCAACAATTGCTGCCCGGCGCCATTTTCCTGGTGAGCCTGTTTTGGTACCGCCGCCGCTTGGTGGTGGAAGATTCCTCGTTTGACCGCACCATGTATGCCGCGGTCTGGTTAAACGTCGCCTCGCAGTTTGCCGCGGCTCAGTCCGCGCGCCTCATGGATGCTCCGTTTGTGTTTGCCCAGGGCCTCATGGTTTTGGGCTACACCGTCGCCCTCGGTGGCGCGCTTCTCGATAACGCCCGCCTCTTCGAGCGCGTCCGCCATATGGCGGTGAGCGATCCGCTCACAGGACTCGCCAACTACCGCCGTCTGCTCGACGTGCTCGAAAACGAAACCGAGCGCACCGACCGCTCCGGGCGACCTTTTGCCGTCCTGCTTCTTGACCTTGATGGATTAAAGACGATCAACGATAGCTACGGGCATCTTGTCGGCAGCCGCGCCATCTGCCGCGTCGCCGATATTCTTCGCATTCACTGCCGGGCGATTGACACTGCCGCGCGTTATGGCGGAGACGAGTTTGCCCTGGTTCTTCCGGAATCGCAGGAGGACGAAGCGCGCCGCGTCGTCGACCGTATCCGCCAGGTGATGGCCAACGACGATGAGCCGCCGCGCGTCTCTGCGAGTATCGGCCTCGCGGTGTACCGTGGCGACGGCGAGCGCATCGAACAGCTGCTTTCGGAAGCGGATCAGCAACTGTATGCCGAAAAAGCGAAAAGAGCCAAGCGCACTCCCGCTCTGCTGAATCCGCACCGCCGCGCCCCTAAATTCTAAGTCCATTGTGGTGACGGCTCTGCGTGACAAGTAACTCCGCGCACAAAGACAGAATTTCAACTCAGTACACGGCGCGGTTTTGCGTGGTTTCCTTAGTATCCAGAGAAAAGCGCGGCGCGCTCTGCGCTCCGTCGAGAATTTGCCCGGCAAGGTACTCGCCCACGGCCGGGCCGTGCTTGAAGCCGTGTCCGGAACCGCCGCCTGCAAACCACACGTTCTCCATTTCCGGGTGCCGGTCGATCAGAAAATCTCCGCTTGAAGTGTTTTCGTACTGGCATACGCGCGTCTCGACGATGGGCGCATCGCGCAGGGCGGGGAATCTTCGCGCCACGTATTCGCGCACGGCTTTTGTCATTTCTGGTGAGACGATTCTTGATTGCGTGTCCGGATCAACGCGTTCGCCATGCTCGTCGAAGGCAATTTTTAATCCGCGGCTCTCGATGTCGGGCATCCCGTAGACCAGGTCTTCCTGAAACAGCCAGGTCGGCAGCGACGGTGGAGCAAAGCGTGTCTCGCCAGCAGGAATTCCGAAAAAGAAAACTTCCTGCCGCGAAGGAAAAATGCGCGCCCCCAGCACGTCCGGAAAAATCTTGCCGAGCCACGCGCCACAAGCAAAAACAAATTGTCCCGCGACGATTCGCTCGCCTTGGCTCGTAGTGATGTGCTCTACTTTTCGGGCTTCCCGCGGGTTGGAAACCTGCGTGCAGCGATACTCCACTCCGAGCCGCACCGCGTCCTCGACCACCGCCGCCACGGCTCGCCGCGCCATCAGCACGCCGCTGTGTGGTTCGAAAATCCCTTTCTGAATCTCCTCGAGCGCAATTTGCGGATATTTTTTCTCGAGCGCTGCGCGGTCGTATTCCTCAAACACAACTCCACATCGTTTCAGCGTCGCTGCTGTCTCCCGCAGCCGCGCATCATTCTTCCCGGCCATCCACAACACTCCAGTTTCGAGGAAAAGCGGCTGACGCGTCTTCGCGAAGAATTCTTTCCATTGCCCTAGCGAACGCTGCGACCATCGCGTGTACAGCTCGTCCGCGCCGTAGCCCATGCGAATGATCCGCGATTCGCCTCCGGAGCTGGCCCGCGAATGCCCCGGCCCGTACGCTTCGAGGAGTAACACGCGCTTCCCGCGCTTCGCCAAGTGCCACGCGGTCCACGCCCCAAACACACCTGCGCCAATCACCGCCACGTCGCACGTCTTCTGCCCGCTCATCTTTGTCCGTTCATCTTTCCCGTTCATCTCTGGAAGTTCCATCCCGCCCGCATCCTATCGCAACCAGTCCTTTAGCGCCGCATTTGAAATTGGGTAGTTCGAATGACTTCCATGCAACACCGATGATAGTATCCAAAGTTTCCCATTTGATTCTCTGGAGGTGTGTGTGAATTGTGATCGTCGTGGCCTGGTCCGCGTGCTGACAACTTTCGTGATGCTGCTTGTGGCTGCGCTCGCTTCGAATGGGCAGCAGAATTCTGCCCAGATTGATCCCAAGACGTATGGCGGGATGAAGTGGAGGCTGATTGGCCCCTTTCGTGGCGGGCGGGCGCTGGCCGTGACGGGCGTGCCGAGCCAGCCGAACACCTATTATTTCGGCGCGACCGGCGGAGGCGTCTGGAAAACTACCGACGGCGGCCTCACCTGGGATCCGCTTTTCGATAAACAGCCTGTCTCTTCCATCGGTGCGATCGCGGTTGCGGATTCCGATCCCAACGTCGTGTACGTCGGCTCCGGGGAAGCCTGCATTCGCGGCAACATTTCCTTTGGCGATGGCGTCTACAAATCCACTGACGCCGGCAAAACGTGGACCAACGTCGGCTTGAAAGACACGCGCCACATCGGCGCGGTCATCGTGCATCCAACGAATCCCGATGTTGTTTTTGTTGCCGCGCTCGGCCACGCTTACGGCCCAAACACGGAGCGCGGAGTTTTTCGCACGCGCGACGGCGGCCAGAACTGGGAAAAAGTTCTTTATCTCGACGACCGCACCGGCGCGATCGACGTCGTTTTCGACCCGCAGAATCCGCACATTCTTTTTGCCGCGATGTGGGAAGGCTACCGCACGCCCTGGACGCTCAATAGTGGCGGCGCGAAAGACGGGTTGTACCGTTCGAACGACGATGGCACGACCTGGAAGCGGCTGGAAGGCGACGGCCTGCCGGAGGGTCCGCTAGGCCGCATCGGTGTGTCGGTGTCCGGCGGCGATTCGAACGTGGTGTACGCACTCGTCGAAGCGAAGAAAGGCGGGCTGTATCGCAGCGACGATGGAGGCGCGAAATGGTCGCTCGTCAACGACGATCACCGCTTCCGCCAGCGCGCCTGGTACTTCACGCACGTGTGGGCCGACACGAAAGATTCGAATCGCGTCTATATCGCCAATACCGGCCTGTACCGCTCGATCGACGGCGGCAAGACGTTTGAACGCCTCAATGCTCCGCACGGTGACCATCACGCTCTCTGGATCGATCCCGAGAATCCCAGCCGGCTCATCAACGGGAACGATGGAGGGGCCACGATTTCGGTGGACGGCGGCAAGAACTGGTCCACGCAAAACAATCAGCCCACCGCGCAGTTCTATCACGTGGCGGCGGACAACGATTTTCTCTATCAGGTCTATGGCTCGCAGCAGGATAACTCTTCGGTGAGCATCCAGACGCGGAGCGACCACGGCTTTATCGACCGTGGTGATTGGGACGCGGTCGGAGGAGGGGAGAGCGGCTACATCGTTCCCGACCCGCGCGACTCGAACATCGTTTACGCCGACGACGAAGGGCCCATCTTCACGCGCTTCGACCGCCGCACGAATCAGGCGCAGAGCATTCAGGAATGGCCCGAGGATCCCAACGGCTATTCCGCGGCAACGCAGAAATACCGCTACACGTGGACCATGCCGATTGTGATTTCTTCGCATAATCCGGACGTGATTTATCACAGCTCGCAGTATGTTTTTCGTTCGAACGATGCCGGCCACACCTGGACCACCATCAGCCCCGACCTGACGCGCAACGACAAATCCAAGCAGCAGGATTCCGGCGGCCCGCTGACCAAAGATCAGTACACCGTCGAATACTACGACACGGTCTTTACGCTTGCGGAGTCGCCCAAGCAGGAAGGATTGCTTTGGGCGGGCACGGATGATGGCTGGATTCAATTGACGCGTGATGGCGGAAAAAACTGGGCCAACGTCACGCCGAAGGATGTGCCTGAATGGGCGATGATCAGCCTCATCGAAGCTTCGCCGTTCGAAGTGGGAACCGCCTACGCTGCGGTGGACGCGCACAAGCTAGACAACCTCAAACCGTACATTTTCAAAACCACGGACTTCGGCAAGAACTGGACAAAAATTATCACCAGCTTGCCCGACAATTCCTATGTTCACGCGGTGCGCGAAGACCCCAAGCGCAAAGGCCTGCTCTACGCGGGAACGGAAACGGGGATTTGGGTTTCTTTCAACGACGGCGGGAATTGGCACGCGCTGCAGCTCAATCTGCCGAACACGCCGATCCACGACATGATCGTTCACGACGACGATCTTGTCGTGGCGACGCACGGCCGTTCGTTCTGGGTGCTGGACGATATCAGTCCACTGCGGCAAGCCGCCGCTTCGGTCGCTGCGGAGGACGCGCATCTTTTCACGCCGCGCACGGCGTGGCGCACGCGGATCGGCCACGTCAATCCCCGACGCTATCCCTTCGGTGAAAATCCGCCGAGCGGCGCGATTTTATATTACTACCTGAAGGAAGAGCAGAAAACGCCAGCGAAGCTCGAGATTCTCGACGCGCAGGGCAAAGTGATTCGCGCGTTCACTAGCGAGGAGAAGAAAACGGAAGAAGCTCCCGAAGAATGGGAGCGCGACAATCCGGAAGAACATATTCCCGCGAAGGCGGGGCTGAATCTATTCACGTGGGATTTGCGCTACGAAGTTCCCACGAAAATTCCGCGGGCCGTGTACGATGCGGGAGAACCGATTGCGCCGCTGGTTCTGCCGGGAACGTATCAGGTGCGGCTGACCGTCGGCGGCAAAGCGCAAACCGCATCATTTGAAGTAAAGATGGACCCGCGCGTACGGACTTCGGCGGAGGATGTGCGAAAGCAATTTGACCTCCTGCTCAAGATGCGCGACCGTCAGGACGAAATGAACAAAGCCATCATTGCCATCCGCGACCTTCGCGGGCAACTGCAGGCGCTCGAAAAGCGCCTTGGCCCCGCGCAAGCTGCGAAAGCGGATGCAAACGATCCGCCCAATCCCGTGGTCACGGCTTCCACGGATCTGCGAAAGAAAATCGGCACCATCGAGGAAGAACTCATTCAGGTGAATGGCAAGTCCACGGAGGATTTCGCTAACTATCCCACGAAGCTCGAAAGCAAGTTCGCCTATTTGCAGAATGTTACGGACAGCGCGGACACCGCGCCTACTGCGGCCGAAGAGGCGGTCTTTGCGGAGCTCGATCAGCGGCTCGAAATGCAGCTCGTCAAGTGGCGCGACGTTCTTGCGAAGGACGTTCTTGCGCTCAACGAAACGATGCGCAAGAACAACGTACCGCTGATTGCGCCGGCGGCCATGCCCGCCAAATAAGCGCCTACGAGAGAAACGTCGCCGGCAAGATGCCCGCGCTACGAAATAAATGCAGCGGAAATCGCCTTGGCCCAGTGGGAAAGATGGTTGAGGGACTCGGTGTGCGTGGGATCGAGGTGGAGCGGAGTGATGGAAACGGCGCCGGAGAAAATCGCGGCGTAATCGGTGTCAGGCTCGACGTCCTTGTCAATTCGTTGTTCGAAGAGCCAGAAGTAGCTGCGGCCGCGCGGATCTTTTCCTTCGGTTAATTGGTTGCGCGTGATCTTTTGCGACTGGCGCGTGAATTTCACAGCGCCGTTCCACGGTTCCGGCACGTTGACGTTGAGCAGCACCTGGTCCGGCAAGCCTTCCTTCAAGATTGTTTCGGCGGCGGCGCGGGCCACGCGGGCGGAGTTGTCAAACTTTGCTTTCTCCTTTTTTGCGCAGAGCGAAACGGCCACCGACGGAATGTGGTGTAGCGCGCCTTCGCGGGCAGCGCCCACTGTGCCGGAGTAATAAGCGTTCTCTCCGAGGTTCGCGCCGTGGTTGATTCCGGAAATCAGCAGGTCGGGCTTTTCCGGCAAAAGCTTGTGCAGCGCCACGATCACGCAATCCGCGGGTGTCCCATCAATAGCCCACTCGCGCTCGGCAATGCGGTTGCAGACGATGGGCTGTCGCAACGTCAGCGACTGCGCTGTGCCGCTTTGCTCGCGGCTTGGAGCAACAATGCTTACGGTGGCGAAATCCGCGAGCGCCTGTGCTACGGCGCGCAAGCCTTCGGCCTGGTACCCGTCGTCATTCGTCAGAAGAATATGTGGCATTTTGCATTTGCCAATTGTTTTATCGTACTTGACCCAACGGTCCCAACTTCTCGTCAAGAACATTGGCGATTGATATCGTCAATAGCCCGCTACGCGTCAACTCCCTCGCTTCAGCAATTTCGATGCGCACATACTGACAGGCCCTCTGATTCTGCGGGTCATCGCCGAAAATTGCCGGACGAAAACGCGTTATATTCGTCTTCATCCTCACTCAGGAACAACTCCGTGAGAAAACACCTGTGATGTCTTTTTGCATGACCATCCAGAAGCTTGAATAGCTTTGAGTACTCCGACTTTGTCATCAGCGGCGGGCTGTCAGACCTGGCACGCAGATAAAAAATGGTCGGGACGGCGAGATTTGAACTCGCGACCTCACGCACCCCAAGCGTGCGCGCTACCAGGCTGCGCTACGTCCCGACGGGTAACCTGACAACGACGCGGCAAAATCGAGAGGGCCGAATCGCAGTAGCATCTGCACTACCAAGGCTATCACCGCCGTTCGAGAAGCGTCAAGAAAGCACGCAACGTGTCGCGTAGATCCAGCAGCATCCTGCGGCTGAGCAACTGCCCCGCGCCGTCCGCAGAGTGATTCGAGGCGCGGCTTGCGGGTTCGTCCGCGCCACTTTTTTCGCGCAGGTGGCGGCGCGCGCCGGCAATCGTGAAGCCTTCATCGTACAGCAGCCGTTTGATGCGGAAGACCAGGTCCACCTCTTCCTGGCGATAGACGCGGCGGCCCGCGTCATCCTTGGTCGGCTGCAGCATGGGAAACTCGGATTCCCAGTAGCGCAATACGAATGCTTTGAGGTCGGCGAGGCGGCTAACCTCGCCAATGGTATACAGGCGAGCTTCGCTGGCGGTTTTTGTGGCGGTGACGTTACCTGCCATGCTCCTGCCCTACGGGAAAGGGGACGCCGCTATCGTAGCAGTTTGTGGGGAATTCCTGTAGAGGCTTGCAGCACTGCGCGGTTCCCGGAAGAGGCGTTGGACATTATGTAGACGTGATAGGTCTTCACAAAGAAACTCATTTGTCGCTTCCTGCAGCGTGGGCGCGCTTCTCTCGTTTGCGGAGGCGCTGCACGAAACGCACGGGCGTGCCGGTGAAATCGAACTTGGCGCGAAGCTGGTTTTCGAGGAAGCGCTCGTAGCTGAAGTGGAGAGGCATTTTTTGGTTGGTGAACAGGAGAAACGTGGGCGGAGCGGTTTTTGCCTGGGTGACGTAGTAAATGCGCACGGGGCGCGATTTCGGCGTCGAACCTCGCTGCAGATCGACTTCCTCTTTGAGCCAGTCGTTCAGCGCGGGCGTGGGAATGCGGCGGCGGCGCGCGTCCGCACATTGATTGATCAGCGGGAAGAGTTTTTCGGCGCGTTCGCCGGTTTTTGCGGAAAGAAAAACGATGGGCGCGTAGCTGAGGAATTTCAGTTTCGCGCGAATCATCTTTTCGTAGTCGAACATGAGTTTGCCGGGGTCGATGTTCGCCGGATCAGTATTGTCGCCCTGCCGGGACTTTCCCTTGGCGGTGGCGGCGTCGCGCAAAGC
>QHYM01000206.1 GCA_003223295.1 Acidobacteriota bacterium | reverse complement strand
GACGCGCTGAGGAACTGTCAAAGCGGATTCGAAAGGCAATGGGGTAGGGGGGTAGGAGTCCTTTCCACATGAGGCTTGTCACGGCGGAAGCATCTCTCGACATCCCGATGCCAATGAGTGCGACGGCGACTTTTTGCGAGGCATCATACTACCGCGCCAGATACTACAATCCGCAGTTACAACGCTTCATTTCCGAAGACCCGTTACGTTTCACCGGAGGAGCCGATTTCTATGCCTACGCGCGCAACAGCCCTGTGAATTTGAGGGATCCGTTTGGGTTGAAAGACTACAACGAACAAGAGACGCGTGATTTATTCCTGCAACCGGCTTATCTCGACGCCACAGCTGGATACTTTCAGGGGCTCTGGAACATTGCCAACCACAGCAAGGGAGGTGGGGACTATGATTTTGGATATAACCTCCCGACTTCTGGCAACACATACATGCGCTGCGGCAGGAAAATGACGGCGGCGGAATTCGGCAACTACATGGCGGGTTTTGAAGCCGGGGCGTGGGACGATGCATTTTATGGCGACCGCGAGATTGGTTTCAGCCTCCAGCATACATGGCAGCTTCGCTACGCGGAGATGACGGTAAGGCTTGATGGTGTTGTCTTCCACAATATCCCAGGGCAATCAATGGGGCCGTATGACCCTTTGGACAAAGGAGGTTGGCCCTGGATTACTCTTGGAGATGATGACGGACGAACCTTTAGCAAGAACGGCGGGATGCCTGGACGAAACTGCGAATGCAACTGACAGCCAATAAGCCAGGATTTTGGAGCGTGCCAATGACCGGACGAGGCATTTTAAAAGCTAGAGGTGTTCTCGTCGCGATGTTCGCCTTGGCGACCTGTGCTTTGTGGACAGCGGCATCTTTCAGCACGAAGCCACCCAAAGAAAACAAACTAATCGAGAACTTCCAGGACCACCGTGCAGCTTATGAACGGATACGGGAAATGCTCTTGGCAGACCGAAGCGTACGGGCCGTTTACACTCGTTTCGGTGTGGAAACAGGAGACTCAGGATTGCCGCACAAGCCGGGTGAGCTGAGTTTCCCGGTTTCCCGGTACAATGACTACGTCGCTTTACTTAAACAGGTTGGTAGCAATGCCGCCTTTAGAAGCGAAGGTGACCACCCTGAACTCGTTTGTGTTGGCGCATGGGGAGCAGGGTGGGCCGGAAACACCAGGCATGTGTGGATTTGTTCAGCGGATCGGAAGCCCGCAAACGAAGTGAGGAGTTTAGACGACTATTACAGAAATCCTCAGAGACAACGCAATGCTTTCAGGCGCATTGAAGGCGACTGGTATTTGAGGGCAGACTGGTAGAACATCAAGAGCCTCGCCGAACCATTTGAGCGCCCATCGTTGCAAACCACGCGACAGCACCTCAATGCATCCCTAGCAACAATCTCTGTGACTACCGCGCCAGATACTACGACACGGTCATTGGACGCTTCATTAGTGAAGACCCAGCAGAGTTTGAAGGCAGTGGCCCCAATCTTTACGCGTACGCGGAGAATGATCCTATTGATGCCAGCGATCCTTATGGCCTCAAGTGCATTACCAAGATCATGGTGGTTACGGCATACTCTGACACTGGACCAGGAAAGGACTGGCCCTATTTCAAAAACCTAGGAAGAGGTGCTGGCCCCGGTATAGTGGCAGTAGCGAACACGAACCCTCCCCCTTACCCAATGGGGTCCACAGTATCTGTGTCAAATAACCCAGACCCATTTTTCAACAGTCAACCGGTCGATCCGTTCAACGGGTCTGCTTATGATGGGGCAGTACACGATACGGGTCGGGGTTGGAACTATCCTGGTCACGTTCCGGTTGCTCCGGATGATTGGATTGATATCTGGCTCCCAAAGCCAGAAGCAAAGAAATGGGGTCGGCAGTGGAGGAAGGTCACGATCTGCACTCCTGACGACAACGGCTGTAAACCGTAAACCGGATTTGCTTCAGAGGTTCAATTTCGGGGGTAAGGTATTATGAGCAGGTCAGGTCATCATTTGTACGTTATAGGTACGCGGCTGCTGAGCGTCTTCCTTTTCTCAACCATGCTCAGTCAGGCGAACACGCAGAAGGTCACTTTTCCAGGAAGCAGGTCAGAAGCGAAATCGCCCGATGGCCGTTACACCATTCGGAATGCAGACGATGAGAAAAAGGAACCAGCGCACACCCTGACTCTAATCGACACAGGAAGCGGCTCGTCGACTCAAATCTATTCGTACAGGCGACACGTGGATGTTCTATGGTCGCCGACTTCGAGAGCTTTCGTTGTGAATGACTACGAAGGTAGCGACGTGTCACGCCCGGTCCTCTTCACAGCGCCGTGGGCAGATCAGCCCGTTGATCTGAGAGAGAAGCTGACCGATTTTCTCCGCTCGCGCGGTGAGGCAAAGAGCGTCGAGGGGGATCACCACGTATATTTTTCAGCGAAGCGTTGGCTTGGCGGCAGTGAGATCCTCTGCCAAGTGACTGGTTACGGCGACGTGGACCCTAAAGGGTTTACCAGGCACTACGTCTACAAAATCGGTGTGGGATTGCGGCCTCGTCGGTGAATCTTTCCCTTTTAGCCGCCTCTGTGGGGAGCCTGTCAGGGCGCGGTTGAGGGCCACGCCGGGGAGCGGGAGCAGAGCGGCGTCTACGACGGTGCCACAGGCACTGCTCTTCGCCGCTCACGGGTGCGAGGCGTTAACCGGGCACCACCAAGGTCGCCAGGCTGCCCTAGAACGCACGTCAGGAACGTTCGTGACCAAAGCTATTGCTGGTCTAAAAGAAAGTCAGAGTCTCTTGCTTCGAATAAGACAGGAGCTTCCCGGCTTCCCGTCGAGGTCGCAGTTTCCGAAAGCGTGTTGCTTGTGCGCCGCGCGAACGGATCGTAGACAAAACTCGCCGTGTTCCCGGAATCGATGGTGCTCAGCGGGTTCCGCGCATCTCACGCGTAGCTGTGCGTGCCATCGCTCGTCTGTTGCCATTTATAGGCTGTTTGGCTCACTGCATTTCTGCAAGTCGAGAAGAGATTGACCGACTACTCCCACACGAACTGATGACGTTCATGCACCTTGTGGGAAATCAACTTCCCGTTCTCGTCGAAATTAAAGTCAATAAGGATGTAGCTCTTCGTTAGAAGGCTGATGGAGGTTCTGTAAATTTTGCCATAGCAAGTGCGAAGTGCCGAAGAGCATCCCACGAACAGGATATGATGGCCAGCCATGAACTCACGAACGCTAGCTGCATCAGATTCCGGCCCTAGGTTTTGAGCAATCGCTGTCTCGACAGACTTTGAACTTCTTAGGTGTATTCCGTGTATTAGTGTCAAGAAAACGGCCAAAGCTGAGACCAGAACCCCCATCTTTAGCCAGATAGGCTTTCTATGCGTCTCAGTCATAGCAATTTCGGTATCACTTCATCCATATTCAATGAGGAATCGGCGAATTCCACCCGGGCGCTATGATTGGTAGCTGCCAACCGTTAATCCCTAGCGCGTTCAGTCCACCGCTTGTAACCGAATTGCTGTTAGGTCCCAAAAGCTTGTAGGGTACGCCGGCACCGTTCACACTGTTCGCATAATTGCTCAGTGTCTTCGCGTCGACTGAACACGGCCGCCCGTCGTCAGTGACGAATATTTCAGGGTCGGTCCAGACAGGATTTCTCGGGTCTAGGCCTGGTATTAGCGGGTAGACCTCCGCATCTATCGTTGGCTTATTCCAAGGCCAAGGATCCTCAGTCGGTTCCGCTTCAAGAACCGTTCGCTCCTTATCCTTCCTTCCACCAAGAACGAGAAACGTATGCTCTAGTGCAACAGACGGCTCAAGTGGGTCCTCGGTGGGAAGTAGGACCTCCGGCCGATGGCCGACAAACACAGGGCAGAGCCCCGATGGATCTGTGCCATTGGTGGGATTGTCGTGGACGTACGAATAGAGACAAGCCCCGCTGCGTAGCCCAATTGGGTCCTCGGAGATGAATCTCTGGAGCTGTGGGTTGTAGTATCTGGCGCGGTAGTATGATGCCTGTGGATTTTCCGCTGCCATTTCCTCCAAACAGCTTACTGGCCTTGACGTGAAGCAGACTTCTTCCTGTGTCGCTTTCTGAGCGTTTGGGGGCATCTCACGTATTGTAGTTTCCCGGTGACTGCCTTGGGCAGCAATACGCTGGAAACTGTGTCCAGTCAGTCTCTTCTGTTGAAGGTTTCGGTTTCGACTCGTTACTCGGAGCCGATTTGTAGCTGGCTGACCTTATCGGTCTGTGCGTCCAAACGCGCTCCTGGGTGGGTAGTTGCGTGGACTTGTTTCAGCTTGCGGATCGAAACATGCGTGTAGATTTGAGTGGTGTCGAGCCGCACGTGCCCCAGCATTGCCTGGATATAGCGAATGTCGGCGCCCCCTTCGAGCATGAGCGTCGCCATCGTGTGGCGAAAAATATGGCAGGCGCCGCTCTTGCCGATCTGCGCAGCCTTCACATATCGCCGAGCCAGTAAACTCAGGTGGTTTGGTGTAAATGGGACGCCGTTGGAGGTAAGGAATAGAACGCCGTCATCTGGCTTCCTGACAATTTCGGGTCTCAAGCTGCTCAAATACACGTCCAGCCACGCCAAGGCCCTTTCGCCAATCGGCACCACTCGGTCTCTCTTTCCTTTTCCTTGTCGAACAGTTATGAGGCCGTGTTTCTGGTCCACATCGTACAACCGCAGCTGTA
>QHYM01000205.1 GCA_003223295.1 Acidobacteriota bacterium | reverse complement strand
ATCATGCGTCTACTCAACATCGAATCCTCTCCGCGCGGACCCAGGTCTGCGTCTATCGCCGTCACCAGCGCCTTCCTCGAAGCCTACCGTCAGGCTTGTCCTGGGGTCATGGTCGATACCTTGAACGTTTGGGAGGAAAAGCTGCCGGACTTCGACCAGGAGGCCATCGGGGCGAAGTACAAAGGCGTGTACAAACAACCGATGGACCAGGCCGAGACCGCCGTCTGGGACAAAATCCAGGACCTGGCATTACGCTTCCAGCAAGCGGACCGCATCGTGCTCGGCGTGCCTATGTGGAACTTCGCCTACCCTTACAAGCTCAAGCAATTAATTGATCTGGCCTGTCAGCGGAACATGCTCTTTACCTATGACGGCAACGAGTACGGCCCTTTGCTGAAAACTCCCCGCGCCTTCGTGGTCTATGCGCGGGGCGGGACCTATGCGGAAGACTCACCGACGCCCGCTTCCCGGTTCGACCATCAGAAAGGATACATCGATTTCTGGCTAAGTTTATCGGAGTCAAGGAGGTCTATACGCTGGTGGTGGAAGGCACGACGTGGCACGGGAAACAGAAGGGGGAAGAGAGTATCGCGCGTGGTCGAGCTGAAGCGAAAAAGTTGGCGGTGGATTTCTAACCGTTGCGAAGCTGCCATGCACGCTCAATAGACAAACACATATGCAAACCAGACCGTTTGTTACAGGAGGAATAAACCGCATGCCGGCTGGGTTGCGAGTTAAAGGAAAGGCCGTAGTCCGCAACATCGACAAAATAAGCGCGTTCGTCCTTCGCTACGGCTTAGTCCTGGTGGTTTTTTGGATCGGGTGCCTGAAGTTCACCGCCTACGAATCCGAAGGTGTTTTCAACCACGCCTCTCATAGTCCAGTCTTGGCCTGGGCTTATCACATCCTCGACGTGCGAAATTTCTCGCGCGGCCTCGGTGTAGTTGAGATTGCCACTGCGTTACTAATAGCGGCTGAACCGGTCTGGCCAAAGCTCTCGATTGTCGGCAGTCTAGCCGGAATTGGAATGTTCTTAACTACGCTGAGTTTTGTCATTACGACGCCGGGAGCATGGCAGGTAGGGTATGGATTTCCCGCCCTCTCCGGGTTTCCTGGCCAGTTCCTGGTCAAGGACGTTGTGTTGTTGGGAGCGGCTATCTGGACTCTAGCCGATTCTCTGAGATACGTCGCGGATCGAAACGGCAGCCCACCCCAAATCTCACAAATTTGACGATGCGAAAGGTGCTAAGTCCGCCTAATTCGGGCGCCAGTCAGCTGTTTACGTCTCCATGCCGAAGGAAATCGCAGCTCTTATCGAAGAAGCTGCATCAAACGCTCGGCAGAAGACTTTGTAATCGCTGGCGCTCTAATGATGGTCGATAGCCGCCAGATAATAGATAAACAAAACTCACTAACGAAAGCACAGGCATATGGTTTCCGACATTGCTAATGTTGTCCTCGTGCATGGGGCCTGGGCCGATGGCTCATGCTGGAACAGAGTCATCACTGGGTTGCGAACCAGAGGAATCGCGTCCGTGGCAGCTCCTCTACCGCTGACCACCCTGGCTGACGATGTGGCAGCGCTCGATCGTACGCTAGAGCGGGTCAATGCTCCCGTCGTGCTGGTCGGCCATGCCTATGCGGGCGCAGTCATCGCAGAAACGAAGAGCGAGAAGGTCAAGTCGCTCGTTTACGTGACGGCGTTGGCACCGGACCAGGGGGAGAAGGTTACTGATGTGTTCTATCGGACGGCCCCGCATCCCAAGGCACCTAAGTTGTCCCCTGATAGCCACGGCCTGATCTATCTTCCAAATGATGCCTTTGCTGCGGCGTTTGCGCAGAACGCGACTACCGAGGAGCAGGAACAGCTCGCCGCAGTCCAACGACCGATTGCCTTACCGTGTATCACTGTTCCCGTAGGCCGACCTCTCTGGAAGGACAGGCCGAGCCATTTCCTCCTCGCCGAGCAGGATCGCATGATCGTGAAGGAGACACAGTTCTTCATGGCTAAGAGGATGAAGGCAAAAGTGCGGACGCACCCGGTTGACCACACGCCGAGCGTGACGGCACCAAGTGTCGTCGTGGATATCATTTTCGAAGCACTTTAAGATGTACCGAAGGATGCAAAATGACTGTTACATTTAGACAGGAGAAAAAATCATGACTGCTATCACATATCGTACTGCCGACGTAGACGGCCTGAAAGTTTTCTATCGTGAGGCTGGCGCCTCGACAGCTCCAAAGCTGTTGCTGCTTCACGGCTTCCCTACCGCGGGGCACATGTTTCGCGACCTCATTCCGTTGCTGGCTGATCGCTTCCACCTCATCGCGCCAGATTTGCCCGGGTTTGGTCAGACAGACATGCCAGCACGGAGCGAGTTCAAATACACTTTCGACAACATAGCCAATGTCATCGACCGCTTTACCGAGGTAGTCGGCTTCGACCGCTTCGCAGTCTATGTCTTCGACTATGGTGCTCCTACGGGATTCCGACTTGCTGTGATGCACCCTGAACGAATCACCGCGATCATCACGCAAAACGGCAACGCTTACGAGGAGGGTCTGAGCGAAGGATGGAATCCTATTCGGGCCTACTGGCAGGATTCATCGCAGGCCAACCGGGAAGCACTTCGCCAATTACTGACCCCTCAAACGACGCGGTGGCAGTACATCCACGGCGTTACTGATGAAGCAACCGTGTCGCCGGATGGTATCGCGCTCGATAACTTCTATCTCGCGCGGCCTGGCGCTGACGAAGTGCAGCTAGACCTCTTCGGCGACTACAAAAGCAATGTCGCGCTCTATCCCACTTTTCAGCAATATTTCCGCACACACCAACCGCCGTTACTCGCAGTATGGGGCAAGAACGACCCATTCTTCCTGCCTGCAGGAGCTGAAGCCTTCAAGCGTGATCTGCCCAATGCTGAGATCCACTTCTTTAACACGGGGCATTTCGCGTTGGAGACCCATGCTCAAGAAATCGCGACAGCCATCCGCGACTTCCTTAGAGGTTAATGCTTCAACCTCGGAAAGTACTAGAATCCCAACATGTCGAACCAAACGGACTCTTACATTCAACTTCAAAGAGGAAAGCTCATATGAACACCATGCAAGACGTTCCTTCGGCTCAATCGACTAAGGCTGGCAAACCGGAAGAGTTCGATGTTGTGATTCTCGGCGGGGGCACCGGATCGACAATCGCGGCATGGACCTTTGCTGCGCAAGGGCAGCGTGTCGCAGTGATCGACCGCAAATATATTGGGGGATCGTGTCCCAACATCGCCTGTCTGCCGAGCAAGAACATTATTCACAGTGCGAAGGTTGCATCGTACGCCCGCAGAAGTGAAGAGTTCGGCATCGCTAGAGATAGCGTCAGAATCGATATGCCTGCCGTCCGTGACCGTAAGCGCCGGATGGTATCGGGCTTGAACGAACTGTACCTCGGCAATTACAAAAAGACCGGAGCGGAATTCATTTGTGGCTCCGGCCGCTTCATCGCTCCGCGAACTTTGGAGGTCACACTTCGCGACGGAACAAGGCGTCAACTCCGCGGAACGAATGTGATCGTTAGCACAGGTACGCGCGCAGTAATTGACTCAACTCCTGGCCTCGCTGACGCACAGCCACTGACGCACGTCGAGGCACTCGAACTCGATGAAGTCCCTGAACATCTTCTGGTGATAGGCGGTGGCTACGTCGGCATAGAACTGTCGCAGGCCATGCGTAGATTCGGCAGTAGGGTTTCGGTGATCGAACGCAATGACCGGTTGTTGCACCGAGAAGACCCGGATGTGACCGAAGCTCTTTGCAGCCTCTTCAGGGACGAGGGCATCGACACTCTTCTGAATGCGCAGATCAAGCGGATATCGGGGAAATCAGGCGAGTCGGTTAGAATAGTTCTCGAGCAAAATGGAGTGGAGAAAACGCTCGAGGGCAGTCATGTGTTGGTTGCGTCAGGCCGCACTCCAAACACAGAGGGGCTCGGGCTGGAGTCGGCGGGTGTCGAACTGACAGATCGTGGATACCTCAAGGTGAATGAGCGACTTCAGACGACGGCTCGCGGCGTTTGGGCGATCGGCGAGGTGGCAGGCAGCCCGCAGTTTACCCACATCAGCATTGATGATTTCCGTGTCGTTCGTGACAACCTCGCTGGTCGTAGCCATGTGACGACTAACAGGCAAGTGCCGTTCTGCCTTTTCACGGATCCGGAATTCGCACGCGTCGGTCTAAGTGAGAAGGAGGCTAAAACGCAAGGCATTCCATATCGCTTGTTCAAAATCCCAATGGAAGCGGTCCTGCGTGCGCGGACTCTTGGTGAAACACGAGGATTTTTAAAGGCGCTTGTTGAAATCGATAGCGATCGCATCCTTGGCTTCACCGCTCTCGCCGTCGACGGGGGCGAGATTATGTCTTCGGTCCAAATTGCCATGATTGCAGGGCTGCCCTACACCGGATTTCGCGATGCCATCCTCACTCACCCGACTCTTGCGGAGGGGCTCGGCGCATTGTTCTCGTCCGAACCTACTAGACGTAGTTAAGCCTTAATGAACTGGCAAAAACGGATGTCGCTGCGATCGGTCGAAAGGCCAATGAAAGGATAAAAAGAAATCTGGGCGCTCTGCTTCCGATTGCTCAATTCCGTAGGGAAAATGCAATGAAAGACTTTGCAAAATCGCGCCGTGAATTTCTGAAGACAACGAGCGCTATGGCCGGGGCATTTTTGCTTTGTCCTAG
>QHYM01000204.1 GCA_003223295.1 Acidobacteriota bacterium | reverse complement strand
TGCGAGAAGAGGGACGGAGTCCCGATGTGACCAGCAATTGCCAGAGCTGTTGCTGTGACGCTCCACGAGTTCATAGACGGCCTCCTCGGCCACGGACGACGCTTGCAGCACTCCCAACGTTGGCGACGCTATCGCGGGTCTCGACAAATGCTAGAGGCGCAAAACGGCCGCCCATTGTCATCCAAGTGCGCCTCCGAATCACTCAGACGCGCTCAGCCGTCTCTAACATGCTTGCGGCAACTTCGATTTGAGCCTTGGAAATCTGTTGTCTCGCCACTTCTGTGGTCGCTCGAACCTTCGCCGCTCGATCGTTGTCCAGCGGTTGTCTCAACCACTTCGCAAACCTTCTCACGACATTAGTTTGGGCTCGCCCCTTGATGATATGTCACTTCTGACATACATTGTTTGACCGATGGCATCGAGCGAGAAACCGCTCGTCTGGCTTCATGGCGAGATCAAGACGCCTCCTTTTTCTAAGGAAGCAAGACAAGAAGCCGGGTATTTGCTCGGGAGGCTACAGCAAGGGGAGAATCTGGGCATGCCAGAGTCCCGGCCAATGCCGTCAATCGGAAAACGATGCCATGAGCTTCGCGTTCGGGATAAGGATCACGACTGGCGAATCATCTACCGGCTTGATAGTGACGCGATCGTTCTACTTGAAGTCTTTGCCAAGACGACGCCCAAAACACCACAAAGCGTCATTGAACTGTGCAAGCAACGACTAAAGCGCTACGAGAGCTAGTCTGAGCAGGAAATGAGAAAGGAGGAGGATACCATGAACAGCGCAAAGAGAGCTCGCCTCGAAGCCGCAGGTTGGAGAGTGGGAAGCACTGCTGATTTCCTCGATCTCGACAAACAAGAGGCTGAGCTGATTGAGATGAAGTTGGCCCTGGCCAAGCGCCTGCAGACCTTGCGACGTCGTCGAAATCTATCTCAGACGCGGGTCGCTGAGCTTGTCGGTTCTAGTCAATCTCGCGTGGCGAAGATGGAATCAGGCGATCCATCGGTTAGCATTGACCTCCTGTTTCGGGGAGTGCTCGCAATTGGTTCGGCAAATGACTTGATCCGTGCACTGAGCTCACGCAAGAAACTCAAGCTCGCCTAGCATCTAGTGTTCGCGTCCTTCAGGACGCGCGCAGTGGCCGAGCCGGCCCTTCAGGGCACGGGTGCGAGCGCCGATCTGCGGGCCGTCATGGCCGAGGTGTCCGAGCAGGTGAAGGTGCTGGACGGCGTCGTGCGGTATCGGTTCGGGGACAATGCCGAGCTGATGGGCGCGTGGGCCAGCGTTCACAGCGTGGTGGGGCCGTTCCGGACGCACACGGAGCCGCAGGTAGGCGGTGGTGAGACGCCGAAGGCGGCGTAGTCCTCACCCCCTGTCCCCCTCTCCGTTCCGGAGAGGGGGGACGGAGGGACGGTTCAACGAGGCGCGGTGGGTGGATGGTCACCTGCCGCGCCTTTTGTTGTGTCTGCTGAGGCTGCGGGTCCGTTATCCGTGCGCTGAAAGCCTGCCCTGAGCGCAGCGAAGGGCGCCGGCTCGGCGAGAGCGCGCGTCCCGAGGGACGGCGGCAAAGTTGGTTCCACTCCGCGCCTACTCGGGCTTTAGATCGGGACGGCGGGATTTGAATTCAACGACCCCCATGCGGGGCCCGTTGTTTTATCGGCACTTACGTGCGCGAGATGACCGCATTGGCACCCATCGGCAGGTATGGAACGGCAAACATTACGGCAAACATATTCAGCGATTATGATCTGAGTCGAATGACGTAGTGAAAGCGAACGTTTACGGAACGGCCAGCGAATGGACACTCGAACACTCCTGAAATCTTCGCTGGCTGTGCCAGACGAGAGATTTCCAGGTACTTTCTCTCAAGCTCCTGTATCCCCTCCACCGCAATCACACTTGACGTCATGACGCACTACCAGCGGCGCGCTCGCCCCTGGGAGGTATGCGTGCGTGTCGTGAATAGGCCTTTCCATCTCGACCTTGGCTGCTCCGAACCAGAGTCCGAAGACTCCGTCGGCGGGCATCTGGTCGCGGTGGTAGAAGATGCTTTCCTGGTGACGCCTCCCTCGGCCAGGCTAGGGATGTCAATCCCGCGTTCGACGTGCCACCTGTCTTCGTTGGAGCGCTGATGCCTTCGGGAGGGACTCTGCGTAATGTGTATCAGTTCTTGACGCCGGGCACCGCACTACAGTACGAGGCCCGAGCGATGTCGAGAGACTATCGGAAATCTCCCGATTGGGGAATAAGTCCCGAGCGAGAAGGTGCCGGCGCATCCATCATCAGACACATCGAGGAGTACTGTAGGCTTCACAGTATTGTGTAGGATCGCCGCCATTCAACACGCGCCTGAAAGCGGCACCGCTCGTAGATTAGGCAGCGTGAAAAGACTCTTACGACGCTGAACCAGTGACTTCCAGCACACCTTCGCCGGCGTTCTCGACAGCAGAACTGCGCAATGGTTTCGAAGCCTGCACTCGGAACGCGCTGAAGTTATTGGCGACCGCACAAAAATGTGTGTCCCCAAGCGAGTCCAAACTGTGGCAAGAAAACCACGCGCTCGGACTGTCCTTGGCGGTCCTCGCATTAGAGGAGATAGCCAAGTTTTGCCTGATCGATGCTACACTCTTCTCGTTCGAGAACGATGACGTGGTCAAAGATGTCCGGCGAAAGCACATACAACACAAGTCCAAGCTTGAATACCTGCAGATCTGGCCACTCATACTCCGTCACATTGTGGATCACAGTGGCAGAGCACCGGAAGACAAGGCACACATGCTTGAGTTTGCAGCTAGCATTGCCAGATGCAAGGCGATTACAACAAAAATGGAGAAATGGATTCCCGGCCCCGACTTCACACTACTAGATCAGTGGAAGCAACGCGGCTTCTACGTCGGGCTCGTAGATGATCGTTTCCAAACTCCAAGTGACGCAATCACTCGGGAGAGAGCGGAAGAGGTCGTGACATTTGCCCACGCGGTAGTTGGGGCGACAGCCCTATACGGGCTCCATAATATTGACGGGTACCTGGGATGGGCCTCGGGCATCCGCGCATTACTGACGCCAGAGGCAATTAATCAACTCCGGAAGGTCCTGCGAGATGCTCGTAACGAAACGCGTGAAAGCTGATGTCGTGTTACACTTTGCTTGACACATGCCTGAGGCTGGCGGCGCGCGTACAGTGTGGAATGGATTCTTGGCCAGCGCGCCGCAGCTTAGGGCGCACGCCGTTAGGCAGCGCGAGGACACCATTTCGACATTCGACTTTGCATTAGAGCGATCGAAGTTCGAGAACGGGCGCGGGTTTGTTGTTGTACGGCTCGCTGACGGACAACATCTCAGGTGGCAAACTCTCCCGCGCGGTGAGGGGCTTGAGTCAGTCAATGTCGTCGGCGAGCGCTATCGTCTAGACACGCTCCAGGACCCATGCTTCGCCGCTGGGAACGAGATAAGGCTCGAGCGAGAACCTGCCAATCCGTACGATCCCAACGCGATCGCAGTGTGGAACGCAGCACGGACGCTCCAGGCAGGTTACATACCGCGAGATGAGGCGAAGCGACTCGCCAAGAAACTGGACAAGGGTCAGCGCTTTCGCGTCGTGACGATATGGGAGACGTTCGAGGATGATCGTCGCATTGGCATTCGCCTCCTGCTCATCGGCGACCAAGCCAACGTCACGGGCCTGTCGTAAAGATGCCGCCTTCTATCTCGCGCTCCCTGATGCGGGCTAAGCTGTCGCCCCGGATAGATTTAGGAACGATGCTTTCTCAACGCGCCGTGGACGTGGACGTATTTGCTAGATAGCGCCGGGTCTATGGCGGGAGGTTTCGAATGCTGCAGCAAGTCGAGGCAAACCTAGCAACTGTCGATTTTGCGGGCATGGGTTGGCAGTATGAAGATCCTGTCGCGCGCGCGGAGCTCACGCGCCGCATTCGGCAAACGGGGGCGAAACAGAAGTTGATTGTGTATTCAGACTTGGTCCGTGGCGTAGAATTCCATGTGCCCAACATCAAGCACGGTGCGAGTTACTCGATCGATACGTCCGAGTGGGAAGGACTCGACCGTGCGCTTATTGGAAGCTTCCTAGGGCAAGTATCTGCAGAGAGTTACATGCAGGCCGGCTTCCTCGCCTCGGCGCTCGTGGTAAACAAGTCTGGCTTTCGGCCCAGCGATCAGTTCTTTGAGTGGATGGAGGAGCTCGGCGTCCTGCCGAACCTCACAGAGGACACTGTGCTCGCTTTCTGGGCTGATCAGGTCAATAAGGCTCACAACTGGTACAGCAAGCATCCCCATGGCGCTACCTAATGCACCTGAAGCAGGCGGGCCGCAGCTTCGGCGCACCGTTAGACAGCTGCGTAAATCTCGAGGAGATCGGACAGTGTCCTCGCCATCTGCATTCCTAAGCACAGGTCTTGTCTCTTTGCGCGGGAATCCACTCTCTTCACGAGCGCGCCGCACCTTCAGCGCGATCCGTTAGGCGGCTACGAGGAGCCGGACGATGTCCCCTCAGTGTCGAACGTGTTGACGCTGAACGATTACAACGAGCTTCGCCGCCACGTCAACTCGATTGAGCGCCGCTCGCCCGCAACAATTTGTTCCTTCGACGGCTACCGCCTTTCAGGGAAGACGTTTCTTGCCAAGCGATTGAGTGATGACCTTGCCCTGGAGCGGATCAGCACTGATGACTATCGTGACCCTCACCGCGAAGGGCATCCCTATGTCGATCAGCTATCGCTCGATGAGCTGGCGGCCGACATCGCGCGGTCTGCCAAGAATGGTCTGGTCCTCGTTGAAGGCATTTGCATAGGTTGGACACTGGTCCGGCTCAGACTCGCCGCCGATACTCGAGTCTACTCCAAACGATTAACGGA
>QHYM01000333.1 GCA_003223295.1 Acidobacteriota bacterium | reverse complement strand
TCACTCTGCTCGATCGCGCCAAAATCATGCCCTACTACTTCTACATGTGCGACATGATTCCCAATTCCGAGCACTGGCGCCTGGCCATCCATGAAGCCCAGCAGTTGCAGCACGACATCATGGGCTACTTGCCGGGCTTTGCCACACCTCGAATGATTTGCGACGTGCCCTTTGTCGGCAAGCGCTGGGTCCATCAGCTCAAGGAATATGACCGCGAGAAGGGCATCTCCTACTGGACCAAGAATTACCGCACTGGCATCGAAGCCGGTGATTCCGAAGCGATGAATCGCCTCTACGAGTACTACGACCCCGTGTACACCCTCCCGCACTCCGGCCAGGAATGGTGGCGCCGCCAAACCCCCCTCCTCGCCGAGCGCTAGAACGATTGGTTTCCGCTTATCCGGCCTACGTGGTGGCCGCAGGAGTCTTTTGGGCCAGGGGCTTCTTTTCACGCGCCCGAAAGTACGGCGTGAGCACGAACACACGCGTGAGCCAGACAACGACAAGGACGTACAGTCCGCCAAACGTCGGACCCGGGTCCGCAGGATTCCAGGAGCGAGCAAGACTATCAAGAGGAGGAAACCCCAGCCCAAACACTAGGATCACACCGATTGCCAGGAAGGTGTTCAGGAGAAAATCACGCGCGAGAAACTGACCTTTGACGAGAGTTTGTGGCGAAACTCCGGTTACCTCACCAAACGCTGGAGCGGCTAGCACTGCACCAGTTTTCTGCGTGGGCGCCAGAAGGGGATTCGAGGAACCAGGTAATGCCAGGCGCCAATTCTCAAGGTCCTTGACTAATCGGCGGGTTTCCTTGGCCATATCCCGCATGGAACGCCCCTGCATTGGACGCAGATTGAAAGTGCTCTGCCGCCCTGAAGTGTTGCGGCAGGTCAGGTATGCAGAGGGAGTACGGAACCAGCCAAGGGGACCAGGCCCGAGCGAGATGGAAATGACTTCATCGCGCTGGAGAATGAACCGGGCTTCCTCGCCCCAATACGATAGATATTTCGGCGTGAGTGAAAGGAACCCAAGGTCCCAAGCCCAGTTTCCCTCGTAAACGCGCGGGTGGGAATCCGGGGCGAGACCCACAAAGAGACCATTGCAAATCCTCGAAGCCGGTTGCTCTGCACGACATTTCTCTCGTAAAAGACGCTCCAATTTTCGGAGCCCAAGCATTGGCAGAAAGTTTAAAAGCATCAAGTTGGCGGCTAGCGTCGAAAGAAGTCCAATCGCATAAACTAACCACGGCACTCCGCCTTGCGGGCCAATCCGGTACGCCAGGAGTGCGAAGGCGGCAGGAAGCAAGACCGTAGCCAGAAGCAAAGTCCATGCGACCTTTCCCGCAATTTGAGCTTTACACCGAGTGGAAAATAATTTGCCTGCTGGGAGCGCGGTAGGCGGGATGGAATAGGTTTCGACTGGAGTCGAACCGGCTTGACTAAGAAGCTCGGAAACGCGCGCCTCGGGAATTCGTGCGTCCTTGGCGAGCCGCCTGATTCGGCGCAGGGTTGAGGGGTGCGTGAGCAATTTCTCGTTTAGCTTGCTCCATTGTATCGGCATCGTATTCAGGCGGGTGATCCTGGCAAGGGCCGTAATCATTGCTTCGGCATTCCCAGTGAGCTTGACTGAGCCAGCGTCCGCTACGAATTCGTTACGACGTGAAATGCAAAGGAAGGCCAGCAGAAATAGCGCATAGAAGATAGGACCGTTTGGGAGGCCACGAGGAAGCCAATACTCAAGAACGGCTCCGCTAAACGCGAAAACCAGAACGACCATGAAGGTGATGGTCATTCGCCGACCGAGATGTTTATTTTGCAGATGGGCGACTTCGTGCCCAACGACTGCGTCAACCTCGGCCTTGCTCAGGTTCTTTAGAAGGTAGTCCGTCAGAAAGACATTGTGAGCAGCGTGAGCGAATGCATTCGCCATGCGGATCTGTTCCGCGGGGAGTACATACAGCTGATTAAGCCTTGTCTTGGCCTTTTGTGCCATGGCGAAGGCACGGTCGCGCAACTCTCCGGAAGTAAGGGCGTGCAATTCGATGCCGTAGGCGCGGATGAATTTCGTGGTTGCATACTTGCCCGCGACGAAGCCAGCGACGATAAGCAATACAGCGGGCCGAGGAGCGCTGAACATTTCCGCAATTCCAAGGGAAACAAGCGAAAGAGGGAACACGAATCGACCCACAGCCCAAAGGGATTGGTTGAGGATTTGCCTTTGAGTGCGCTGGGTTCCGCGCAACGATTGCATCGGGGAAGACAGCGCAAGACAGAGAAAATAAACCGCTGTGGGAGGAATCCACAAGAATACCCACGGAAAGACTGCAGTAAGCGTAGCATCCAGCCACTCCGGGCGAGGGAGCAGAAACCTGACCAATTCGTCCGCGTGAACAAGATCCAGGGCAGCCCACCAGGCAAGCGTGCCCAAAAGCGCTGTCCACGAGAGAAAACGGCGATACGCAAACCATACAGCGGCTTTGACCTCGTCCGACGCAGTTAAAGACCGATTGCGGAACCAGAAAATAAGCGCAATCGGCAAGAGCAGGAGAATTCCCAGAATCCCACTGAGGCGAATAGCACGAGTCCTGCTATAACCGAACTCGAAGTGGAGAGTTGAATTCGTTTGGGCAGAGTCTTTCAAAACATATAAGCACGTCGTGCCAACTGGATTCCTAGCCCATTGCTCGGGCACAGGGTCACAACGGGCAACGTCATGCTTCGGGACCGACACGAGCAAGAAAAAAGCAACGTCTGGTTCGGCGTTCTGAATTTTCCTGAGCGGCTGTAGGTCAATCCGTCCGATGTGCCGAAATGATCTTCGGCTAAGAGGAAGTTCGCATCGTGCAGATAAGGATGTGGTCTCGCTCTGTTTGTCTCGGGAGAAACTTATGTCTTCTAATGGGCAATCGAGAGTCCTCGACAATAGTGCGGGAAAGTCATATTTCTGCTCCAGGTTAGATTCGAAGTCAAAGGTGATCTCAGCAGATCCATCATCATCCAGCTCGACTGTCAGATTGGCTGCTGGTGTTTCATCGGTGGCGCTGGCTTCGTAATCGGTTCGGGCGTGCGAGGTGCCAGAGCTTTGAGCCCTGCTGCCGTTGGCGGCAATCGTCATGAGCGGGAGCATTAGTCCCCAGTTCAAGCAGAAGCGCAATAATCGATAGTTGGCCGATTTCATTGTCAACCCCTAGTTCGTATACTCAGACTAGCCAACCGCCCTCATCGCGGATAGCTCTCAAGCTAGATATCGTCAGCAAACAGGGACTGTCTGCAAAGCCAGTATTACGACGCTTCGCATGAAAAATTTGGCAGCTATTCGGAATCTAGCACACCAGCACTCAGCCGCAAGAAGTTCACTATAATCGCGTTGACAGTGGCACATTGCTACTCTAGAATTAACGTTTGTCTCTACAGGGAAAGGTGTGACTGAGCGCGATGAGGACGTACGTAGCCAAGGGAGAAGAGGCGGAGGCCCTGAAAACGGGCGCGAATTGGTTTGTGGTGGACGCGACGAACGCGGTGTTGGGACGCTTGGCCACCAAAGTGGCGCGGATGCTGATCGGCAAGGATAAGCCGAGTTTCACGCCGTACCTGGATTCCGGCGACCACGTGGTTGTGATTAACGCCGACAAGATTCGCCTGACGGGGAACAAGATCGAGCAGAAGGTATATCACTCGCACAGCGGATACCCGGGCGGGCTGAAGGCCGTGCCCGTCAAGCGCATTCGCGAGAGTCGGCCCGAGTGGATCGTGCGCGAAGCGGTTTTGGGGATGTTGCCGAAGAACAAGTTGCGGGCGCGCCGGGCCAAGAAATTGCGTGTGTACCGCGATACGGCGGGCCTGGCAAGGCACGCCGGGCAGAAGCCGCAAGCCGTCGCGCTGTAACGGGATTCTTTGTTTTTCCGCACGTTGCTGTTCTTTTCTACGTTGGTCCGGTGCAGGCCTTCGCAGGGAATCAGCTAGGCGTGGAGCATGCCGAAGAGTGGGTGTCTCAGCTGGCCGCCACTTGCACGGCGAAGTATCGGGTGCCGGGCGACCGTTATTGAAGGTCAGGAGGAACGTTGAGTACAGCAAGTACGCCCTTAGCGGGCACGCAAACATGGTTTTTGGGAACCGGGCGGCGCAAGGAGTCGGTGGCGCGCGTGTTCCTTCGCGCAGGTTCGGGGAAGTTCACGGTCAACGGCCGGTCCGTCGAGCAGTATTTTCCGAATCATGCATGGAAGCATGAAGCCACCGAGCCGCTGAAGTTCACCAGCTTGGCCGAGCAAGTGGACGTGATGGTGACCGCGAATGGCGGTGGCGTAGGCGGGCAGGCCGGCGCGGTGCGCATGGGATTGTCGCGCGCGATTTCGCGATTCAATCCGGAGCTGCGGCCGTCTCTGCGGACGAATGGATTTTTGACGCGCGATTCCCGCATGAAGGAACGCAAGAAGTACGGGCAAAAGGGCGCAAGAAAGAAATTCCAGTTCACCAAGCGCTAGTCGCTTGGCGGGAATTTCCTGGAGGGCTTCTTTATCCCGAGGCTGTCATGCGGCAGCCGAAGGGCAGTTCACGAAGCGCTGGTTTTTTGGCCCGATCTTGATCGGGGCTGACACGAGCTCCAGCAGGTTGGCGCAAGCTAATTCGCTGAGATCATGGCCGGCAAGCTGCCGGCAAAAAGGCTGTTCTGTGGCGGCGCAAGCCAACACTGCAAACAGTTATTCGATTAGGAGGAAAATTGGCAGTAGAAATTACGATGAAAGAATTGCTGGAGGCCGGAGTCCACTTCGGTCACCAGACGCGCCGCTGGAATCCGAAGATGAAGGAGTATATTTTCGGAGAACGCAACGGCATCCACATCATTGATCTCCAGAAAACCCTCAAGATGTTCCGCGAAGCAAGCCGCTTCGTGACAGAAGTGTCGGCGCAAGGCAGAAGCGTTTTGTTTGTGGGCACCAAGCGCCAGGCCCAGGAAGCCGTCGCCGAAGAGGCCAAGCGCTGCGGAGCTTTTTTTGTGAACCACCGCTGGCTGGGCGGCACGCTGACCAACTGGGCGACGCTGCAGAAATCCATCAAGCGTTTGAAGCTCCTGAAAGCCATGACCGAGGACGGGCGCATGGAGCAGCTCTCCAAGAAAGAACGCGCGCGCCTGGATCGCGAAATGAAGCATCTCTACCAGAATTTGGAAGGCATCGAGAACATGAGCCAGTTGCCGGACGCCATGTTCGTGATCGACTCGAACGCCGAGGAAATTGCGGTGAAAGAGGCGCGCCGCATGGGCGTCCCGGTCGTCTCCGTGGTGGACACCAACTGCGACCCGGACGTGGTGGACTGGATCATCCCCGGGAATGATGACGCGTTGCGCGCCATCCGGCTATTTACGACCAAGATTTCAGACTCGGTGATCGAGGGGCGGAACGCCTACCAGCAATCGCAGGTGGCGGAGCAGAAATCCGCGGCAGATCAGGCGCTGGTCGAGGGTGTCGAGTACGTGGATACCAGCGCGTACGAACAGTACGAAAAGCAGGAAGGCGACTTCGTGGAAGGCACTGTGGAAGCTCCAGCCGATGCGGCCGAGGCGACAGTCCCGCCAGACGAAGAGGAAAAGTAAGATAGCGGCGCGGATGGGATATCTCGATTGGCCCGTCCCGGTGCACACGGGGCGGGCCGTTTTGCAAGAAGCGGACGCGCGTAACACGATTTTTGTAAGCAAGGAAAAAGGATGAGTACACAACAGCCAGCAGTGCAGATTCCAGCACAACTTGTTAAGGAATTGCGAGAGCGGACCAACGCGGGATTCAGCGATTGCCGAGCCGCGCTCGTGGAAGCCAACGGTGACATCGAAAAGGCCATCAACGTTCTCCGCAAGAAGGGCCAGGCGGCCGCAGCGAAAAAAGCGCAGCGCGAAGCCAGCGAAGGTCTTGTGGGCCACTACATTCACGCCGGCGGAAAGATCGGCGTGATGGTGGAGCTGAACTGCGAGTCGGACTTCGTGGCGCGCACGGAAGCGTTTCAGCAGCTTTCGCACGACATCGCCATGCACATCGCCGCGCTCGATCCGCGCTACGTGCGGCGCGAGGAAGTCACCCCAGACATGCTCGAGAAGGAGCGCGACATTTACCGCGCGCAGGCGCTGGCCTCCGGCAAGCCGGAACCGGTCGTCGAGAAAATCGTCTCGGGCAAAATGGAGAAGTTCTACGAGGAGAACTGCCTCTACGAACAGCACTACATCAAGGACGAGAGCGTCACGATCGGCGAGATGATTTCGCAGGCGATCGCCAAGCTCGGCGAAAACATCTCCATACGGCGCTTCGTGCGGTTCAAAGTCGGCGAAGTGAGCGGCGGGCCATCCGCGGGACCGGAGACCGCTCCGGCGAAATCCTAAAGACCTGCAATTCCAAAACAATCCTATGCAGAGCGCCCCTTCAAATGGGACGCTCTTTTCATTTCAGGCCGGTGTTTCGGCGATCCTCTAATCACCCGCCCGGCTGTGGTAGTGTCCTCCTTTGACCTGGTTGAGTTTTCTAGATTCCACGAATATGCAGGTTACGGGGAGTTCTCGGGTTTCTTAGGAGGGGTAAATGATTTCCGGCGCCCACATCGTTGTCTATAGCAAGAACGCGGAGGCTGACCGCAAATTTTTCCGTGATGTCCTAAGGTTCAAATCCGTGGATGCCGGCCACGGTTGGCTGATCTTTGCCCTGCCGCCGGCCGAACTGGCTTTCCATCCGTCCGAAAAGAATGGTGCTCAGGAATTATATTTCCTGTGCGACGATGTAAAAGCAGAGATGGTTTCCTTGGCGACAAAGAATGTAAAGTGCTCGAGAGTTGAAGAGGCGCGCTGGGGTTCCATCACGAAGATGCTGCTTCCCGGGGGCAGCAAGGTCGGCCTCTATCAACCAAGGCCTCCCACGGCCCTAGGCTTGAAATGAAGTGCTGCCAAGTCAGGCTATGACACGGCCCAGGTGGCTGGCGAAGTGCGGGGCCGGGGATAGTTTGTTACAATTCCGAAGATTCAAAGCCGCAAAACCGGAGACTCATGGCCTCGACGAAGAACGCTATCACTCGAAGTGCGAAGAAAAACAAGCCGGCCTACCGCCGCATTTTGCTGAAGCTTTCCGGTGAGGCGTTTCAGGGCCCGCAAGGATTCGGCATTCATGGCGAAACGATTCGGTCCATCGCTCGGGAACTGAAGGACGTCCATGCCCTGAACGTGGAAACGGCGATCATGGTAGGCGGCGGAAATATTTTTCGCGGCGCGCGGCAAAAAGGCTTTGAGATCGATCGCGCCACCGGCGACTACATGGGTATGCTCGCGACGGTGATCAACGCTATGGCTTTGCAAGACGCGCTGGAAAAGGAAGGCGTATTCACCCGCGTGCTCAGCGCCATTGAAATGAAAGAGGTTTGCGAGCCGTTTATCCGGCGCCGCGCCATGCGCCACCTGGAAAAAGGCCGCGTAATCATTTTCGCGGCTGGGACGGGGAACCCATATTTCTCGACGGACACGGCAGCAGCGTTGCGCGCGATGGAAATCAAAGCGGACGCAATCCTCAAGGCGACCCGCGTGGACGGTGTTTATGACGCCGACCCCGAACAGGTTCCGGACGCGCGATTTTTCGCCGCGATCTCTTATCGCGAAGTGCTGAGCCAGAACCTGAAAGTGATGGATTCGACGGCTATTTCGTTGTGCATGGACAATGGCATGCCGATCGTGGTGTTCAACATGAAACGGCCTGGGAACATCAAGCGCGTGGTGATGGGGGAGCGCGTGGGCTCGAAGGTAACGCCAGTGTAATTGGAAATTGGAAATCAGAAAATAGAAAATGGATACTTGCCGGGGCTCGTTTTTCAAGTTTCAAATTCCTATTTCCATTGACCGAGGGAGAGCATGACGACGATTGCAACAACGAAAGACGCGATGGCAGCAGCCAGAACGCGCATGGAAAAGGCGGTCGAAGATTTCCGCAAGGAACTGGGGACGCTGCGCACGGGGCGCGCGAACGCGGCTATCCTGGACGCCATCCGCGTGGACTACCATGGCACGCCAATGCCGGTGAATCAATTGGGGACGGTAACGGTTCCCGAAGCAACCTTGCTGGTGATTGCGCCGTGGGACCCGAGTGTCGTGCCGCTGATCGACAAAGCCATTCGCTCGTCGGATCTCGGGTTGAATCCCACGAATGACGGCAAAGTGGTGCGCGTGCCCATGCCCGCGCCGACCGAGGAGCGCCGCAAGGAACTCGTCAAGCATTTGCACAAGATCCTCGAGAATCATCGCACGGCGGTGCGCAACATCCGCCGCGACATCAAGGAAGCCATCGACAAGCTCGAAAAAGACAAGAAAATCAGCCAGGACGAACAAAAGCGCGCGCTCGAAGAGATGGAAAAGTTCACTCACTCCGAAACCAAAAAGATCGAGGACCTGTCTGCATCCAAAGAAAAGGAAATCCTGGAGATCAAGTAGAATTCAGGGCTTGCGTGGAACGGTTTTCGGCGACGCCGTCGGATTTTGCGTCGCCGAATTTGTTTTTGATGGCGAGGTTTCGGGCCGTTCGAGGGTGAAATCCTGGGACTCATCGCTCTGCACGACCCGGAGGAAAGCGTTGTAGTCGGCGGCGCGGGTGCTGGGAACTTCTCTCAAAAGAAACTTGATGCGGCGCGAAGCGGTGATCGTCCAGCCGTTCGCTGAATACTGCGAGGCATACGTGGCGTAATCGCGCTCGACGGAAGTGCCGGCGGGCGCGCTGGCGGTGACGCCGGGCGGGAGATGAAGGCTCATGCGGGTTTCAACTTCGAGGGGCGTGCCAAGCTCGATGGGCGCCATTGCTGAGCCGGAAGCCGCCTTCGCGGGCGGATCGGGCAAACCCAACTGCGGGAGCAGCGCGGGAATGCGAACAGATTTCTTTGACCAGTCCACGAACTTGGGTTGCTTCAATTCGTATTCGACGGTGAAGGGTTCCTTCGTGGCGTAGGGGTCGGACGCGGTCACGCCGGTGACTTGTCCGCGGAAACCGTCGGTGAGCGAAAGAAGTTGCGCAAGCTCCTTCCATTTTTCCTTTGGAGATTGATGAAATGTTACGCGCAGGATCAATTCGTTCTCGCCCCGCAGCCGATATTTCACTTTTGCAGACAGTGCTCCAGCGGAGTCAAGAACCGCCGTGATTTCCACGCGTTGCGAGGCGGCGAAGGGAAGTTCTTTCGGGAGTCTTGGGAGTAGCGACACAACCATTCTACCGTCGTTTTCTCTGGTTTTTGTGACGCAGAAGGACACTTTGTCCCGGAATTTTGCGGAGATCATCCCGAATGGGGCAACTTCCAATGATGGGTCGAGCACAACCCACTTGCCATCGGGATATGCGCCCACGAACAGGTGATCGAACCGCGTCGGCAGAGCAACGGCGGAGAATTCGCCTTCCGAAAACGTGAAGTAGAGATAGGGTTCCACGGTTATAGCCCGGGCGAGCGCTGCGAACAGCGCTGCCTTGTCTTCGGGAGTACCGTTACCGGATGCCATAATTTCTTCCGGCTTCCGCGTGCGATATCCGGTGGAACCCATGTGCAAGTCTACTGTCGCAATTTTTTGCGAGACAAAATCATAAATGGAGCGGAGCCGCTCTGTTTGGTCTTTCCCTTGGGCGAAAAACTCATCCGCTTTTGCGCGTACCGCAGTGCTGGCGGGTCCGCTCGGATAGAGCAAGTTGGTTAGTTTATTGCCGAGCTTTCCGTAGTCGTTCAACGTGCTTAGAGTAATGTCCGCCGCTTCTTTTTGCTGCTGCGCTGCATTCGAATTCACATCTTCCGTGCGCCGCCAGTGATAGATGTTACGTGCCCCATCTCCTTCGCCTGATTTCTCGGTGGAGTCCACAGGCGTTTCCGGATTGATGTGAACCACCACGTTGCCCGGAAGATCCAAAACGAAATCTTGCTTTTGCACGACGCCGGAGCGATCGAAGGAATGGTCGAGCCAGAAGTCGGGAGCTAAAGGATGGTGCGAGACGGTTCGGATAACACGATATTCGAGAGTGTCACCGGGCTGGAGGCCGAGGATGCGCACAGATTTGACGCGCACGTCTTGATACGCGGGAGCGTTCACGACCGCGGGATTGGGATGATCGGTGATGGCGCTTGGCAGGATGTCTGCAGTGCCGCCGCTCGCGTGCGTAATGTGGACCATCGGGATTTCCACCGATTCGAACGAGCGGTTGAAATCAAAATTAAGCTGCGCGAATTGGCGGACGCCCAGTTCGCTATTGATCTTCACTAGCGTGTGAACTTCCTTGTGGCTGTCGCCGTTCGTTTCGAAGCGGACCTTGGTTTCCAGCAGCTCGATTTGCGCAGGATTTGAGGCTTTCTCTGACTTATCTGTCTTTTCAGCGCTTTTTCCTGCCGAAACCGAAGGAGGTTTCTGTTGCGCTTCCTGCGCAGTCACTGACTTCCAGCCAAACGCGAACAAAAAGCAGATTGCAACCGTATAGAGTAAGGACGCCAGGCGCTTGCGGATGTGCCTCATTTCGATCTCCAAGGCAGTGTAGAGGGTGAGACCTCACTCGGTAAAGCCGTCAGTGACTTCGAGTTGCGGCGCCAATACGCGATAAATTGCCGCCTGAGACGATCAGCCAGCAGTTATGTCTGAGTGCGTGATAGTCTTGGTGGGCGCGGAAGGCGCGAGGAGAGAACTGATGCGACGTGTTTTCGTAGCATTGGCGTTGGGGTTAGCGGTGATAACCGCGAGCTTGAGCGTGGCAGCGTTGCAGCTCCGTGCGGACGAGAAGCCTCCAAAGGGCCCAGATGAAGACGGCACCAAGCCGGCGCTCGTCCGGATTGCCGGCGAAGGCCTGCTGAATTCACACGCCTTCGGGTTCCTGACGGAACTCAGTGATGACGTTGGCGGCCGCGTCACGGGCACTCCCGCAGACCGGAAAGCGGAAGAGTGGGGCGCCGCGAAGATGAAGTCCATCGGGCTCGAAAACGTGCACACGGAAAAATACACCATCTGGCGCGGATGGACGCGCGGCACAGCGGATGGCGAGATCGTTGCTCCCGTGCGTCGCAAACTCCATGTGGACGCGATGGGGTGGACGGGGTCTACGCCAGCGGGAGGCGCTGAAGGCGAAGTTGTAAGCGTCAATATGTTCGACATCGAGAAAGAGATTAAGAACGTAGCGCGGCTGAAGGGAAAGATTGTGCTGGTCACGGCCAAAGGGAAGCCCACTCAAAATGAGATGAATCTCTTCGCATTGTTCGGCGACTTCTTGAAAGCCGCCGGACCGGCGGGAGCAATTGCCATAATCGGCGGGCAAGGGGGAGGAAAATCCACGGGCATGAACCTGACGCACACGGGGATTCTTGGCTTCAACGCCGATTTTGCCGTTCCCGTTTTGTCGATGACCGCAGAAGACCAGGGACAGTTGGAGCGATTCATCGAGCGTGGCACGACGCCGCGAGTCCGTTTTAATGTGCAAAATACTTTCACCAACGGCCCCGTGGAGACTGCCAACGTGGTCGGCGAAATTCGCGGGCGGGAGCATCCCGAAGAAATCCTGGTGGTTGGTGGGCATCTCGATTCGTGGGACCTGGCGGAAGGCACGACGGACAACGGGTCGGGAACCGCGACGACGCTGGGAGCGGCCGAGGCCATTATGCATTCCGGGCAGCGGCCGAGGCGTACGATCCGGTTTGTGTTGTTCACCGGCGAAGAGCAAGGACTCGACGGCTCGTTCGCATATGTCAAACAGCACAAAGCGGAGCTGGCCAATCATCTCGGCGACTTGGTGCTCGATGATGGACAAGGACCAGTGAAAGGGTTTCAGTTGGGCGGGCGAGACGACTTGGTGCTTTCGTTCGAGGCGTTTGTGCACACGCTCTCCAATTTCCACACGTTGCAGGTGGACGACAAAGTGGAGTCGGGAACCGATACGCTGCCGTTTTCGATGGCTGGGCTGCCGGGGATCAACATGGTGCAAGAAACGACCGAGTACACGTACACGCATCACTCCGCGGCGGATTCCTTGGAAGCGCAGAAAGCTGATGTGCTCACGCACAATGCCACGCTGATGGCACTGGCGGCGTTCTGGATTGCAGACCGGCCAGAACGGTTTGCTTTGCCGTGGCCGACGGAGCGGACCGCGAAAATGCTGCGCGCCCAGCACGAGTATGAGGAACTCAAAGCGTTCAACCTGTGGCCCTTCGGCGACCAGGGAGCGGCAGACAAAAAGGACAATCCCCAGAATTAAGTTAGTGCTCAGATTTGCCCTAACATGTACTCATTGTGGGATGGGAAAATCTCCCGAAGCCAGTTCGTACTTGAGCTGCGCGATCGTGTTCCTGAGCCAACTCGTAACGATAGCGTGGGCTTCTTCCTCGGTCGCCGTGCGATAGAGAAAATCCAAGGTGTGTCCGGAGTCGTCCAGCGGGGTGTGACGGCAGGGAAATCGCTCCTGCTTGAGCCCGTTAGGAACGAAATCAATCAGTGCACACTGGCTGCACGAGTGGCGCTCGCCAAAATTTCTGTAATTTATGCACGTCGGGGAGTCCTCAAAAATAAACTGAGGGCGCCAAGCCGCCTGCTGTGGAGTGCGGTAGCCGCCGCGTTCCACGAACGCCAGTTCTGCTTGTAAGGTTGCGAGTACGTCTTTCTTTGACTGAGCCATCACTCGTCCCCTCCCTCGAGAACTTTGCCCGAAGGGCGAACAAATCGCTGTGACGTGGGGCACAGGCCCGTGTAACGGCAACCACGTACGCAGTCGGCCAGCTGTATGCTGCACTCATCCTGCAACCAGCCTTATTGGCACCCGGCCCCACAGTTGGGCCTCAACTTAAATTGGAGGCTCCCCAGAGCATTCTTGCTAGAATCTAGAGGTCTGGATTTGTTCCGGATGCGCGCATGCAGCTGGGGACAGGCTTCGCCCAGGAGCCACTGGCCCGCCCCCAAGAAGGCACAGACACCACCTGCCGCAATGTGCCTGAAACGATTGGTGTTGTTTGTGCGTCAAAATAGCAAGACGGGGGAATGCTCTTCTCGTGCCCTTTTTCATAAACACAAAGCTTGATTCACGCTGGGAGACGGCGCATTTCGCGCTGATGGCGGCGTATGTCGTCGTGCTGGCAGCCGGCTGCTCGAAGGGGCAACCCAGCAGCGTGCTGGGTGACGCGTCCCATCCTGCCCCTGTGCATTTCTATACCGTGGCAGAAGAAACCGCGCGGCGACGCATTCAGGCGGTCGGCTCGCTCTTTGCGCTGGAAGAGAGCACGCTGAGTTCGGAGGTGGAAGGCCGAGTGGCCGACGTGCTTGCCGATGTGGGCGACAACGTGCGGGAGGGACAGCCGCTCGTGCGCATCGATCCCCAGGAATTGCAGTTCGAAGTCGAGCGGCAGCGCGGCATCGTGACGCAAGTGCGGGCACAACTGGGAATCGGCCCCAATGATCCCCCGCCCACCGACCCGAAAAAGATTGCTTCGGTGCAACGCGCCGAGGCGGATCTGTTCGACGCGGATCAGAAGTACAAGCGCGCGCAGGAAATGTTTCGCGACAAGCTGATTTCGCAGCAGCAACTCGACGAGGCCGCCAGCCGTTACCAGAGCACGAAGGCGACTTACACGGTGGCGCTGCAGGAAGTGGACCGGCTGAAAGCCCTCCTTGTGTCCAGTGAAGCGAGCGAAAGATTGGCCGAGAAGAAGCTAAACGACGCGACGATTCGCGCGCCTTATCCAGGCTCCATCAAGACACGCGACGTCCACCCTGGCGAGTACCTGAAGGTCCAAAGCCCGGTAATGGTGCTGGTGCGCACCGACCGGTTGCGCGCAAGGCTCGCGGTGCCGGAGCGCTGGGCGGGATGGGTCAAGGATGGAGTCACCATTGATTTGCACGTAGAAGCATTTCCGCGTGAGACCTTTCAGGGAAAGATTTCGCGTATCAATCCCGCGGTGGCACAGGACTCGCGGACCTTCGAGGCCGAAGCCTTGCTCGTGAACCTGAACGGGAGATTAAAGCCCGGATTTTTTGTGCAAGCGTCCATTCCCAGCGAAAAAGAAGAAAAGACCATATTCCTTCCGGAAAACGCAGTGAATTACCGGTACGGCGTTTACAAAGTGTTTCTGCTGAATGGCAACCGCGTTTCCGAGCGGCAAATCCGCCCTGCGGGACAAACCGAGGATGAGCGCGGACGGCGATTTGAAGTTGCAGAGGGTCTGAAGCCAGGAGACCGCGTTGCCGTGGCAGTGTCCGGCGAATTGCACGATGGCGCTGTGGTGCAGGAACAGGCTGCTGGGAATACGGAAAATACCCCTGCAATGAAGTAAGAACGTAAGGAATAGAATCCCCGCAAGCGTGAATAGAGATGAAGCTCGCCGAAACCTGCGTCAAGTATCCCGTCTTCACGGTGATGCTGATTGCTTTTCTCGTGACGCTGGGAGCGTTTTCTTACCGCGGCCTGGCCGTTGACCTTTTCCCCAAGGCTGATCCGGCCACGGTAAACGTCGAGGTCCGGCTTCCCGGTGCGACTCCCGAAGAAGTGGTGACCGGAGTAGTGTTGCCGCTGGAGGATGCCATCTCCTCCGTCAGCGGAATCGACGAAATCAACGTGTATTCGTTCGAGGGCTTCGCGAATATCACATGCACCTTCGTGCTCGAGCGCGATATCGAGGGTGCCGCGCAGGATATTCGCGAGAAAGTAGCGGGAGCGATCGACCGGCTGCCGCGCGACACGCTGCCGCCCATCATCACCAAGCTCGACCCACAATCGGATCCCATCCTGACGCTACTGGTGAGTGGCTCGATGAGCCGCCGCGAGTTAACGGAAATCGCCGACAAACAGGTGCGCCGCGCGATTCAGACCGTGGACGGCGTAGGAAGTGTGGACCTCAATGGCGGGCAGGGGCGGCAAATCCGCGTATTCCTCGATGCACAGAAGCTGACCGCGCACAATTTCACCGTGCTGGACGTGCGCGAAGCCCTGCAACGGGAAAACATTGAGGCCCCGGGCGGGCGCATGATCACTGGCCCGCAAGAGCTGGGGCTGCGCACGCTCGGTCGCGTGATCTCCGCGGAACAATTCGGCGAAATCGTGATTGGCACGCGCGGAGGAACACCAGTGCGCGTGCGAGACGTTGCGCAGGTGGAAGACGGGGCGCAGGAACTGCGCACTTGGTCGGCGCTGTTCCGCAAGTTCGAGCCAGGACAGGATGTGGTCTCCATCCAGGTGCTTCGGCAGTCGGGCGTGAATACTGTTCGCGTGGCGGACGACGTAAGAAAGAAAGTGCAGGAGCTGCGTTCGCAACTGCCGCCGGGAGTTCAGCTTCAAATCGTCCACGACATTTCCGATTTCATCAAAGCGTCAGTCCATTCGCTGCTCGAACACCTGATCTTGGGCAGCATTCTCGCGAGCTTCATCGTCTGGGTATTTATCCGCAACTGGCGCGCCGTCGTGATTGCGGCAGTCGCCATCCCAGCGTCGGTGATTGCTACATTCACACTTATGCGTGGGATGGACTTTTCGCTCAACAACATGACGCTGCTGGCGTTGACGCTGGCGGTGGGCATCGTGATCGACGACGCCATCATCGTGCTGGAAAACATTTTTCGCTACATGGAAGAGAAGGGAAGAGACCGCGTTCAAGCAGCGATCGAAGCCACCAAGGAAATCGGACTGGCAGTCATGGCCACAACGCTCTCGCTGGTGATTATTTTCCTGCCTATCGCGTTTATGACCGGCTACGCGCGGAAGTACGTGAACTCCTTTGGGTGGACTATGGCGATGGCCATTATGGTGTCACTGCTGGTGGCGTTCACACTCACGCCGATGATGAGTTCGCGCATGCTGAGATTAGGCGGCAAGGAGAAAAAAGCGCACTACGAAGGATTCCTGCATTCCGTCGAAGAGTCTTATCTGAGGACACTGCGCTGGTCTCTCGCCCATCGCCGCACCATCCTGGTGATTTGTGTGCTCACGTTTCTCTCGACCTTCGGTTTCTATCATCTAGTTGGGCGCGACTGGATTCCCGCGGATGACCAGTCCGAGTTGATCAGCTCCTATACGCTGCCCGAAGGCACTTCTTTGGAAAGAACCACCAAGCTGGCGGAAGAAATCGCGGAACGCGTCGTGGCGCTGCCGGAGGTGGCGCTGGTCCAGTCATTCACGCACGGCCCCACGAACCACGCGCATCTCTTCATTGTGCTGGCGCCGCGAAGCGAGCGAAAACGTAGTCACGTTCAGATGGCCACGGAGGTTCGCAAGATTCTGGCCGGCTATCACAACATGACCTACAATGTGCGCCTGCCTTCCGTGCTCGGCGGCGAAATTTATTTTCCGATCGCCGCCGTAATTCGCGGGCCGGAACTGTCGCGGCTGGCGGAAATCAGTAAGAACGCCGCGGGCCGGATGTCGAAATACCCGGAATTGGTGGACGTCAATCCGAGCCTCAACCTCAATACGCCGGAGTTGCAGGTAAAAGTGGACCGCCAGCGCGCCGCGGACATCGGCGTTCGAATGACCGACGTAAGCGACGCGGTCAGGCTGTTTTATTCCGGCGAAGACGAAATCACACGCTTCAAGGAAGGCTCCGAGCAATACCAGGAGACCATGAAACTTCTGCCCGAGCAGCGCGACAATCCCGACGTGCTCGCGCGCATGATGGTGCCATCGACGAAGCTGGGGCAGGTGCGCCTGGAAAATGTCGCCACGATTCAGCGCGGCGCGGGACCTGCAACTTTGCAGCGCTACAATCGCGAATTTCAAGTGAGCGTTTATGCAAACGTTGCTGCCGGTTATCCGTTGGACTTGGCCGCAGCTCACACGGTCCAAGCGATCAAAGAAGTCGGATTGCCGGCCGGCTATTCCTACAACTTTACAGGGCAGGTGAAAGTTCTTGAAGAGACCACCTGGAACTTGCTGCTGGCGATGTTGCTGGCATCCATCTTTATGTACATGGTGCTGGCGGCGCAATTCGAAAGTTTTTCTTATCCGTTCATCATTATGTTGACGCTGCCGCTGAGCGTGCCGTTCGCGCTGTTTTCCTTATGGATCACCGGGCGGGCGCTGAGTTTGTGGAGCGCGCTGGGCATGTTTCTCTTATTGGGAATCGTGAAGAAGAACGGAATTTTGCAGGTCGACTACACCAACCGCTTGCGAGCGACAGGGATGGCGTTGCAAGAAGCGCTTATCGAAGCGAACCGGGTGCGGTTGCGTCCCATCCTGATGACCACGCTTTCGATCATCGCGGGGCTTATCCCGGTGGCGATTGGCATTGGCGCGGGCTCGGAGCAGCGCGCGTCCATCGCCGTCACGATTATTGGGGGGCAGACGCTTTGCTTGTTGTTGACACTGCTGGTCGTGCCGGTGGCGTATTCCTACCTTGCCGAGCTCGAACAAATTTCCTGGACGGAATGGGCTGTGCGCCTCGTTGGCCGCTCTCACAGCGCTCCAAGAGCCTCCGACAACGACTGAGTTTCCAAGTTTGGCTCCCAAAGAAGAAAATCCAGCGCACGAAAACTAAAGGTGCGGCGAGGCCCAGAGTCATTAACGACGCTGGGAGTCAGGAACGGCGCGAAGCGGCGTGTTTTGCCCGGTGCGTTCCTGAGAATACCGAAGTTTCTTCCAGAGCCACGCGGGGGGCGCGCAGAACCAGGAAGAGCTCGCTGGCCCAGAGCAGAATGTCCAGCAAGCGGGCGCGCTCAAGATTCGTGAGATTCTCGAGCTGGAGGCTGACTTCGAGAGCCTTATGGGAGCATTCCTCGATGAAGGCGCGCATGGAAGCGAGGTCTACGCGCTCTTCGCGGGATTTTTGGCCGCGCGGATCCACGGCCTCCAGCTTCGTGTAGCAGCGAAGGAGGAAATGATTCAGGCAAAGAGCCTGCTGATCCAGGGAAACAGCCGCGGCGCTGTCACAAGCACTCTCGCAGCAGTTTCGTTCCGCAAGCTTCGTATCCACTGGACCCACACCTCGTGACTCGGCGCACTCCCCCCATGTCATCCGCTGTCCTTTCTTATTAAGATGCCCTAGGCGACACAAACGTTGGCTTCCTGCGCAATACTCTCGCCCGCAATAAAGCGCGTGTCAATAGAACCAGGGTAGCTCCGAGGGTCGGGCGTTGGCAAGTGGGCCAGCATGTTTTGGGTACGCAGGCAGCGGTCCAAGTAAGGATCAAGAAGGGCGCGCACGCGGCGCAAACTCAGGGCGCAACTCCTCCGCGCTTCGCTGCCTTCCCAAAAGATGATCACGGTAACCAGGCGAGCTTCCTGGTCGGAAACCATCACCAGGCTTCCCGCGAAGCCGGCTACGTCTTCCAAACCGGATTGAATCGCCGCGGGGAGAGACAAAGGGGCGCTGGCGGCTTTCTCCGGCTTGGCCACGAATTCAAAGCTGAACGCTGTCAGTCTGTTCGCTCCGCGGGGGCGGAGCGATGCAACCCTCGGCTCCAGGTCCGAGACATCGGGGAATGGGGTTACCGGTTTTACCGAACTGCTTACTTTGGGGACTGGACTTGACACAAAACCTCCGTTGGTAATGGCCGTCCCCTCTTGGAAGAGGGGAGGCGCATCCAAGCCCGTTCAGGGCGAGCCTGGATGCGCCTGCTGGGGCACAGGGGGATCGGGGTGGATCCCCCAGGGTAGAGAATCCCGGGCGTACCGAGATTTCACAGAGAGGTAGTGCAGGGGATGTGGAATTCGTTTCACGGTTTGTGTCGCCGCGCCGAAGGGGAACCGACGTAGGGAGTTCAAGTATTGCTTTCAGTCCGGAAGAGGGGGGGTACCCGTACCCACACCCCCCGGCATTTCGTATCGTTTTTAAAACAAGGGGCTTACTAAATTTGACGGTTGTAAATGATTGAAGGGCGGCCAAAGTGCGTGACTGGTGGTCAGTGACGGCGACACTTGGCACGGGGCGGGGATGCGGGATACCAGGGTAGGGGGAGCCGGCAAACCGGTAGCGGAGTGTTTTTGGGGACTCCGCGGCTGGGTCGCATAAAAGTGCAGGCTTCCGCCTGCATACCAAAGGGGAGGATAGCAGGTTATTAGGGATTGGCTAAAGTATTATGCAAGGAGCGGGGGAAATTGAGGGTTGAATGGTCGGGATGGCGGGATGAATGGCGCAGGCGGACACGGATGCGCCGGTTAGAGAGCTTGTGGGCACATCAGGCAGCTTCGACGGTGAGTCTTAGCCCGATGGCCTTGGTGACGGCGACAAGCGTAGAGAGACGCGGATTGCCATGCGGCGAAAGCGCGCGGTAAAGGCTCTCACGCTCGATGCCGGCAGCCTTGGCGACGTTGGCAATACCCTGAGCTTGCGCAAGGTGACGCAAAGCAATGAGAAGAACGCGGGGCTCGTCCGCATCTTCCAACGCAGCTTTCAGATACTCGGCAGCAAATTCAGGGTCCTTGCGGAGGCGTCGCACGATGGCGTCGTGATGCCTAGTGCTGGCTTTGCGTTTCATGAGGTTCCGGCCCTTTCCTTGTAATCCTTGAGGTATTCCAGCGCCCGCACAATGTCCGCGGACTGCTTTCGTTTGTCACCGCCGCCGAGAAGCAATACAGATTCCTTGGCGATCATCGCGTAATAAACCCGGTAGCCCGGTCCCCAATCGATCCGCAGTTCGTACAAACCCTGTCGGAAGGGCTTGCAATCGCCAAAATTCCCGAGGGCCAGTCCGGTTGATCCGGGTTGCAATCTTCGCTTGTGCGCGGGCATCCGCCAATTGCGTCAACCAAGCGTCGAAGATATCTTTTCCGGCGCGGCTAACGTAGTGACGAACGTCAAGCACGTTTTCTATTGTAACTTATAGGTCACACGGTGGCAGGATGAAGAAATGCCACGGGGATCTGCCGGCTGAACTCATTCGGCAAATCCCCAGGCACTGGCTGGTAGTTGCTTCCGGACTTCCCGGAAACAAGAGAGCTCCGGCGTTACTCCGTGGCAGCTTGCGAGAGCGCCGCGGGGGAAACCGGGAAGTTGTAAACGGTGTCTAGCGTTTGGATGCGATTGAGGAAGTGTTGCTCTCCAACGCGCTGGAAACTTACCTTGGATTTTACGGCGCTGGCTTTTTCGATCTCAATCGGATGAACAATCACGCTGACGTGATTTTCATAACTCCTGAGGATAATGCCATCGAAGACATAATCCGAAACAGGGGTAAGTGTGTAGGTTCCTGCCGGGAGTGTCTGGCCGGCGGCCACAAACTCGAACGGCAAGTTTACGATAGTTTTACTTCCAGATTGAGCCTGAGCGGCCGCGCCCATTGCGAGAACGCCGATCAGTGTCAGTAGAATGCTCGCAAACCTCATCTTCATTTCTTCTCCTTTAGGACGTTTGGGTCTCGTTGCTGATCCGTGCAAGGCCCAGCTTCTCTCTCCCAAGGGAGGGCTTAAGCATTCGTGCCAACAATCATCCTCAAAACGTATAGATAGGGTTAGACGCCTTTGCGGCGGAAAGGTTATATGCGTTTGCCTTCCGGGAATTCAGGATGGCGCGATGAGTGGCGCGGGCGGGAGTAAGACGAACAAGAAGACGGCAAAATCAAAGTCCCCACACGCCCAACCCGCGTATGGGGCACCCAAAATTCGTTTCTGGATTTATCGTCCGGGCCACCCGGCTACACTCAGCCTGTACGTTCGCGTAGAATTTGATGAGCAGCGGGGGATTGCATTTTCGGCCCCCCCCGGAAAACCGTATCGCGAAGCCTTCGAGGCAATCCTGGAGAAAACCATGAGCGGATTGCCGGATTACAAGACACTTGTCGGAAATGATGAAAGTGTTGGCAGACCAGTATTTTCTGTGGCGATTTGATCAACTAGCCCGCGAACGCGCTAGTATCGACAAACGGAACGCAGTCAAGACTGCCTAGAATAGCGCCCGAATCTCCATGTGGGCGAGTCTGTACCTCCCGTTAAAGACAGGCGAAATGCTGCTCCTGCTCGTCGGCGCGATTGTCGTGGTGATGGGGTTGGTCCTGTTTTGGATCGAGCCGCTGGGTGTGCTTGGAGTGCTGGAGCGACTGACGCCGAACATCGTGTATCGAGTGCGGACCGAGCTGCCTTTGGTGGCGCTGTCGTTTGATGATGGTCCGCACCCGGAGTTCACGCCGCAAGTACTCGAAATCCTGAAACAGCATGAAGCCAAAGCGACGTTCTTTCTGATTGGCGAGCGGGCGTTGCGCTATCCGGAGGTGGTTGCCCGCATACGGGCTGAGGGGCATGAGATCGGCAACCACTACTTCAAAAATGCGGCGACGCTGGGTCACTCCGATGAGGAATTCCTGGGGAATCTGGAGAAGACCGAGAACGCTATCGGCGCGGGGGGGAGACTGGAACTGTTTCGTCCTCCTGGTGGAGTGGCGTGGCCGCGGCAGATTCAATTGGCGCGGGAGCGCGGCTACACGTGTGCTTTGGGATGCGCGTACCCGCACGATCCCATGCGTCCTCCGGTGTGGTACATCCGATGGCTGATTGAAAAGAACCTGGCGCCCGGAACGATCGTGATCTTGCACGACGGCATTGCGAACCCAAAGCGGAGCATTGCGGCGTTGCCGGACATTCTGGCGGAGGGGAGGAAGAAGGGGTTGCGGTTTGTGAGCATTGGGGAGTTGAGGAGAAGCGGCGGGGTGGCGGCGGGGCGAGTAGCCCTCAGCGGTTAAAGCCGCGCACATTGGCGACGCGGGCGGCACGACTAAAGTCGTGCCCTGACGAGAACGAAGATGCCGGGCTTCCCGACCCCGACCAACCTCGTCGGCGTAAACGCCAATCGTCGGGATCGCCATAAACCGGCGCAAAGCCCGGCGCTACATTTAATTCTCAGAGGGCGAGTGGGATTAACAAAGAGAGGGGAAGTGCCGGGGAGCGGTTTTCGTTTCATTGTGGGAAGAGATGGCGGATGTTCCATTGCCCGTAAAGGCGAGGCGACGGTATACTCCATGCCCAAGTCGCGCAAGGCGGCACTTGAGTCCCCGAGGTACGCGTGGATTTTTTTGCGTTTGACAAGGTTTACGTCGAGAAGCTCCGAAACGGTGATGCAGCAACGGAGCACCACTTCTTTGTGTATTTCGAGAAGCTGCTGCATATCAAGCTGCGCTCGAGGATCATCAGCCCCGACAAAGTGGAGGATCTGAAGCAGGATACGTTTATCCGGGTGATTGCGGCGGTGCGGAAGGAAGGCGGTGTGCGTCAGCCGGAGCGCTTTGGGGCGTTCGTTAACTCCATATGTAACAACGTCTTACTCGAATACTACCGCACCTTGGGCAGGAACCAGCAGTTGGACGAGACGCATCATGAGATTCCCGATAAGGTGCTGGACCTGGAGGGCATGATGGTGTCCAAGCAGTGCTCGGAACAGGTACGGAAGATTCTTGCCGGGATGCCGAGGCGGGACCGCGAGCTGCTGCGGGCCCTGTTTTTGGAAGAAAGGGACAAAGATTCGGTCTGCCGGGACATCGGGGTGGACCGCGATTACCTGCGGGTCCTGCTGCATCGGGCCAAGGATAAGTTCAAAGCTGTCTATGAGAAAGAGCAATTTGCGGGTCTCCACCGGGTGACGGGATAGGGAGCTAGTGAAACGATTTTGCGGCCCTCCGCACTATTTATTCGGAAGGGACCAATGGACCATAATGAAGCAGTACGACAACAAGTTGCTGTAAAGTACGTGCTGGGAGAGCTGCCGCAGGCCGAGCGGGATTCGTTTGAAGAGCACTATTTTGACTGCACCGAGTGCGCGCTGGATATGCAAGCTGCGGCGGTGTTTGCGGAGAACGCGCGGAATCTGCTGCGCCAGGAGGCGCGCGGAGCGGACGTGAGAGCCGCTGCTCCGGCAGGGAGCAGGTGGTTCGCATGGTTCAAGCCCGTTGTGGCCGTGCCCGCGTTTGCGGTGCTGCTGCTTTTCGTTGCGTACCAAAACGTCGTTACGATTCCACGAGCGAGACAAGAAGCCGCTTCCCGGGTTTTGCCGATGTACTCGCTAATCGCTGCGAATACGCGCGGCTCAGATTCCCTTACTTTCAAGGTTCGGCCGGGTGAGCGATTTGGACTCTATGTGGATGTACCTACGGACACAGCCTACCGCGTGTATCTTGTGCGGTTGGTGGATCCCGCAGGGCATTCGGAGGTTTTGCCTTCCCTCTTCTATGAAGAGGCGCAAAAAACCCAGGTCGTGGAAGTGAATCCGGGAGAACGGTCCGGCTCTTATCAAGTGGTGGTGTCGGGGCTCCCAGGCTTGGAAAGCGATCCTGCGAAGGCGACGATTCTTGCGACTATGAAATTTATTATTGAATTCAATAGATAAATTTAGCAATATTAGCCCGGTTATAGGGTCACCCAGGAGAACGTACCAATGTCCCTCAAGCCCACCAGCACGTTTCATTATCACGCTTGCGCCCATGCGTTCAGCGGACGCTTCACACGCCCATTTGACCATCTGATAGAGGTGCAGGCGGCAACTGCGCTGCCAATCATAGGTGGGCATGGCAACTCCCGGGTCGAGAATTTTCAGTTCCGCGAGTTCGTATCTTTTAAGAAGGGCTATACACACGTCTCCGGCGGCCACCAGGCGGATGACGGCAGCCACAACACGCTGGTAACTTCGGTAATCGAGCGCCTAAATCTCTTGGACATCGTCACGGCAGACCGCCTCGTAGCGCGTCTCTATTCCAAACACAAGCCTGGGGATGTGGAGGGCACTTTCAGCCTGGTGGGCAGCAAATTTGAAAACCTGCAGATCGCGGGATGTCCGGTGCAAATTGAGCTGAACCTGGACCTGATGGAGAAGATAGGGACCTTCGAGTTGGCGCAGAAAGAGTTTGCTAAAAAGGATGATTTTCGCAAAATAGCCGAGGATCCTTTTCAGACCGGCAAACCCATGCAGGCCCCGGGACTGAACGGAGTGTTTCTTTGCTCCTGGGGAAGTTGTGATCAAATACGCCGAGCGGACCCTAACAATGCTGCGCCTGGAAATCGGCTCTGCCGTCAGCGGAGATGGATCCGCGGCACAGGCCTTCAGCAACGGGCGTGGTTATCCATAAACTTTTTTTGTTACCAAGTTTGGTATTCCTAACCTTTGGATGTCACCGTTCGCAGTCGAAGTCTCTCCCTGAGGTTTATTCTGAGATTCGCTTTGAATTTCAGCGCGGGGACCTAGATTCTGCACTCAAGGCCTTAGCCGTTGTAGAAGGGCGATCGGGTTCTCGGGACAGTGAGTGGTTTTGGCGGTTCCGCGTCCTGAAGGCCGAAGTTCTCCTCTGGCGTGGCCAGAATCACGAAGTGCTTAGCCTTTTGGCCGAGTCTGTGCCTCCACGCTTCACCGGGACGGATTTCGCCGTGCGTCGGCAGACTTGCCGGGCGATTGCTCAAGGCTACTTACATCAATTCGAACAATCGAGGACATCTCTTGCCGATGCTGAGCAAATGGCGACCAAGAGCCAGCCTCAGCTGCTGGGAGAAGTGTTCCTCGCAAAGGGCAGTGTTGCTGTTGAAGGCGGTGCGTTCAGCGAGGCTGTTTCCTCCTTTCAAATGGCGTTGACCCACGCTAGAAACAACAACCAACCATTCTTGGAGGCCAACGCCACTGGAAGCCTGGGACGCGCCGCGATGTGGCAGGAGCATTACGACGAGGGGATAGACTGGTTCAAAAAGTCTCTTCAGCTTTCTCAGGCTCTAAATGCCCGGGCTTCATCCGCAAAGACCTTGGGCAACATCGGCTGGAGCTACCACGAGATTGGAGATCTCGTGAATGCACTTTCGCAGTTCCGCGGAGCAGAGCGAGCATCGCAAGAAGCCAGCCTGCTTACGGACCAAGCGTATTGGCTAAACAGTGCTGCCGGCGTTGAATACGATCAACACAATTACGCCGCTGCGTCGTCAGACGCACAGCGGGCTATCGTTTTGACGGAGCAGTTGAAGGATGACGGAACAAAGATAGAGTGTCTACAAACGATCGCGCTGGTCGCACTGCAAAAGGGCCAATACGGGGAAGCCGCAGTACACCTTGCGGAGGCCGAAAGACTAGAAACTCCGGCGCCAAACCATCAGAGACAGCTCTACACGCGGCTAATCGCCGCTCAGGTCGCCGCACGGACGCAAGATTTTTCGCGGGCAGAACACAGCTACTCAGAACTGCTCCGCGATCCAGAATCGAGGGCATCCCTTCGGTGGGAAGCCCAAGCGGGTCTGGCAAATATTCATGCCGCGCAAGGCAAGGCAGTGCTTGCGGAAGGCGAATTCAAGGAAGCGATTTCGACGATTTCAAAGGTATGGAGAGAGATCGAACAGGAAGAGTTTCGACTATCGTTCCTGTCGAGCGCAATTCGCTTCTACGATGCGTACGTGAGTTTCCTCGTTTCGCAGGGTCGGCCTCTGGATGCCTTGAAAGTTGCCGACCTTAGTCGCGCCCAGACCCTGGAGCGTGGACTCTCCTCCGGGTCCAAGGGAATGACCGCACAGCCAGCGTCTTTCCACCCTCAGGAAATCGCGCGGCGACTGAACGCGACGTTACTCCTCTACCGGCTCGCTGAGCAACGGTCCTATCTTTGGGCAATTACACCTACACAGGTTTCTTTGTTTCCTTTGCCGGGAAGCGCGGAAATCGGCCCCACCGCGAAATCCTATCTTGAATCCTTTACGGATCCTCGCGACCCGTTGGAAACCGGAAACGCGGATGGCAAGAAACTTTACGCGGTGCTGATCCAGCCGGCCGAAAAACTCATTCCGAAGAATTCGCGAGTAATCATTCTTCCGGACGGGAGCCTCAATTCACTCAATTTCGAGGCGTTGATCGTGCCTGGACAGAAACCGCACTACTGGATCGAGGACGTCACCGTAGTCACCGCAAACTCGCTGTCGCTCCTCTCTCGGACTCCGCTGTCTACTCCTCCCAAATCGCCGAATCTCCTTTTCCTGGGAGATGCTTTGTTTGCGAGCCCGGATTTTCCTCCTCTTCCCCAGGCAGGGAAGGAGGCCGGCCTAGTTGAAAAGTATTTCCCTGCACCCCGCCGCACCGTGCTCACCGGAGCCAAAGCCACCCCTTCTCGATTCCTCGCTGAAAGACCAGCGGCGTTCTCTTATCTGCATTTCGCGACGCACGGCACGGCCAGTACAATCCGACCGCTGGAGTCCGCAGTGATTCTTTCGCCCGAAGGTGATTCCTACAAGCTTTATGCGCGGGACATTGTTCGGCACCCGCTCCACGCGTACTTGGTAACAATCTCGGCCTGCAATGGAGCCGGCATGAGGACGTATGC
>QHYM01000332.1 GCA_003223295.1 Acidobacteriota bacterium | reverse complement strand
CTCGGCCTGAATTCGTCTCTGCCTTCGGCCGTTTTTGTCCGCCAGCCTGTCCCCCCGTGCACGCCAATGCCACTGCCAGCGCCACAGCGGTCGCGGCGCTGCCAACTCGCCTCATTCCCCAAAACGTGTGCAGAATTGTCATAAATCCTCCGCAAGATGAAACGAAGCTGAAGTTCAGCCTTATGTGCTACTAGAATATAGACTTGCCAGCGTCCCTGGTGTTAGACATTCTTCGTCCCACCCTTCGGGCGGCCCCAATCCTACTTTTTTGGGCCCTAGCTGGTATTGCGGGCATAGAACCCTTTCCCCTGTTTTCGGCCATTTTCCGCCCTAACGGCTTGAAAATAGGATAAGCCTCTGCGCACGGTTATTTCGTCTGCTGAAAGGTCGCGGCGGCTTAGGTTCCGAACTCTCGTGGTCCCCCGAAAGGATGGAACATAATGAAAAAGCTGCTTTTCTTGGCCTTAGGCCTAATACTCTTCGCCCTGCCCTTACACGCGCAGTCCGTGGACGTCTCCGGCAGTTACTCCTACTTCCGCTTGGGCAATTCCAACGGCATCAACCAGAACGGGGTCAGCGGTTCTATCGCCTTTAACCCCAACAGGTGGTTCGGTATTGCTGGTGATTTCGGCGCCTATCATGCCTCTCCGGGCGGAGTTTCCTTGAATACATACACGTATATGTTTGGCCCGCGCCTGACTTTTCGCAACCCCACGAGAATCAATCCGTTCGTTCAAGGTCTGGTCGGCGGCTCGCGTCTTAGCGGCGGAGGACTTTCCTCTAACCAACTAGCTTTCAGCGTTGGCGGCGGCGTGGATATCGGCATACTTCCGCGGATCTATTTGCGTCCCCAAGTAGACTACGTTGGCTTGCACAATTCCGGTCAGACGCTGAATTGCACGCGAGCCTCCCTCGGTGTCGCCATTCATTTCTGACGCCATCTTCTGGGGCAGCGCCGGTTTACTCCGGCGCTTTGCCTTGGGGTGAAGAAGGCCCCGTGGGTGCGGGCGGCGAAGGCGATGTTGCGGATGCACTGGGAGGCGGAGGATCTGTTGCGGCGGTCTTGGGAGTTGCGGTTTTGGGCGGAGCAGCGGACTTGCCTTTTTCATAGTTGCGCTTGACCCGCTTCACATACGAAACCGTTTCGGAGAAGGGCGGCACGCGGCCGTATTTCTGCACATTATCGGGCCCGGCGTTGTAGGCGGCGAGCGTGAGCGTCAGGTCGTTGTTGTACAGTTGGAGCAGGTCACGCAGATAGCGCGTCCCGGCGTCGATATTCTCCGCCGGATCGAAAACATCCTTCACCCCGAAGCGCGCCGCCGTTTCCGGCAGCAACTGCATCAAGCCGCGCGCATTCTTGCGAGAAACAGCCTTCGGGTCAAAATTGGATTCCACGGCAATCACGCTGGTAATGAGCTCGGCATCCACGCCGTAGCGCGAAGCAGCCGCGGCTACCAGTTCGTGATACGGCGACATGGCGGCTGCGGGGGCGGCGGGGGGCTGCGCGGGGACGGGTGTAAACACTTCTTCCGGCTCGATGGACACGACGTCCGCGGTTTGGACATCCAACCAACCGCCTTGCAGTTGCAGGCGATACTTGTCATCGAGAAGCTGATAACCCGTTACGTGGAGGCGTTGCCCACTGCGCAGAACAATATATTCGGCGCGCGCACCGGAAACCGCCAGCAAGACCAACAGCAAGAATGCGGCGATCCTCATCGCAAGACGGAATTCGGGACAGGCAAGAATGCCTGTTCCACCAAAAGCGCTCTTCCGGCAAAGTCTTGGTGCACAGGCACGAGTGACTGCGCTACCTGCATCCTGGGCGAGGCTCTTCAGGTGCATGATGTGGCCTCGCGCAAAGCAAATTGTTCGATGGCGCGGGCAACGCCATTCTCATCGTTCGTGCCGGTCTCATGCCAGCCGTAGGTCTTCAATTCCGGTACGCTGTTTCCCATCACCACAGGAATGCCCGCAAACGTGAGCATTTCCAAATCGTTGTGATTGTCGCCGATGGCCATGACTTCTTCGCGCGCGAAGCCGCGCAGCGTGACCCATTCCGCGAGCGAAGCGCCTTTCGAACAAACCGGATTGAGCACATCGATCATGGCGAAGTCTCTGGTCTCATACATGGTGACGGCCAGCGCGTACTTTTCCGCAAACGGCGCACCGCGCAAGGCACGCTCCGCCTCGCGCATGGGCGCGACCTTCCCGGACAGCATTACTTGGATGGGGTCTTCAGTCAAGCAGGTTTCCAATGGATTCGCGAGGCCGATAAATTCTTTGTTTCGTGAGTAATAGGCGTAACGAAGGGAATCGTCGGGATCAAGCCGCTCGAGCATCAACTGGTTTTCGAGCGGACGGTCAAAGATGACCGCTGCGCCTTCCCGCCAGGGCTTCGTCAGATGGAGAAGCTGCTCGGCGACGCGCTGGGTAAGCAGGTGCCGCAAATGCGTGCGGCCATCGTTCGAGCGAATCAAGGCGCCGTTGTTCACAATCATTGTTAGCGGTAAAGGGGTGAGCGGGGCGTGGAGCTGGCGCGCCACGGGCATGGCGAAATCGTAGCGTCGGCCGGTGACCAGCGCCACTTCAATGCCGCGGCGTGCGGCTTCGGCGATCGCCGTGCGGTTGGCGTCGGAAACCTGCCAGCGGCTATCCAGCAGCGTGCCGTCAATGTCCAGCGCAATGAGTCGCACAGCCATTGTGCCATTGTAGCGGAAGTTCGCCGTCGCGTGCCCGGATAAGAGCAACACCTATCTAGGAGCGCAGTTCCGCCCAAGGCGCCGTTGTTCACAATCATTGTTAGCGGTAAAGGGGTGAGCGGGGCGTGGAGCTGGCGCGCCACGGGCATGGCGAAATCGTAGCGTCGGCCGGTGACCAGCGCCACTTCAATGCCGCGGCGTGCGGCTTCGGCGATCGCCGTGCGGTTGGCGTCAGAAACCTGCCAGCGGCTATCCAGCAGCGTGCCGTCAATGTCCAGCGCAATGAGTCGCACAGCCATTCTGTCATTGTAGCGGAAGTTCGCCGTCGCGAGCCCGGATAAGAGCAACACCTATCTAGGAGCGCAGTTCCGCCGACTGAAAACCAAGCTGGGGGCGGCGGTGGCGACCAAGGCCATGGCGGCTAAGCTGGCCCGACTGGTCCGCATGCTGCGCTGCGGGATGCCATACGTGGACCGAGGAGCGGAGTTCTACCAGGCCCACCACAGGCAGTTACAGATCAAGTATCTCAAGTGGAAAGCCACCAGCCTAGGATTCCAAATCATCCAAGTTCCGGCAGCTTAAAAAGGCGGGAGTTTCTGGAGGAGAAAGAGGGGACAAACTCGGTGATAAGTGGTTGTCGACGGGATGGACTTCTAGCGCGCGGTTTTCAGGGACTGCGGGGCGGGCGCGCAGGGGACGGTGGCAGTTACCCTTCGAGGCTCTCCTCTAAGATCGGGTAAGCAGGGTAAGCCCTTCGAGGCTCAGGGTAAAGAATAGAGATCGTCTCGTCGCGTCAAGGTGCTCCACCAGCGTTCACACGGATTTGCTGCAAGAGGGAGTCGAACCTAACTCCTGTTGGCGCCGGGCATAGCGCTTATGAAGTTGAAGGGAGAGAGGAGTAGCCGAGTGCGGTCATCGCAGCACCTGGACTTCTTTGCTTCCAGTAGGGCTCCTTACGAAGTCTTGTTAGGAGGTCCAGTGCCTGGCCGTAGGCTAATACGGCTCCCGTCAATTTGTGAAACGCGGTGGGGTTCTCAGTAGTTTCGCGTCTTTGTGTGTGGGCCTCGGCTGAAAGTTCAAGAATTCGGTCTATGGCATCGTCGGGACTCATGGTTGATTCCGTACCTCGAACTGCTAGCAAGTAGTGCACTTGGCATCGAATGCGTTTCAATTCGGGAGAGGAATAAGAGGAAAGCAAAGTCAAAGACCCCACATCAAAACGCGCGGTTTAGAACCCGCGGGCGCAATGAATCGGCATGGGGAATTCGACGCGGGGCTGCTATTCTCGTGTGGATGACGGAACTGGCGCTAGGCCGCGATGCGATGGTTCAGCGAGGAAGGAGGCTGGAGTACTTCACCATTGGCTGGAACTGCCTGGAAGGAGTTGTTGCCGTGCTGGCCGGAGCGTTTGCCGGCAGCATTTCCCTCGTCGGTTTCGGCGTGGATAGTTTCATCGAAGTCACATCTGGCGGTGCGCTACTGTGGCGGTTGTCCCTGGACGCGGAGACGCAGCAGCGGGAGCGAATCGAGAAGCTGACGCTTAGGATTGTGGGCGTCTGCTTCCTTGCGCTGGCGGCTTACGTGAGTTACGAAGCGGTGAGCACGTTACTGGCGAAAAGGGCCCCTGAACATAGCCTTCCTGGAATCGTTCTCGCCTGTTTTTCCCTGGTCGTTATGCCTTTGCTTTCCCGCGCGAAGCGGCGCGTGGCCGCGCAGTTGAAAAGCGCCGCGCTGCATGCCGATGCCAAACAAACCGAATTCTGCACGTACCTTTCGGCTATCCTGCTGGGCGGCTTACTGCTCAATGCGGCGTTGAACTTATGGTGGGCGGACCCCCTAGCGGCCCTGATCATGGTTCCGATCATCGCGAAGGAAGGGATTGAGGGGCTACGGGGCGACACGTGCTGCGATTGAGAGAGATGCTAACGTCGCATCAGGAAAAAAGCAGATTCAAAACCCGCACCCTTTGGTGAACCAAACTCCAAAGGGATGCGGGGCCCGAGCGTCTCATTCGCGTCAAGGGTGCTCCCGTCTGGCTATAGTTCCGGGCTGATCATGAACCGGCGTTTCATGTCATCTGGCCCATCTGACGTCAGCACGACTACTTTAGCTTGCAGCAGAGCACTCGTTCTCGTACACGCCCAGATAAACTTCGTCCGACTCGTCGGTTCCAAGATTCTTGGTTTGCCTGGTTTCTCGATGCTAATTCTCGGAGGGCGGGCGGGATGAGGTCGGCGGGACTAGAGGCGGCGGACCTTGAGCCATACGAACCAGCCACCACGCCGGAAGTGGGAGGGATCCTGGGCGAGGACTTCCAATTGGTCGCCAGCGCGAGCGACACCCAAGATCTGGCCAACCGTATGCGCGTTGGTCGGGGCGTCGGCGCGAAGGTACACGTCATCATGGACGGTAAGTCTCGTGCCGGGCGAAAAGGAAAGGGGCGAGGGGCTAACCGTGGGCGGATCGGCAGGGTCCCAGGCGGTTTTGTCTTCGGTGAGCCTTCCGGCGAAGATCCATCCGGTGTCGGCCACGGAAGAAGGAGCAATGGAGGCAACAATCTGTTGCTGCGTAGCGAGGCTGCGCTTGAGAGTATTGTCGGCGGTCTCTATTTCGAGTCGTGACCTTTCGGCGGCCTGCCCAAGACTCTTTACCTCGGACTTTATCGCCGGGTCGGTAACTTTGTGTTCGAGGTCATTGAGCCTGGCGACGAGGTCCGAATAGTTTTCATTGGCCTTCTGAACGGTCTCTCCCGCGGCTTTGGTCTGCTCTGTGGAAGACTTGAGCTGCGTTTCCCACTCGAACCCTGCAATCGAGCCTTTGGTGAAGCCTGCCGTGGCGAGGCGATCGTTAATGAATTTGGGCCAGGTGAGGAGAAGTATGAAGAGCCCGAGGAGAAGGACGTCGCGCACGGTCGAAGTAACATCTTTGAGTTTGCTGGTATCAAAAGGCATAGGACACCTGTTTGGAAAAATTGTGCCTTATTAAAATGCATTGCAGCGATATTTACAAGGAGGCTGGGTGAGGGCACGATATATCATGCCCCTACAATAGCGGAGGCGGCCGCATAAGCTGCCGCCACAAGGGGAAAGGCGCCGACCTGAAGGTCGGCCACTACAAAGACCATGCCGCAACCGTTGCAAAGTGCGTCGCAGACTTCAAACATCGTGGAATTGGAATGCTCGGCGTGCGGGAAGAAGTATGACGCGTCCGTGGAGCAACACTTGTGTGCGTGCGGGAAACCGCTCCTAGCGCGGTACGATTTGCGGCAGGCCGCAAAGACGCTGACGCTGGAGGCGCTGAAGAGCCGGCCGCGAAACCTGTGGCGCTACGCGGAAGTGCTTCCTGACGACCCTCCTATTTCGCTAGGCGAGGGAATGACTCCCTTGGTGCACGTGAAGCGCCTGGGCGCGGGGATGCCTTGCGGGACGGGACATCTCGAAAACCTGTACGTCAAGGACGAAGGGCTGAACCCTACGGGATCATTCAAAGCGCGGGGCATGACAGCGGCGGTGACGCGCGCGAAGCGGCTGGGCGTGAAGGCCTTAGCGGCTCCGACCGCGGGCAATGCGGGAGGCGCGCTAGCGGCGTACGCGGCGGCGGCGGGGATTCCTGCGGTGATCGTGATGCCTGCGGATACGCCTTCGGCAAATGTGATGGAGTGCCAGGCGTTTGGGGCGAAGGTGGTGAAGCTGAACGGCCTCATTTCGGATTGCGGGAAGTACGTGGCCGAGCATAAGGAACGCGAGGGATGGTACGACGTCTCCACGCTGAAAGAGCCGTACCGCGTGGAAGGCAAGAAAACCATGGGCTATGAGCTGTGGGAGCAATTTGGCGGGAAGCTGCCGGATGTCATTTTCTATCCCACGGGCGGCGGCGTGGGCTTGATCGGGATGTGCAAGGCTTTCGATGAGATGCAGGAGATGGGATGGATTGGCGCCGAGCGGCCGCGCATGGTGGCGGTGCAAGCCTCGGGTTGCGCACCCATTGTGCGAGCGTGGGAGGCGCGCCAGAACTCGGCGCAATTTTTCCCGAATGCGGCGACGATTGCTTCCGGATTGCGCGTTCCGGGACCGCTGGGGGATCAGTTGATCCTGAGCATGCTGCGCCAGACCCAAGGAACCGCCATCGCGGTGAGTGACGACGAGATGCTGCACGCGGGAAGGGAACTGGCTTCGCTCGAAGGTGTGCTCGCGGCGCCGGAGGGAGCCGCAACCGTGGTTGCTGCGCGGAAACTCGCTGCCTCGGGATGGATCAAACTGCAGGAGACCGTGGTTCTGTTCAATACCGGAACGGGGTACAAATACTCGGAAGCGTGGCAGAAGGCGCTGCAGGGGACAGTTCACAGCTAACAGTCGACAGTCAAAGCTCGAAATTCGAAACTTGAAATTCGGAATTCGAGACTTGAAGAGCGAATTCGACAATTGCGAATCGTGAGGCACCGATTCCTACGGTGCAAGAGAATCTGGAGGTTCGTGTCCTGTGGCGACGCGCAGATTGTATTACGACGATTCGTTCCAGAAGGAATTTACAGCGCGCGTCGTCTATTGCGAAGTGCTTCCCCCGGACGTGAGCTCGGGCATTACGGGAACTGCCTGGGGCCTGATGCTGGACCGCACCGCTTTTTATCCCACTTCGGGCGGGCAACCTAACGATTTGGGAAAAATTGGCGACGCGAACGTACTGGATGTGCGCGACGAAGGTGAGGAGATACTGCACCTGGTCGATCGAAAGCCGTCGCATCCGGACGTGAATTGCTGCATCCATTGGCCGCGGCGCTTCGATCACATGCAACAGCACACGGGACAGCACCTGCTGTCAGCAATGTTCCAGGAGCGTTTTGGACGGCCCACGGTTTCGTTTCATTTGGGGGCTGAGGTTTGCACGATCGATGTGCGGGGGCCGGAACCTTCGGAGGAAGTTTTGGAAGGCGCGGAGCGCGCGGCGAATCAAATTATCTTTGACGACCGCGCCGTGCGGATTCGCTATGGAACGGCGGAGGAGTTGTCGCGGCTGGGCGTGCGAAAAGAAGTGGAGCGCAGCGGCGTGCTGCGCGCCATTGAGATTGAGGGCGTGGAGCTACAGCCGTGCGGGGGCACGCACGTGCAAAGCACGGGACAGATCGGGATAGTGCTGGTGCGCGGGTGCACGAAAATCAGGCAGGATTGGCGCGTGGAGTTTGTCTGCGGGGGGCGAGCCGAACAGGCAGCGAGGCGTGATTTTCAACTGCGGCGGCAGGTTGGAGAGAAATTGAATTGCGCTCCCGAAGAGATAGTTTCTGCCGCTGCGCGGGCGCTGGCGGAGCGCGACTCGAATTTCAAAAAGATTCGCGTGGTGCTGGAGCGCCTGGCGAATGCGGAGGCTGCACTGGCGCTACAATCTGCTGCGACTGGTTCGAACGGTTTGCGTGTAGTGTCGCGGGTTTTCGAAGATGTTCCCTCAGAGTATCTCGGTTTCTTCGGCACGGCGATCGCGAAGACCGAGAAAACCGTGGCGCTGCTGGGCTCGGCGGATGATGGGGACCTACTCTTTGCGCAGCACCCTGCCGTGGGAAAAGACATGAATGCTTTGCTCAAACAGACATTCGAGAAATTCGGCGGGAAGGGTGGCGGAACGCGCGATTTCGCGCGCGGCCGCTTGAGTGACGCGGCGTCGGCAGAGCGGGCGCTCTCCCTTGCCAAAGAAATGCTGGCGGGTGAATAGCTCTTGCGCTATAAAGCATCCCCATGCCCGAGAGAATCAGTCGCCGCGAAGCCCTCAAGATTGGGACGACGACCGCGGTTGGCGCAGCAATTGCGCCTCACGTTTCGTCAGCGGCGCATCTTGATTCCCCGAATGCGGATGATTCCGTGACGCGCGACCGAGCGGGTTCTGGTCTCTCCGACGGGTCGGCCTCAGACATTTGCTTTATGAGCGCGCGGCAGATGGCGGACCTTGTCCGGCAGAAAAAACTTTCAGCGCGGGAGGTGATGCAAGCGCATCTCCGGCAAATCGCGAGTGTCAATCCCAAGGTCAATGCGATTGTCACGCTGGTTCCGGAAGAACAGTTGATGGCGCAGGCTTTGGCCGCGGACGAAGCCATCGCGAAAGGGAATTGGCTTGGCCCGCTGCATGGTCTTCCTGTGGGCGTGAAAGATTTGCACCTTACCAAGGGCATTCGAACGACACACGGATCTCCGTTGCACGCGAAAGATATTCCGAATGAGGATTGTCTGGTGGTCGAGCGCGAGAAAAAAGCAGGCGCTATTGTCATCGGCAAAACCAATGTGCCGGAGTGGGGCCTGGGTTCGCAAACGTTCAATCCTGTTTTCGGGCCGACGCTGAATCCTTACGATCTGACCAAGACTTGTGGCGGAAGCACAGGTGGCGGCGCGGTTGCGCTGGCGTGCGGCATGGTGCCGCTCGCGGACGGCAGTGACTTGGGCGGTTCGCTGCGGAACCCGCCGAATTTTTGCAACGTGGTTGGCATTCGCCCTTCGCCTGGGCGCGTGCCGAATCCTCCGACGACTCTGGGATGGTTCACCTTGAGCGTTGGCGGTCCCGTGGCGCGCAATGTGAGTGACTGCGCTTTTTTCTTGAGCGTGCTGGCCGGGTTTGATCGGCGCTCGCCGATTTCCATTGACCAGCCTGGCAGCCAATTTGCGAACTCGTTGGCGGGACGCGATTTCAAGGGCGTTCGCGTGGCCATGTTCAAGGACCTGGGGCTTCCGTGGGAGCCTGCGGTGCGTGACGCCGTCAAAGCACAGCGCAAAGTGTTGGAATCACTAGGCTGCATCGTGGAAGAGGCCGAGCCCGATTTCAAGGATGCGAACGAATGTTTCGTTATGTGGCGGCATTGGTCAGTTGAACTCAGCTTCGGCGACATTTTGGAAGCGAACGCGGACAAACTGAACGAATACGTCCACTGGCATGTGCAGGAAGGGCGCAAGCTCACCGGGCCGCAACTGTCGCGCGCGGAAGCCAAACGGACGGAGTTGTATCAGCGCATGCGGCAGTTCATGGACAAGTACGAATTTTTTGTACTGCCGGTCAATCAGGTTTTGCCGTTTGACGTGAGGACGCATTACGCGACGGAAATTGCGGGCGTAAAGATGGAAAACTACATTGCATGGATGAAATCTGCTTATTACATCTCGACGGTGGGGAATCCTGCGATGAGCGTTCCTTGCGCGTTTTCTGAGAGCGGGCTTCCGATCGGGGTGCAGATTGTCGGCCGACACAACGACGATTGGGGCGTGCTGCAAATAGGCTATGCCTTCGAACAGGCGACGAATGTCGGCAAGCGGCGCCCGCCTGTCGTTTAGCGGAGTCTTCGTCACGCGACTACCGATCAGGAAGAAGTGGGCGTGACCACGCCACCAACCAAGAAATGAGGGCGCCCGCTGCGACGGGCGCCCCAAGCCTGCTCGAACATTCACGAGAAACGCGGATTAACAACGGTCCGAGTGACTTTAAGGATTATCAACGTCGCTGCGCGCGTTGTCCGAGCGGAAGTTGAACATGTCAAAGAGGTCGCTGAGAGCCGGCATGTTATGGGGAACGTACGGGTTGTTTTCGTCGAATTGAGGATTAGGAAGATTGTCGCGGCTGCGACTGGAAAGGGGAGAAAGACCCCAATTGCGCTCGATAAACTTCACAAGGGAAGCATGGTCGCCGTAAGAGTGCTTGATATGGCCGCCTCGGGAAAACGGCGAGATAGCGAGGAGCGGAATGCGCGGGCCATCGCCGAAGAAGTCCAGCGCCTGAATAAAGCCGCTGTCGTAATAGCCGCCGCCTTCATCGACGGTGATGAAGATGGCCGTTGAGGCCCATTGGCCAGGGTTGCTTTGGGCGAGGTCGATAATGTTTGTTGTGAAGGCTTCGAAGAGGCCGAGCTTAGAGGAATTGGGATGGCCGTCCAAGGCGCCGTCGGGCTTGACGAACGAGACGGCGGGAAGCGTGCCGTTTTTCAGGTCGCTGAAAAGGTCGGTAACGTCGCGCATGTGGTCGGCGCGCTGAGCCGGGAAGTTGGATTCATATTCGAAGGGATTGCAAATGGTGCAGTAGCCGTTGATGGGATTGTGCGCGACGGAGAGATTGTAGCCGCCGCCGTAGTAGATCCAGGAGATGCCCTTCTCGTTCAATTCGTCGCCAATCGAGCGCATATTGGTCGGCGGGATATTTGTAGCGGGATTGGTCGGGACGCCGTCGGGATTGAAACCTTGGCCGTGGTTGACGGCGGGATAGAAGCGACCAGCGTCACACTTGGAGTCGACGGAATACGGGAGGCTGCTCAAGTAGGTCAGAATCGGCTGGATGCCCGGCGCTGAGGGATCGGAGCAATTGAAGTAGACCGAGCGCTTGGTGTACAGGTTCAGCGTTCCGGGCTGCGGGTCGGGATTATAGATGGTATTGGCGGGAGGCGCTGCGGCGTTGCCGTTGACGCCAGAGAAGGGAACGTAGTCAGCAAAGCCGATGTACATGCTGTCGGGGCCCGTGCCGCCCATAACCGGCTGATGATAATTACCACTCATGGTGAATTGGTCGGCGAGCTGCTTGAAGAGCGGAGCATCGCCCTGCTGAACGTTGAAGAACGCCATGGTTTGGCCAGTGTCGTGTGGCGTCCCGCTTGGCGGCGTCGAGTAGGTTGTGGTCGTGAAGGATTGAAGATCATGCAGGCAGCCGGTGGGGTTCGCGCGAGTGCCACGGTTCCCATCACAATCCACTTGCTGAAACATCTGGAAGAACTGATGGATGGTGTCCCCGGTAAAAGCGTCGTAGGGCATCGTCGGCCCGGTCATTTGGAAAGGCCCTGGCGGAAGGTTGTTCACATTGCTGATGCGTGTATCCGGTCCAACGAAGGGAGACGGAACGTGGAGGCCCGTGCCGCCGGTGCCGAACAGGAATTGGTCGGCTGCGGGCAAGCCAGGATCCCCGCCAGGAACTTGAAGGATGAAGGAAAGAGCTGAGACGGGCGGAGTTCCCGCGAGATCGGGTGGAGGAAGCGTGGCGTATAGGGTCTTTTCCGCATCCAAGGCGTTGATGAAGTATTTCCCGTTATTGGGCGCAGTGGTGACTTGAAATTGTTGAGCCTGAGCGAAATTCGGGCCGGGCGTTCCGTCGGCGTTGACGATGCCTTCGGAGAGAAGGTTATTCACTTTTTCGCCGTTATTGTGAGGCACGTAAGTGGCGTAGACGTGGTCGAAGCTGCGGTTTTCTCCCACGATGATGATGACATGCTTAATGGGACTGGCGGTTTCACGAGCGCCGGGAACTTTGCCGTTTTGGGGAGCGGCAAAAGCGACGGGCGTGTACAACAACAGCGAGCAGGCGACTAGCGAAGCGCAGACGGAACTGCGGAGCCGCCGCTTATTCGAACCGGAATGCAACAGGTACATAGTTTCTCCTTGGTGTGAGGATTAGCGGGCCCAAGGTAGATAACTGGGGGAGATTACAAGCGCGTGTCAGAGTCTTTGGATGTCTATAAATAGTTAGTAGCCCTAAAAAAGTGACGGGCACTACCCTCCAAGGCACGCGGGAGGGGATAGGCGATTCCGCGGGTATCCCGCGTCAAATCTGTATTTCATCAAATGAAATTACACTTTTTTATGTTGAATTCCTTTTCTCTGCCATTTATTTTCAATGTGCCTATGCCGCGCGCTCGGGCGACACGATCGCCGGGCGCGTTTTGGAAGCAGCCGCTACCAAGAAGCAAGCATCGCGGAGCTTCCCGCCAGTCAATGGAACCAGAAGGACGGTCGACCATGGAGAACGCCACCATGCTCTTGCGGATGCTTTGCATGTTATTCTTCACGGCTTCCACGCTTTTCGCGCAGGCAACCTCTAGCTGGGTGTATATCGGGCAGGACCAGCACCTGCGCTACACGCCAGACGCCCGAGGCAATCGCATCATGGACTTTTCCTACGCGGGCTACCACGCCGGAGGCGTGCGCTTGCCGGTGCTCCCCGTTCTGGTGACTGTCAGCCCCAGTGGTGGCGACGACACGGCCCACATCCAGGCCGCCATCGACCAGGTCTCGACGCTGTTGCCTGACAGCCGTGGTTTCCGCGGCGCGGTTTTGTTAAACCCGGCAACCTATACCGTCAGCAGCACGCTCACCATCGCCGCGAGTGGCGTCGAGCTGCGCGGCAGCGATTCCGCTAAGACTGTTATCAACATGACGGGCGCCCCATTTTTGTTTCTCAGGATTGCAGGTTCGGGGTCGGCGCAGACCATCGGCGCCTCAGTGGCTATGACCGATTCCTATGTTCCTTCGGGCACCACTTCCTTTAATGTTGCCGACGCCTCCTCCTTCAAAGTGGGAGACACGATCCTGATTCGCCGCCCAGTCACGGCGGCGTGGATCCATTTCATGGGCATGGACACGTTGGTCCGTAACGGCGAGCCACAAACCTGGATATCGGCAGGCTCGACGATTACCACGGACCGCAGCATTGCGGCGATCAACGGCAACCAGATCACGGTTGATGTTGCGCTCACCGATAACTTCGATGCGCAGTTTTTGAATCCGCCGGGCGGAACGCTGGCGAAGTATGTATTCCCAGGACGCATCTCTGAAATAGGCGTGGAGAATCTGACGATAATCGCCCACCCCATCAATGTGGATATCACACAACCGCAATTCACTGGTTTGTCGGTGGGCGCGGCGATTAACGTTTGGGCGCGCAATATCACATTTCAAGACACGCAAAACACCGTTACGGTCAGCGGGAACGTCAAACAGATGACCCTCGACAGCGTCAACGTCCAGCACACCGTGCAGCACACCGGGGATGGCCCGGCAGACTTCGCCCTCAGCGGTACTCAAATCCTGGCGAACAAGTGCTCAGTCACCGGGAAGGGCAACACCTGGGCGGCTGTGACGCAGTCCAGAGTCACAGGACCAGTGGTGCTGCTCAACTTCTTCGCCGACGACCGCGGCTTCGACCCGCATCAACGCTGGGCCACCGGGCTGCTCTGCGACAACTGCAATTTTCCAAACTCGCATACCGCAGATAAGGCCGGCGTGGCTTATTCCGATCGCGGGATCTTGGGCTCGGGGCAGGGGTGGGATGCCGGTTGGGGAGTAGCCTGGAACACTAGCGCCACGACATTCCTGATTCAGCAACCCCCCGGCGCGAACAATTTTTGCATCGGATGTACAGGCACGGTCCTGACGGAAGCACAACCCGGGAGCAGCACGCCCGTTGCCAACGGTGTGTATGACTCGCTGGGTACGCAAGTCGCCCCCGCAAGCCTCTATCTGGCGCAACTGTGCGAACGATTGGGCCCCTCTGCCGCGGCGAATATCGGCTATCCCGCTGCCTGCTCGCAACCGGTGGCGAAGGTCACACCTTCGCCGCGCTCCACGCGCGGTCAAACCGGGGACGGCCTGTGGTAGCTAATCGCCAGGCGTTAAGGCAACTACGAGTTTGAGATTACTTGAGCAGGTCCTTGGCGAATCTGACGGGGACGGCAAGATTGGAGCCGCCAAAGTCCTTGAGCACGGCGAAGTTTATTCCAATCACTTTTCCGCTGCTGTTGAAGAGCGGGCCACCGGAACCGCCGGACGTGGTCGCCGCATCGTAAACAATCTTGTCCTTCAGCACGTCGCCGATATGTCCTTGCGTGGTGGTCGGCCGGACGAGCTGCTGCGAAGCGATTTGCGACATGACCTGGCTGACATTTTGAGTTCCGCCGACAATCTTCTGCGCAGTCTCTGAACCAGCCCGGGCCAGGATGCCTTCCACGCCGGTAGGGTAGCCGATCAGGACCACGGGCTCTCCCGTCACGCTAGCCTCGTTTCGATCATCAAGTTCCAGTAGCTCGGCATGAGCAGGCACGGGGCCTTCCAGTTTCAACGTCGCAACGTCCGCCTTTGTTGAAATTCGATCAAGCTTGGCGTGGATGGCGGCAGGCTTTCCGGGAAAGTAAGCGTCGTAGGACAAAACAAGGGGATCTACGCCGTGGTCGAGAAGCTGCTTCACTTCATCGTCATGCCACCAAGGTTCGACAACGTGATGATTCGTCAGAATGGTTCCATCGGGCCCTGCGAGAAAGCCAGTGCCGAAAGCGTCGATCTGGAGATGAGGCCCGGTGCCACCCACGTCGAGCTGGGCCATCCCCTTGTCGTCGACCTGGGGTTTACCATTGGCGTCCAGCGCTATCAGGAGCGGCTGTCCTGATTGCTTATCCACAAATTCCACCACGACATGCAGCAAGCAAACGCTTGGCCCATATTTGTGAACAACGGTCTCCGCAGCTTTGCCCTCCTTCTCCAGCAGGGCGAGACGATTCTGCGTTTCCAAAAGCTGCCGCTTCAGGGAATCGGCATCCGCGCCATCCGAGGCGGCTACTTTCTTGCGGAGATCCTCCGATTGAGCCTTCAAAGAATCGCGCGTCGCGGAGGCGGAACGCGAGTTTGCGTCAAGAGAGCCGCGTGTTTGCTCGGCGCGACGCAGCAGATCACCTTGCGGTTGCAAGCTGCTATTCAAGCGCGCGATTTCCGCGCGCAGCTGGAGCGCGTCCTTGCGGCTGCGATGCGTCGAAATGCCTACGAACACTGCCGAGAGAACCGCCACGGCGCTGAGCGCAAAAAGCGCCGGAAGCAACCAGAAGTGCCGTTTACGCACGGTTCCGGAGCTCAGGGATTCCACGGCGATGTCGGCGTAGCGCTCTCTCTGGACGGCGTACTTGAGCATCGTCTTCAGTTCTTCTTCCGGCTTGCGCTCGCGGAACTGAGTTCTAACTCGGGCGGCGAATTCCGCGGGATCGAAGGGAAAGGAAATGACGTCGTCCGTGCCGAGATCCAGGGCACGGGCTCTCTCCAAAGCGCCTCCGTGGACGATCATCAGGACTTTGAGCGATGGGCCAGTCTCTGGCTGGGACTTGAGCTGGGTGATGAGCCCGCAGCAGCTCAAGTCGGAGGGCGTGGCTTCCGTCACTAGAACTTCGGGAGACAGCGCCAGCACTTCGTCGACAGTCAAGCCGCTGTCTGTGGCGATCTCATAGCCTTGCCCGGCCAAGGCCTGGTTTACGGCTTCAAGAGAGGTTGCGGCGAGGTTTAGTAGGAGGATGCGCATGGGTGTTTGATGCAACGCCACAGTCTGCCGGTGCGGCTTTGGCTTGCAAATGGACCGCTATCTTAGCCCAAGTCCTCTTGGTCCAGGGAGTCACTTCGATTCAAGAATTCGCTTGCGATTCCCAAGATTGCATTCGGGAAACCCGGCGATCTGAGGAGCCTCGCCTTGGCAGGCTCGATGAATCAAAAGTCTTGCGCCGGGCATCAAAAGGACATGCTTGGGATTGCAAGAAGGGCTATCAAACGCTTAGAGTAACGAAAGCAAGACCCAGCTTAAACCTGAAGACCACCTGATCAGCATCAATTCTGCGTGGCTGCTGGGAGCGGCCTTCCGAGAACATTTGCCATGCGCGTTGCGTCGGGGTGGTTCGAAGAGGGCTGCGAGAGAGTTATTGCATTGCGTGTCCGTAAGTTGCGGATGAGTTTTGCGGAGATTGATCCCGGCTTGCAGTTCGTCGGTCCCAAGGGCGAGCCCAGAGTGTGGCATGAAAATCACTCACCTAGAACGCAGAAATGGTGGCAAGCAGCGTAACAGCCGCTCGAAGGGCGGTTTGCTGTTGAGGCTGGAGTTGCCGAGCAATCCTGCGTTGCTCTGTGCGGTGCGCGGCGCAATCGAACGATTGACAGAATCGTTCGGGTTTTCCCCGGAGGATTGCAGGGCGGTCACCCGCGCGGTCGATGAAGCGCTCACCAACATAATCCGACATGCGTATTGTGGGCGAGCAGATAGGCCGATCGAGTTGATCATCAACTCTATTCACAGACACCCTAATCCAAAACGAGTGATTCCTAAACGTCCCGTTCAGCGTGACGGTTCGAATACTGCCGAGGGGCTCGAAATCCTGATTTGCGACCGCGGACCAGCGATCAAGCCAGAGCAAATGTGCATGCGCGCGTTGGAGGAAGTAAAGGCGGGCGGACTGGGGCTGCACTTCATTCAACAAGGCATGGATATTGTCGAATACACGCGCGCGAAGGAGAGCAACCGTCTCCGCTTGGTCAAATACATTCATGCGCCGAAACAGGATGTGACCTCGTAAGGGCTTGAGGAGAGAATACGATGGAGATTTCCAGCCGTAAAGTTGATAAAACCGTTATTGTCGATTTGTCGGGAGACATCGATCTGGGAAACACGCCGGCGGTTCGTAAGGCCTTCCTGCGCGAAGTGAAGGAGAATCGTGTGCCGCGCGTGGTGATAAACCTTAGTAAAGTGAGATATATCGATAGTTCCGGCGTGGCCTCATTGGTCGAAGCCCTGAAGGCGTCTCGGGATGTCGGGTCACGCCTCATTTTGATTGGATTGAGCACCTCGGTCCGGGAAGTTTTGCAGCTCTCCCGTTTGCTGAAGATTTTTGAGATTTACGATAAAGAAGAAGAAGCGCTGGCGGTCTGAGAGTTTTTGTTTACGGCCGCGGGCCTTGTGAGCAATAGAGATGCAATTGGTTTCACAAATTGGCGGGAGCGTCACGAATGGGCTTGCCTATGTCGGATCTCTCGCTGTGCTTGGTGGCCGCGCGGCCTACTACACGGTTGTCGCGCCGTGGCAGGGCAAACCGCTGCGTTTGCAGCGTGCCGTGTCGCAGGCCATGGACGTTGGTGTCCGGGCTTTGCCGATTCTCTCTCTCATCACATTTTTTATAGGCTTGATCCTCGCACTACAGGCCGCGTATGAGCTGCGGCGATTTGGAGCGATGAACTATGTGGCCACGGCCGTGGCGATATCGATGTCGCGCGAGCTGGGTCCGCTGATCACGGCCATTGTGGTTATTGGGCGTTCGGGGTCAGCTTTCGCGGCGGAAATCGGCACCATGAAGGTCACGGAGGAGATCGACGCGCTGGAAACGATGGCGATCAGCCCGATCCGTTTTTTGGTCGCGCCGAAATTTCTGGCCATGATTGTCATGCTGCCTTGCCTTACGATATGGGCGAACGCGTTGGGCATTCTGGGAGGATCCCTGTTCGGCGTGGCGCAGGCCGGCTTTACATTCAGGCGCTATATTCAAGCGTCCCTGGATTCACTGTTCCTACGCGACATCATGACGGGACTCGTGAAGAGCGTGATGTTTGGGATTACCATTACGGCGGTCGGGTGCCAGGAGGGTTTTTTGACGGGAGCAGGCGCAGAGCAGGTCGGTCGCTCAACCACGCGGGCTGTGGTGATGTCGATTTTCCTTGTAGTGCTGGTGGACCTGGTGTTCACGGGATTGTTCTTTTTTGTGAGTCAGGGCTAGGCGGTCAGGGATTGCCAATGGAAATGGAAGACAGCGATTCGCGCGATTCGCAGGAGATGATCTCTCTGCGCGACGTGCGCGTGCGTTATGGCGAGGTCGAGATTCTGCACGGCATCACGTTTGACGTGAAGCGCGGCGAGACGCTGGTGATTTTGGGAGGCTCCGGATCCGGGAAGAGCACGCTGTTGCGGGCGCTTGTGGGTCTGGAGAAACCGAGCTCCGGGGAGATTTGGATCAAAGGCAAGAACATCGCGGCGATTTCCGAAGAGGAAATGGAGGAGATTCGCAAGAAGATTGGCATGTCGTTCCAGGGAGGCGCGTTGTTCGGCTCGATGACCGTTGGCGAGAATGTGGCCTTGCCGCTTCGCGAGCACACCAAGCTGGAGGATTCCACGATCGAAATCATGCTGCGGCTCAAGCTGGAGCAAGTAGGGCTCGAAGGATTTGAGTATTACATGCCGTCGCAGCTCAGCGGAGGGATGAAGAAGCGCGCGGCGGTCGCTCGCGCGATGGCAATGGACCCGGAGATACTTTTCTTTGATGAACCCTCGGCGGGACTGGACCCGATTATCGCTGCCGGGATCGACCAGTTGATCCTGGAATTGAAGCAGGCGTTCCGCATGACCATTGTTGTGGTCACTCACGAATTGGCGAGCGCCTATTTGATCGCCGATCGCATGGTGCTGATCGATAAAGGCAACATCGTGGCCATGGGCACGACCGCCGCGATGCGCGCAAGCACGCAGCCGCGCGTGCGGCAGTTTCTGGATCGGGTGCCGGAGCCGGAAGTTACACGCGAAATGGATTATCTGCAGATGCTTACACAAGAGCGCCGCTTGTAAAGGGCGCCCGCAGAGAAAAGAGGACAAGATGGCAGGGAAGCGCGAACAGGTTTTTGTGGGTCTCTTTGTTCTAGTTGCCTCAGGAATTCTGATTGGCATCGTTTTCGCGATTTCGGGAGCATTTGGCCGGAGCGTGAAGACCTATCATGCTTACTTTCCTTTCGCCGGCGGGCTCGAGCAGGGCGCGACGGTCCGCTATGCGGGAGGGCCGAAGGTCGGGCGTGTGGAGAAGCTAAACATCGATCCCCAAAATCCCGCGCGCATCGAAGTGGTTTTCAGCGTGGAAACCGATCTGCCCGTCAAGAAAGACAGCCGCGCCAAAATCATGAGCATGAGCCCCTTGGGCGATAATCATCTGGAGATTCTGCCGGGCGGCGCGCAAACTGCGCTTGCTCCTCCTGGGTCTTTATTGCCGTCGGACACTTATGTTGATTTCAACGCGCTTACTGCGCAGATTAACGACATCGCGCCGCAAGCCAAGCAACTCATTCAATCGCTGAACGATCGAGCCACGGACCTGAAGGTCACAGTCGACCGCGTCAATGACCTGCTGAACGCGCAGAACCGCGCGAATCTTTCCGCAACGCTTGCGAACACGCGCGGCTTGATCGAAGAAAACCGCCCGCAGATAAAATCCACGATTCAGCATTTCGAGGCCGTGAGCCAGAAGCTGGATCCGCTCATCCAGGACTTGCGAAAGACTTCCGCGGAAGCTAACCAGGCCCTCACTCACATCGATGAGGTCCTCGGGGAAAACCGCGCTGATGTGCGCCAGGCGGTGGTCGATCTTCGCAAATCCTTGGCGACGTTGACAGACATTACCGGCCGGTTGGACCAAACCATCGACGTGAACACGCAAAATATCGACGAGATTCTTGATAATTTCCGCCGCGTTTCGCAAAACCTGAAGGAATTTACGAACACAATTAAGAAGCGTCCTTACACTCTCATTCGCGCCAGCAATCCGCGCGAGCACCGGCCCGGTGAACAGCAATGAAGCGAGGGAGTCGCGAACGCCTGACGAGACGCATGGAATTGCCGCGCGCCAGGCGAGAGTGCTGGGGTCTTCGGATGACTTCGAGGGCGACTCTCTGGATGCTGATTCTGGTCTTGTGTTTGGGTGCGGGCTGCGGCGCTGCCCGCCCGAGCAAATACTACCAACTCACAGTTCCGGGAAGCGTGGCACCCTCGGCGGATACCAATCCTATTCCCATCACGCTCCTGATAGGGCGCATGACCGGTCCCGCTCTCTATCACGAAGACCCTATCGTTTATAGCTCCGGCGGCCAGAGCATGGGGACCTACGAGTATCACCGCTGGGCTGAGCCTCCCACGGAGATGATCGCGGAAATCATGCTGCGGCAGCTACGCGCGTCGGGCCATTATCGCGGAGTCTATACCTTGCGAAGCGATATGCACGGAGACTTTCTCTTGCACGGGCGTCTCTACGACTTCAAGGAAATTACAGGGAGCTCCATGGTGGGACGCGTCACCATGGAGTTGGAGCTTCGCAATATCAAGACGGGCAGCATCGTGTGGACGCACTTTTATTCGCATGATGAGCCCGCGAGCGGAAAAGACGTCAGCGCGCTGGTTGCGGCCCTCGACAAAAACGTGCAGCAGGGTGTTACGGAATGCCGTGCCAGCCTTGATGAATACTTTGCGGCTCATCCCCCAGAGACGCCCACACAGACGGCACGCTAGATCTTTGCAGCAACTTTGAGACTTTGCTTGGGCATTCTCAGCCGAAGCGTCGCAACGTCAGCAGCGTGACGTCGTCCTCGAGCTCGGCGCTTCCCCTGTGAGCTTGAACGCCCTCGAGCAGCGCCGCGGAAAAATCCGGCAGGCGAACTGGCCCGGGAATCCTCGCCATAGTGGCTTCGGCCAATTGCAGGAAGCCTCTGGGAGTCAGTTGCTCACCGCCGGGAGACTGCACCTCGGTGGCTCCATCGGAAAACGCCAGAATCATGTCGCCCGGATGGAGCCGAACACTCTGCTCGTTGTACATCTCCCCAGTGATGAAGCCGAGCGGCAGGTTTTCCAGGCCTTGTCCAATCTCGAGAAACCGGCCATCGCGCGCGCGCCAGAGAAGCATTCGCGGATGGGCCGCGTACGCAAAATTAAATTCCCCTGTCGTGCCGTCAAATGTGCCCGCAACCACGGTCGTGAGGCGTAGCTCTCCTATCGATTTCTCGGAATCCAGAGTGAATTTGTCGTTCAGCGCGGCGAGCAGCCCTGAGGAGTCGCGAATATCCTGGAATTTGTGCAGCAAGTGATGGATGTGCCGCGCCACTCCGCTTGCCACGTAGCCGTGCCCCACACAATCCGCAAGCACCACGCGAGCAATGTTGTCGCTGCAGGAGAACACTGCGGACAGGTCGCCGCCAGTGTTTGCGCCCGACGGGACGGCAATGACGTCTGCTTCCAGACCGGCCAATTCGAGAGAGCGATGCGCTCTCTCGTTACCGGCCCAAAGTTCCA
>QHYM01000203.1 GCA_003223295.1 Acidobacteriota bacterium | reverse complement strand
GTCGAAGACGCAGGCGGAGCTTACCGGGACTTAGAGCGTCGAAGCAAGGACTGTCTGTTACGGCAACTCGCCCAAATATCGAAAGGCATCCGCCTGCACTGCTCTGATGGCGGGAAGGTTGTTGAACATGTAGGAAATGAGAGTAAGATGCCGCCCAGTGCTTCAAAGGAGCCCTATGGAAGCAAAACTGGGGATCCTTTTCGTCCACGGAATTGGCGAACAGCCGCAAGGACAGACCCTGTGGCTTTTTGGCGAGCCTATGGTCCGCTGGCTGAACAGCTGGCTCAAAAGGGATCGAGCCGCGGGGCCGGCAGATGAACCCGTAAAGATTACCGAATCGATTGTGAATCCCGCGCAGCGACAGGTCAGCGACCCCGCGCACGCAAGAGTGCAAATCACCTTACCCACGCCCGAGGGCACTGCCCAGAAGTGGCTGCTGGCGGAGAGTTGGTGGGGCGGTGAGCTCCAGCGGCCGGCTTTTCGCAAAGTCGCCACTTGGATGCTAACCACTGGGACGTGGATGATTGTCTCGCACTTTCTGTGGCGCAGCCGCTTGAGGAAAAAGGGGGCATGGCTTCGTGTGCGTCAGGTTTTGGCCGCCACGTCGTCACTGCTCGTTGCCGGACTCACACAGTTGGGAGTATTGGTGCTGATGGTACTTGCGCTCATCCCGGTTCAAAAACTGCAGGAAGTGCTCTCTGGGCTCCTGCTGCGAGTGACAGGGGTGCTTGGGGACAGTTACATCTTTGTGGAGAACAGGATCCAGCAGGCTGCAATCATCACGAAAGCGAAGGAAGATCTTCAGTGGCTGGCGTCGCGGTGCGAGACCGTGGTTGTGATTGCGCATTCCCAGGGAGCGGCGGTGGCACACCGTGCCCTACGCACGCTGGAGCCAAGCAATGTAAAGCTTCTGGTGACAGTCGGATCCGGCCTGGCGAAATTGGAAGAGCTGGAATCTCTGGGCGAAAAGCATGGAGGAAAGCTCCGTTGGACTGCGGCGAGCATCCTTCTCACTATTCTGGCGGCGCTTGTGTCTGTCCGCAGTCAAGCTTACCCCCTGCAGATTGATTTGCCCCAGTGGATTCAACTGCCTCTGTGGTTTCATCTGTCAGGTATTGTTACTTGGACATTCGGCTTCTCTGCTTTTGTTTTTCTCGTTGTCACAGTAATTCTGGTAGCTGACTTCGCATCCGGGATGCAGAAGGGCATCGGCGGCCTGACACTGCGATCCTGCAGACCTGACTTGAAGTGGTTTGACGTCTACGCGAGCCGCGACCCTGTGCCTAACGGCCCTCTTGCAAGGGACGGCGATATCAAGGGGTTTGAATCGGCGGCGGTGACCAACGGTATGAGCCTGGTGCAGGACCACAACGGCTATTGGGAAAATAGCGCGGAGCTCATCCCAAAGATCTTCGCCAAGATGGATTCGGAATTGAATCTTGGGTTGTTTCAGAACCCTAATGAGTGCAACCTCCTTGACTCCGCCGCGGTCGTTCATCGCTGGCGCGTGACGCTTAAGGTGGTGGCTTTCTGGACGACGGTGCTGAGTGCGGCAGTGTTTGTTGGCAGACTTTGGGATCCCCTGGTCTGCCTCGGCTGGGAGAGAGTTTGGCCTCTTCTGAACGATGGAGCGCTCAAGTACGTCGCCAAGCTCCTCCACAGTGTCGGTGAGTTTATTGGCAGCGTCCTCACGCTGGTCATCAAGATGTCCCCAGTGCAGCTGCATACTTTGGGAATGGGCCTCCTTGGCGTGACGGTCCCTTTGGGATTGATCATGATTTGGTATTTAGGATTCAGCCGGTTGTGGGCGTGGTGGGACGGCATGGGCACTCGTCAGATATTCGATCCACGGCCTACCGCATCCCGAAAGGGCGTTTTCGAGATAGTGGGCGCGATAGTTGCGGCAATTGGATTCCTTCCGCTGTTTCTGGCGATTTTGCATATCGTAAAGCGGGAGTGGCTGGAATCGCGCCTTGAAGAGAGATTGCTGTTGGTGCTCGGGACAGCCCTCGCAGCCTGGATGGTGTTCGTTTTTCTTTGGACGATAGTCAGTCTATCTCTTTCTCTAATTCGATCACCGGCGGAGCGGAAGAAGAATGCTCTGGCTCTTCTTTACATGGGCGGGATGGCGTTATTCCTTTTTCTGTATACGGTATCCTCTGGACCGCAGAGCTCGCTCGAAGAGTTCAAGAGGTGGGCAGGCACGGCCTTTATCTTTGGGATGACCGCCACCGTTTTTGTACTATGGCACTGGAGCCTTCTGAAAACCGCTCTTTCAACTGGGCGCCGCCGCACGCTGTGGTGGATCACTTTGCTCCTCCCGCTTGGTCTTCCCGCATTTATGTTTTTCCGGTTATGGCTGCTAAGCCGGTCGCTGGCGCCGGACACGTCGCGTATTTTAGCTTTGAGTGCGTCCCTTTACCCCTGGGGGCTAGGATTCGCTTGGTTGGTGGTGAAGCTAGCGGCGCGTAAGGCTTCGAAGGCACTCAAGGCGGAGGCACAAACGGGGAAAAGAGGTGCCCCGGGCGGCCAGGGAGAAGGGGAATCGCAGAAATCTGGTTCTGACGACGTGATCCGCACAGGGGGCGAGCAACTTGATAGGCCGCAGCAGAAGTGAACCAGGAAGCCTCGTAAAACCTCACCTGCGGGAAGCGGATCGCAGGTTACTTGGGAGAGCCGAGCCTCTGTCCAGCCAATCTTTCTTGACATGCCACCCTCTGCGACGAACCACTCGTCATCAGCTTAGGCCGTGAATCATGCATTGTTGCGGCACAGCAGAGACGCCACATATAACCTGCCAGGCAGGGAAAATGCAGCGAGATGGCGAGTGGGGCGGATGGGGCCAGATAAGCGACGAAGACCTGGAGAGCAAAGCCGGGTTGGAGCGAGGGCCCCTGGGGTAAAGCGGTGTAGGCCGCTTGAACGGTGGTGCTCAAACGCGCAGCGTCCCTCGACACAGCTCGAGGAAACCGACGATGGCAGTGGAGGGCACGAAGGATGGACGCAAACCACACGACACTGCTGTCTGTGTCGCAAGGGAAGGCCCTGTCTGATAAACCGGCCTTGTAGCCGTACTGGGGAAAACCCACCGTACGGCATTCCAGGGAGGGCGATGGAAACGTCGGGTGCAGCGATGCTAGTTGGCATGCTAGCGGGTGAAAGTCCCGTCCGTGGAACTTACCCAGTTGCCACGGTAGTCATATCCGGCGACGGAGCGGGTGACCAATCCGTCGAAAGCCCGGAAGTAAAAGTCCTCGTCGGCTGGGGGAAACCCCGGTCAGCTCCGACAGGAGGGCAAGCAAATCGACAGGTTGTAGCGAACGCAAACCTTAGGTAAACCTCGAAAACCATCGCCCCACGAGAATCGGAGGGTGGGGAGTTTCGGAAGTGCCGAGATGTCCGACGTAGTCGAAGGCCAGCGTTGTCGGTGAAGGAACTGGGTGTAAGCAGCCGATGAACTTCCCGTGGTCGCAGAGGGCGACATGTCGATAGAGGATGCCAATGAAAGCACGGAACCACTCAAGGGTCGCCTAGGCGCACTTGCACAGCGAAGGCATCGCCTATAAACCGCAGTGCGGCGAAATGGCGATGTGCCCATGAGTGGGGCGCATGAGGCCGATTAAGTGATGATGGACTGGGACAATATAACCCAGACCGGAGCGAGGGCCTCTGGGGTAGAGGAGACAACTCCTCGCATGGCAGTGCACCACCGAGCACACTGTTCCGACACAGAGCGGAACGTCAGGTGAAGCTACGGAGTGTACGAAGGGCAGACGCAAAGCGGGCGTGACGCTGAGGATGCCGGGTGTAGGCTTAACCAGCGAGACGTGAGTGAAGGCGCTGTCTGATAGGCCAGCCTTTCAGCCGTACTGGGGTAAACCCACCGTACGGAATGATAGGGGGGACTGAGGAAACGGCGGCATCATTCGAAGCCCGATTCGCGCCACGGTCCTACCCGACCATCATACGAAGCCCGATCCGCGCCATCGCTCTACCCGACCGAAGGCCCTAAAAGGACAGTTGTCCGAAGTTTGAACTACGCAGCAATGCGAGTGGCTGTATGCTCTGCTACAAGGGGAAGAGAGTGTCCTCTGTTGACGTGCTGATTGTCATTCTGCTGATATCGATAGTTGGCCCTGATGAAGAGGAGGATGGATGAAGCGAATTTTGCGTTTCTGCTTATTGGCGGGCTGCGGTGTTGCGTCGATGACGGCAGCGCCCCAGCCTCCACAGAAAACGTCGATGGAAGGTTCCCGCGCAAATAGGTCAAAAGCCACGATTGAGGGCTTGGTTCGAGATATCGCATGCCCCATTCAGAACCTCGATGGAAATGCGACTCACTTGAGCATGAAGTGCGCGCTGGAATGCGTGAGGGCCGGTTCGCCGGTCGCTATTCTGACCAAAGATGGCGACCTGTATCTGCCTATCTCTGACAAAATGCCGGATTACGACCAGAGGCAAAAGCTGATGCCCTTCGTGGGCAAATATGTGCGAGTGAGCGGAATCGTGTTTGAGCGCAGCGGGACGCACG
>QHYM01000202.1 GCA_003223295.1 Acidobacteriota bacterium | reverse complement strand
GAAGTCTTCTGCTGTGCGTGCTGTTCATTATAGGGACTGCGGGACTGGTCTACGGTCAAGGTGGCGATGTGGGTTCGATTGTAGGAACCATCACCGATGCCACGGGGGCGGCGGTGGCTAATGCGAAAGTGCAGATTACCAACAAGGCCACGAACATCTCCAAGGAGATCACAACGAATGACACCGGAAACTATACGGTGCCTTATCTGCGTCCCGGTGTGTACCGGGTGACGGTAGAAGCAGCAGGATTCGACAAGTCAGTCGTGGATAACATCTCGCTGGTTGTCGCACAGGAGCGCCGCGTGGACGTTGCCCTCAAGGTAGGAGCGGTGACCACCCAAGTTGAAGTGAACGCCGGTACGCTTGCTCTGGATACCGAGAGTGCTGCAGTCGCGCAGGTCGTGAGCAGGACTCAGGTGGAAGAGCTCCCGCTTAACGGCCGGAACTTTCTGAACCTGCTTTTCATCACTGCCGGAGCTGTGCAGACGGTCGGCGAACAGGGACAGATGCGCCAAGGGGCGGGAAATGCGATCAGCATCAACGGCGGGCGGCCAGAATCCAATAACTACACTCTGGATGGTTTGGCCAATACCGACACAGCGCTGAATACGCCGGCGGTGATTCTGTCACAAGACGCGATTCAGGAATTTAAAGTACAGTCCGAAACCTATTCCGCGGAATTCGGATTCAGTGCGAATCAGGTCAACCTCGTGAGTCGCAGTGGTGGCAATGACATACATGGCACTGTTTTCTATTTTGGCCGGAACGACGCATTGGATGCCTTAACGATTATTCCAAATCCTCTGCCAAGTCAGGCAGCACCCACAAAAGCGGAATTGCGCCAAAATCAATTCGGATTTGTCGCGAGCGGTCCAGTCTATATCCCCAAACTCTACGACGGAAGGAACAAGACCTTCTGGCTTGTTAATTATGAAGGGTGGCGTATTAAGAACGGAACTAACATTGGAGCCACCGTTCCAGGCATGACTGAATTGAACGGTGATTTTTCAAGCTTGAATTTGCCTGCATACGGGACCGCTGGCTGCACCACAAACCTGAGCAAGAATTTGCCCTGTCTTCCGGTCGATCCGCAGACGGGTCTGCCGTTCTCAGGCAACAAAATTCCTTCCACCCGTTTTTCCAAGCTCGCCAACGTGGCATTGGGGGCGAACATATTTACCAACCCCACCAACTGTGACAGCACGGGACTATGCAACCTCGCCGTGCGGACTACTCTTCCGAACAATACGAATCAGCAAACATACAAGGTGGATCAGAATTTGGGGCGCTACGGATCAGTGGGCTTCCGCTACACGAAAGCAAACTATTCCAATGAAAATGCGGGAACGACTTCGATACCGGACGGATTGAACATTTTTACGCAGGATTCCACCAGCTGGGCGATCTCGCACACGATCTCGCTCGGTCAAAGGAATATCAACACTTTCCGATTCGGTAAGCTGGAAGCTACAGCCATCCAAGGGGCGACGCCGATCAGCGATGCGAACATTGCCGCGCTGGGTTTTGCGGGTACTTTTACGACGTTGCCTGGCTACGGCAAAGGATTTCCGACTATCAGTTTTCAGAGTTTCTCCGGTTCCGCGGGGAGCCCGGGGAACAACCCAACCTACAGCAACATCCCGATGTGGCAGTTCTCGGATTCGGTGTCGATGATCCGTGGGAAACACACCATCACGGTGGGCTTCGATTATCGCAAATGGGTCCAGAGACGCAATCTATCGTCGAATTTCCTGGGCAGCTATAATTTCAACAACACACTCGTACTGCAAAACGGCGCCAACAGCAGCTGCACAACGCCGTCTGGCCTGTGCGGAACCGGGAATGCTGTTGCCGATTTCTTGCTGGGCTACTACTCGGGCGCGTCGACGTTCCAGCCCGGGCCCTTCAGCGATCCAAAGATTGCTGGCAACCTAAACCAGTTTCATTTCTTGTATACAGCGCCGTATGTCCAAGACGACTGGAAGGTGACCAGCAAGTTGACGGTAAACCTCGGGCTACGGTGGGACTACCGCAGCGTGCCGACTGAAACGCATGACAAAATGTTCTGGATCAATAGGCAAAACAGCGCTGGTGGGCTGTGCTTCGCCGACAAGACTCTGTTAACGGACGGCATCGCCCCTGCTGGCAACGGCTTTTACGACTATTGTGGCCGGCATAATCCAGCTGACGGCTCAAAGAAGCCCTTTGCGCCACGCGTTGGCTTCGCGTTCCGGCCGTTCGGTGGGGGCAAAACTGTAATCCGTGGCGGTTACGGAATCTATTGGGATTCTTCGGAAACACGCGAGATCGACGACTCCGGAGATCTGTATCCGTTCGTCACGCGTACAAACCTGAGCCCCGCAACGCAGAACCCTTCCGTCGCACCGAAACTGACGGACAATCTGTACCCCGCGCTAAGCGCACCTGCTCCAGTCACCATTGCGGCGCAAGGCGCGCAGTTCATCGCTGTAATCATTTCCGAGACGCCGCGAAATCCTTACGTGCAGCAGTGGTCTCTGTCTGCGCAACGTGACCTTGGCTGGAACACTACCTTAGAGCTGAACTATGTCGGCAACAAAGGAACCCACTTGCTGGATCGCTCGAATATCAATCAGCCGGTTCCAGTGACTGATCCGGCGTTCTGCAACAACCCAGCGAATCTCAACTCGGGCGATTGCCCGGCCAATACCCGCAAGCAGTACGCTAATTTCTCGGGCACGATCACTTTGGATAGCCTCTGGCAGGGGTATTCCAATTACAACGCGGGGAATGTCACCGTGAATCATCATGGTCGAGACCTTGCCTTTTTGTCCGTCTACACCTGGGCGAAGAGCCTCGATGACAAGTCCGCCGCTGCCGGCATCGGCGCAACGAACGGTTTTTCGGGACACCTGAACGATCACAATCCGGCCCAGGATTATGGGCGATCGGATTTTGACGTGAATCACCGCTTCGTGAACAGCGTGATCTACCAGCTGCCTTTTGGGCGCGGCAAGAGCCACCTCAGCGACGCGAGCAAAGCGGTAGACCTCGCTGTTGGCGGATGGCAGCTCTCAGCTGTGACCACATTTCAAAAGGGATTCCCCTTTTCCCCGCATACCAACGATCCCTTCTTTCTTTTGACGGCATTCAATGCACGTCCAAATCTAGTGTCCGGTTGCAATCCGAATAGCGGGTTCACAAAGAGCAGCACAGAGTGGTTCAATACATCGTGTTTCTCGCAACCGCTTGCGGGCACATTTGGCAACGCGGGCCGCAACATTCTGCGTGGTCCCGGAATCAACAATTGGGACATCGCCTTTGCAAAGACTTTTAGTTTCACCGAACGGGTTGGCTTGCAACTCCGGGTGGAGACCTTCTCAAGACCCCACTGGGAGATTCGGGCAGATCGTGGAAGCTCGGACCGCCCGACAAGTCCAGTTTGGGCTTAGGCTGACTTTCTAATGTAGCTTTGCCCCAACCACCCCAAGGAGATCCGCCAGGTTCGCAAGGGCCTGGCGGATGTCACTTAGAGGTAATATAAGCGCCATTATGATCTGTCTTTGTAAAGTTACAGGTGTCGTCTTAGTGGGACTCTCGATTCTGGCTACTGCGGCTGCGGCACAGATACCCAATTCCCAGGAACTCGATCGATACGCTCAAATCGGTCAGAAAGCGCTGGAAGTGGGCCGCTATCCAGAAGCAGAAGCCGCGTTTGAGAAGCTCAGAGAATTATCACCGGGGACTGTCGAAGTGCACGCAAATCTGGGAGCGATCTACTTTCAAGAGAAGAAATTCGATAAGGCAGTTGGAGCGTTGCGTCAAGCCCTCAAGTTGAAACCGAATCTCCCGAAGACAGAAGCGCTACTTGCGATGTCTCTATCGGAGCTTGGGAAGTACAGCGAAGCAACGCCTGCACTTGACAAGTGCTTTCGTCACTCGACAGATCCGGAGTTGAAACGCATGTGCGGCCTACAACTTCTGAGGGCCGAGACCGGATTGAAGCAGGAGAGCAAATCGGTTGCCTTGGCTTTGGAATTGAATCGACTGTACCCCGACGATCCGGAGATGCTCTATCACACCGCGCGTATCTATGGAAACCAGGCCTTCGTAACCATCCATCGGCTATCGCAAGTGGCGCCGGATTCCATCTGGAAGAGTCTGGCGGCAGCTGAAGCCTATGAGAGCCGGGGTTCCTTTACCGAAGCAGTGGACGAGTACCATCGTGTGCTTACTCTTGACCCATACCGGAAGGGTATCCATTATCGATTGGGTCGAACCCTACTCGCACAATCCTGGCAGAATAATTCCGCGGAGCTTAAGGCAGAGGCATTGAAGGAATTCCAGCAGGAGCTACGATTGGATCCCACAGATGCCAGCGCCGCGTACGAGCTCGGAGAAGCATCTCGCAGCGCCGGGCAGCTCGATGAAGCAGAAATATACTTTGAGCAAGCCCTCAGGTTCTATCCAGATTTTGAAGAGGCACACTTGGGGTTAGCGGCCGTTCTGATGTCGCAAAGCGAGCCCAAGCTTGCACTGCCGCATCTCCAGAAAGCGGTGACGATCAACCCCGACGATGAAGTAGCTTGGTACCGGCTGTCACGTGCTCAGAAAGCTGTGGGGAATGATGCCTTGCAACAGAAGGCTCTCTCTGAATTCCAGCGGTTGCACGAGAGAAGACTTCAAGATGTGCACGCGAAGGAGCAGAACCCAGCGAGCGAAGTCACAAAGCAGGTGATTGAGCCGAGTGCCGAGCCATAGCACGAAGAACAACACGTAGGGGAATTGCAGCAGCAGGAAAACGAGTTTTTGGAGGGGGTGCCTTGAATCAAAATCAACCGGCAGTGAGTTTTTACTGGCCGTTCCATCGTCTAATTCTTTTTTCCCTTCTGGTCACAACGCTTCCGCAAGTCGGATCGGCGCAAGCACCATTGGCAAAACCGGTAAACCTCAAATGCGATTCGCTGGTGAACCCGCTGGGACTCGATTCGAAAGCCCCGATGCTTTCCTGGCAGCTGAGAGATGAACGGTATGGTGCGCGGCAAACGGCGTATGAGATCCAGGTTTCTTCGGGCTCCGCTCTTCTCGCCACAGGCCAAGCCGATGTTTGGGACAGCGGCCGCGTGGAATCCGAGCAATCGGCAGGGGTAACCTACGCCGGTCCGGTACTGCTTCCGGAGAGGCGCTACTTTTGGCGAGTGAAAGTCTGGGACAAAGACGGAAAACCCTATCCCGCGAGTGACACGAGTTGGTGGGAGACGGGGCTGCTGGATACCCAAGAATGGCGCGGCAAATGGATTGGAGGAGAAGAGCATGAGCACAAGCGCGTACGCGAGGCCGATGCGGCCTGGGTCACCAATCCCAAGGTAGAGAACTTCCAAGCTTCCGGTGACACGCACCACGAATTCCGTTTTGCATTTGAAGTTTCCAAAACTGTAAAGAGAGCGGATCTCTTTGTGACCGGCGAGAACACCGCGGCAGCCTGGTTGAATGGGAAAAAAGTCTTGAGCGCCGCCCCGCTGCCTCCGTGGGGACAAATGCCCTGGCTGCACTACATGCAGAAAAACATCACTGGGGAAGTTAAATCGGGAAAAAACCTTCTCGGGATCGAAGTGACTCGCTATGCTTCCCGGAACCAGCGAGCTCAACCCGGTAACGGCCAGACGCCTATGAGCGCCACGCTGTACATCGAAATGACGGATGGCTCTGTCGAAGTATTTGCAACAGGAGGGAAGGGATGGAAATCAGCGCTGAACGCGACGGGCGAATGGTTTACACCGCAGTTCGATGACAGTTCCTGGGGTGAGGCCGAGGCTTACGTTCCGCCGTCGTCAAGTTTTGGTGTCACAAGACTAGGAAAGCCGTGGAACACGGGTCCCGTTGAAATCCTGCGTAAGAGTTTCCAGGTGGACAAGCCGGCCAAATCGGTGCGTCTCTATGCGACGGCATTGGGCGCGTACCAGTTTCACCTCAACGGAAAGACGGTCGGTGATCAAATTCTTGCCCCCGGCTGGATGGATTTCCGCCAACACGTTGCGTATCAGGTTTACGACGTCACAGGCGATATCGCGAACGGGAAGAACGCTATCGCTGCGTATCTCGCACCGGGCTGGTATACCACGCCGCTTCAGTGGTTCGGGCAGGGTTATAACTATGGAACGACGCCCCCCGCCCTGAAGGCGCAATTGCGAATCGAGCACTCCGATGGGACCGTCGAATGGGTTGTCACGGACGAGTCCTGGAGAGCTGACCTCTCTCCCATCGTATTTGCGGAGATTTATGATGGCGAAACTTATGATGCCCGCCGCGTGCAACCGGGATGGGATGCTGCGCCGTTTAATGATTCGCACTGGGAGGTGGCCCAGGAAATCCATCCGCTAGAGCCGGAAATCGTCTCGCAATATTTCCAGCCGATCCGCCAGCAGAAAGTCCTTAGTGCGAAGACCATCACCAACCCAAAGCCCGGCGTCTTTATTTTTGATTTTGGCCAGAATCTCAGCGGGGTGCCTAGACTACGCGCGCAGGCTCCAGCAGGCACGGATATCCAGTTGCGATTCGCCGAAGTTTTGAATCCGGATGGCACCGTGTATGTGGAAAACCTTCGCACGGCAAAAGCCACCGACCACTTCATCACAGCCGGCAAAGGGATCGAAGAGTATCAGCCTCGGTTCACATTTCATGGGTTCCGCTATGTTGAGCTCTTGGGCTACCCAGGGAAGCCAACAACAGAAATGGTGAAGGCTGTCGCTTTTCACACGGACGCCCCTTTTTCCATGCAGTTGCACACCGGAAGCTCGATGGTCAATCAGCTTTGGAACAACATCCTTTGGGGACAGCGATCGAATTTTGTCGGTGTGCCAACGGATTGCCCGCAGCGCGATGAACGGCTGGGCTGGACCGCCGACGCACAGGTCTTCTGGCGCGCGGCGTCCTACAACATGGATCTGACGGCCTTCTCCCGAAAATTCGGAATTGACCTGCTTGGTACACAAGTCGGCTCGGACATGTACGGCATTTTTGCTCCCGGCACGATCCAGCCGCATCCCGGTTTTGGCGCCGGATGGAGCGATGCCGGCGTTGTCATTCCTTGGACTTCATGGATTCAGAACGGCGACAAATCGATCATCGAACAAAACTGGCGCGGCATGGAAAAATACCTCGCCGCGATTGAGAGCGCCAACCCGGACTACCTTTGGAAGAAGAACTACGGGATCCCCTTTGGCGACTGGCTGTCGCCGGAGGGTCCGACGCCCGAGGATATTGTTGCCACCGCTTATTGGGCCTATGACGTGACCTTGATGAAGCAGATGGCACGAGCACTCGGCAAGGATACGGATGAAAAAAAATACGGTGACCTCTTCGAGAAGATTAGAGACTCCTTTAATAAAGCTTACGTGCGGCCAGACGGATTTGTCGGTGGTGTGCCGCCACCACCCTTTTTTGCTTCGGGCACCGCTACGAAACTCAGCGATAAGCCGGTGGATACGCAGACCGGATATGTCCTCGCACTGAAGATGAATCTCTTGCCGGATTCCCTACGTGACGCTGCCGCTCAGAAGTTGGTGGATAAAATCGCGGCGAATCACTGGCGCTTGGGAACGGGTTTTCTCGGCACTCCCTCCTTGCTGGAGGCGCTTGCCGATACTGGTCACACCGATGTTGCGTATCGTTTGTTGTTGAGCACCGAGTACCCATCCTGGGGATACCTCATAGGCCACGGCGCGACGACCATGTGGGAACGCTGGAACGGCGACCAGATGCGCGGCGACCCCAGCATGAATTCCTACAACCACTATGCTTACGGGGCAGTGGCAGACTGGATCTACCGTTATTCCGCCGGCATAGATACCACCGTATCAGATCCCGGCTTTCACACCATTTATCTCCATCCGAATTTCGACTCGCAGTTGGGCAGCCTGGAGCTTGAATATCAGTCCCATTTTGGACCGATTCGATCCGCATGGTCGGCCAGCGGCACTCAAGCGGATTGGAAGGTCACTCTCCCGCCCAACACTAAAGGAGTTTTGCCGATTTCATCCGAAATGGTCAGCCGCTGGACTCTCGATGGCAACCCCATTGTGCGGAATCCTAAAGTGAAGCCAATCGGCAAACAAGGGGCGAAAGAAGTGTTCGAGGTTCCGGCAGGAACCTACACCTTTGTGGTCAAGTTACAGCCTTGAATGCTCTAGAGAAAAAAGGCGAAGCCATAAGGGGCGTAGGCCCACAAGGTAGCTCACTGCTGCCGAAGAACCACCCAGTTTTCAGAAAAGCAGAGCGAGGTGATTCATGCAGAGGACTCGGAAAATTGTGAAACTGGGCTCGCTGCTTCTTGTATTGACAGTTCTTCTGATGCT
>QHYM01000201.1 GCA_003223295.1 Acidobacteriota bacterium | reverse complement strand
GAATTGCATGCCGCTGATCGTAACCGTTGCGCCGACCGCAGCTGCGGATGGCGAGACACCTGAGATGGTGACTCCGGTTGTGAAAACAACTCCATTACTCGCGTGTCCACCGACAGTAACAATCACGGGTCCCGTCGTCGCCCCGGTGGGAACAGGCGCGACCAGGCTCGTAGCACTCCAGGATGTTGGCGATGTCGAAACCCCATTGAACGTCACAGTGCTCGTACCTTGTGTTGCGCCAAAATTCGCTCCCGTGATCGTCACCGATGTGCCCACAGGCCCCGAAGTCGGCGTGAGAGTGCTGATTATTGGCGTGGGCAACAAAACCGTGAAGTTGACACCGTTGCTTGCCACCCCACTCGCATTGATCACGACATTGCCTGTGGTTGCGCCTGCAGGTACCGTGGCAGAAATACTTCCCGCTGCCCAACTTGTTACGGGCGCGGTCGTGCCATTGAAAGTGACGCTACCGCTACCTTGTGACGAGCCAAAATTGGAACCCGTAATCGTCACCGAAGTCCCCACTGCACCAGAAGTCGGCGAAATGCTAATGATGCTCGGGGGAGGAACGACTGTGAAGCTCACGCCATTGCTCGCTTGCCCCCCCACTGTAACCACCACGTTTCCAGTAGTTGCGCCAGTCGGTACAGGCACGACAATGCTAGTCGCGCTCCAACTCGTCGGCGTCGCCGTTGTCCCGTTGAATTTCACGGTGCTGCTGCCCTGCGTCGGCCCGAATGTTGTACCGGCAATTGTGACTGTGGCGCCCACTGCGCCCGTGGTAGGCGACAGGCTGTTAATCTTGGGGATAACCGTGAAGGTGACACCATTGCTGGCTACGCCCGACACCGTAACAACCACGTTTCCAGTTGTTGCATTGCTGGGAACCGGCACTACGATCTTCGTGGAATTCCAACTTGTCGGCGTGCCTGCCGCACCGTTAAATGTCACCGTACTGCTTCCCTGTGACGTTCCAAAATTCCTCCCATTAATCGTCACGGACGTACCACCAGACCCAGATGCCGGAGACATACTAGTGATGCTTGGCCCGGCTGCGTAAGTTCTGAGGGGAAAGGCAAACAAGGAGAAGAACGCAAGGATGAGCGAGATTGGCTTCCAACCGCACGTTCGCATAGGAACTAGCCTCCTCGGCTCTTCAGTTGGAGCCAGGAACGCGACTCGGGTCACTCCTGCGAGTGAAACCCTGACCACATTTCTTCAGAACCCAGACACGCCTCTCCGGCATCTGCAAAGCAGGCTGGGAGCCCATTGCAAAGTCGTTGAGAAGGGCTGCACTCTGGCAGCGCGTATTACTCGGGGTCAATAGTACTTATTTGAGATTCATGTGAATAAGCTGTGAAAAGGAGAGCAGCCGGGGCAGATCACGCAAAAGTGTGTCCGTTTGATTATTTTTCCAAATGGCGATTGGCTTCAAGAGATGAATCGCCGAACGACATCGCTAAGGATCACGCTCATATTTTGCGCGCGAGTAGTTCGTCTGCAATAAGACTGCGGAGTTGCTGGGGAGAAATGCCACAAGCACGCCGGACTGCGCGTGCAAAGGAGCGAGGAGACCTGTAGCCAGCATCCAACGATACTTCCCTAATCGCAGTGTTTGGTGCTGACGCAAGAAGATTCTTGATTCTTACAAGCAAGAGTTCATCTCGCAGGTACATGAATTTCTTGTCAGTGACCGCGTTGACCGCATTCTGAATGGTGCGGCGACTAACTCGCAGTTCTCGGGACAGCTCGCCGAGTGAGCAGCAAGGGTTGCCCTGCAACATTAGAGTAATCCGGTTGAAGAGAACCATGTGGTCGTAGGACACATCTCACCCTTGCTTTCGAGGAAATTAAGGCTGTGCGTCGCTGAAATGCTTCAGGCGACTACAAATTAGTGACCTGAGCCGTTAATTCGTTGTATTTGTTCGCGGCTCCCAGCGAAAGCCCAATCGCGGCAGACGCTATCAGAAGTTCAACTTCGGACTGTCAATTATTTGTAACTTGCTCGGAGTACCAAGCAGGTGCCATTCAGGCGTGGTGAGGTGGCGATCCCCAGCCTCTTGTTGCTTTCAGACAGAGATATAATCTGGGCTTCTATGTGGGTTTGCCGTAACTGTAGTGACGCAGGTCACGTCTCAGCGTGACAGCGATCACTCGACAAAGAATTTCCAGCCCCAGGTACGGCGCGCCACTTTGCCTACAGTTGATGTCATATAGCTCGCCATCCGGGAGTCAGTCCTTTTGCTCTTCCAAGCTCTGCACACTAACGCTCCGCATGTGGGCATCGCAATCGATTCAATTCAAGATGAATCTGTTTCCGACGACACCGTAGGGAATTTTTCCTTGGCGGCACACGCGCCTCACGTACCATACGGTGGATTTCATATAAGCAGCCGCCTCCGGGATGGTCAGCCAGCCACTTTGCTGGCTTGCCTGCATCTTCCGTAAAACCCGCTCAAGCATTGCGTCTAGCTTATTGTCGTCGCGGTGCATTCCCCGATCTCCTGTCGGAGTCCCGCCTTATAACCCTTCCTGGCGTAGAAAATCAGTCTTCATCAAACCTTCACGTCGAAAGAATCTGTAGCAGAAGCTATTCCACTTAACCATCAGCTAATGGGATTGTCATCCAACGGCTGACGCCCATGGTCCGCTCTGTGTCGCGATTCCACCGGCTCGCCCTGGTTAAACTGCCCCCTTATTGCGTTCCAATGTAAGTCCTTACCGATCCCAAGGTTAGATCGAAAGGCGACGGGGCGCGAGTGCAATGGCGCGACGGTCTGTTGTCACGTTCTCGGAATGGTAGACCCCGGCTTCTTAGTGATTACCTCTTATGACGGCCAAATCGAATACATCCGCACCGAGGTTCGGTCAGGACCCTCACTCGGAAAAAATGTACTGGTACCAATATTTTTCCTTACGTTTTTCATTTTCCGGGCCTCTGAGTAAGTAGGGGGAAGCTGTTGCCGATTCTACTTTGGCTTGGTGGAGCCGTCCCACTTCGGTCAGCCACTGAGCGTCATTGCTTGCACCTGGGTTCGGCGCCGGCCCGTAGACAAAATTTGTCCATTTCTTGAGCCTCGTCGTTCACCTAAGCCGGTCGAAGCAAACAACAGGTTGTCCAGCACCCGGCTTGCGACTTTGGGTCCAGATTTCTTGAAAAAGTCGGTGCGATATTGTCAAAAAAGGGCCTCTGTATAGGTAGGGGGAGTTTCTAGGTCGAATCCTGCGGAGGACACGTCGCCAGTGGGCTGCCGCGTCTGGCTCACAAGCTTAAAGGAGGGATTAGCATGTCGCGAGGCTACGACGGGCCCGAAATTGATGATTTTCGCGATTCTGGGTTGGAGCGTGAACGTGCCAGTTCTGACCGCGATTCGAGCCGAGGAAGAGCCACCGATTGGCAGGCGCAGACAAGCATAAGGCTAAAGCTCCAGAAGGTCCGCGAGGCAGAATCCAGCTCCGACCACGCCATTGCACAGAACCGCGAGCACTCACACGACAGTCCCCCAGCCGTCTCCCGAGAGGGCCGGCAGGCCGCGCTTCTCAAGGAGCATAATCGCTCGCATTACGCGAATCGTCACCGCACCTATTCCCTGCGCCCCTCAGAAATCCACGCGCTCACCGAAGTGGGCAAGTTCCGCGTCGTGGGCGTCGACGATCTTGCAACGCTCGCGTACAACGACGACCGCGAGCGAATGCAGAGCGACCTTCGGAACCTCGCGCATCAGGGCCTTGTCGAGCACCGAGGGACTAGTCCCCTAAAGAATGAATCGCGCCGAGTCCTCACACTCACCGATCAAGGGCAACGCTTGATTCGCCGACAGGGTTTCGTACCAGACGACCAAGCCATCTATTCCGGCCTGGTGAAGCCTAAGGAAGCGGAGCACGACGCTGATCTCTACCGCATGTATCACAAAGCCGCCGATGAGATCGAACGCAATGGCGGCAAAGTCCTCGGCGTTCAGCTGGATTACGAGCTGAAGGAAGAGCTCTATCAAAGACTTGGCCGGGCTCAAGCGCGAGGCCAAGGCGAAATCCAGAGGCTCAAGGAAACTTTCGCGCGCGACCTAAACCTTCCTGTGGTCCGCGGCAAAGTCAGTTTCCCCGATTTGCGGATCGAGTACGGCACTCAAGAAAACGAAATTGCGCGTCTTGATTTGGAACTCGCCACAAGGCACTACCACGCCGGGCATCTGGCGGAAAAAGCACGAGCCGGCTTTCAGCTCTACGCGCGATCCAAAGACGCGGCAGGCCTTCGCCGCGTGCGCGATGAACACGAAATCACAGCCGCGATTCTGAGCCTTTGAACCATGACATTTCCCGAATCCAGTATTGAGAACCTCCGAAGCCTTGGCTACACCGAGGACGAAGCCCGCTTCCTCTATCTCGTCGCGACGCATTCCAGTTATTTCTCAACGCGGCAGTATCTCCAATTCACAGGAGCCAAGAGCGGCGAGAAGAGCATGGCTTTCACGCAGAAACTGCTCGGGAAGGGCCATGCAACGGCCAAGCTGCTTCTGCGAAATGGGCGCATCTATCACCTCCACTCGCGTCTAATTTATCGAGCTGTTGGTCGAGAGAATCTTCCTAATCGCCGCGAACATTCCGTCGAGTACATCCGCACCAAGCTCGCGATTCTGGATTTCGTCCTGGCCCATCTCGACTACCGCTACTTCGAAACGGAAGCCGAGAAGGTGGACTATTTTTGCGGCAACCTTGGCCTCAGCAGGGGGATTCTGCCTGCCAAACGCTACTCGGGAGCAATTCGGCACAAGACGACTGACCGATATTTCGTTGACAACTTTCCCCTCTTCTTTGCTCCCGAATCTTCTCTCTCCCCTGTGGTCACCTTCAGCTTTGTCGATCCCGCCCTAATGACGCTCGCCAGTTTCGAAACTCATCTCTTACCTTACGGCACCCTGTTTTCCGCGTTGCCTTTGCTCAGTTTTGTGTATATCGCCACGCGCTCCACCCACTTTGATTCCGCCCGCAAACTGTTCCTCACTATCACGCAACGGGCTCCAAACATTGATCCCGGCGAGCAAGTCCTCCGTTA
>QHYM01000347.1 GCA_003223295.1 Acidobacteriota bacterium | reverse complement strand
GCTCGACGCCAGAAGAGCGGCGAAACTGGCGAGATGGGATCTACGAGCAGATCCGGGAAGTAATGTTTTCGCAAGGCAGCCTGAGCATCGAGCGCATGTGCCAGTTGGTTCCGGTCAGTCGCAGAAGTTTCTATCGATCGCTGAAAGAGCAGCGACCTATCGAAGAAGAAACCGAGGTGCGATCCATCATCCAACAGATCGCCCTGGAGCATCGCCGGCGTTACGGGTATCGACGCATCACCGCGGAGCTGCGTCGTCGAGGAGGAATGCAGGTGAACCACAAACGGGTGGTGCGGATCATGGAGGAAGACAATCTGCTGGCGCTGCAACCGAAGCAGTTCAAGGTCACCACGCACTCGAATCATAAGTTCGAGGTTTATCTGAACTTAGCTGCCCGGATGAAACTAACTGGGATCAATCAGCTCTGGGTAGCGGACATCACCTACATTCGGCTGAAGGCGGAATTTGTCTACCTGGCGGTGATCCTCGATGGATACCCTCGCAAAGTGGTGGGCTGGGCGCTGGATCGTACACTGGCGATACGGCTCACCATTGGGGCGCTGGAGCAAGCCATCGAAAGCCGACAACCCAAACCCGGTCTCGTGCATCACTCGGATCGGGGGTTTCAATATTTTACGCGGAATACATAGCCAAGCGAAAAAGTCCGAATCTTCTACAGCGGCACACTCCACTGGAACGCCTGGAAAACGGGCTCGGAAGGCTGCCACGATCGTGGGTGAGGCATCCACTCCATACGCTTTGAACCCACGCTCGATCAAAACTTGCGAAATTGGTACGCCGGTCCCGCATCCGAGGTCTAGAACTGTTCCACCACCAGGCAACGTCTGGGACCAGCCAGCCACAACTGATGCCCCGACACCTGAACTGTTCCTACCGCGCCCGGTTATGAACACTGACGTGATGTCTTCGTAGCCATTCGAATTGTTAGCATTTGCCATGGCGTGCAAAAGTTTAGCACTCGAAACGGTGCGCTGTTTGATAGCGGCTCTGAGTGCATTGTCGGCAAACAAGAAGCAATTTGGTTCCTTCCTGTTTGCCCGTCAATCAGTAGCATCCGCGCAATCTGGTCAGGGACTGCTGAGGCGTGTTCTGGGTTGCAGGCCAGCTGCATCGGCTTCATGGTTCTCGTTGTTGTTGCTTAATCCAGTATCATCATTCTCATTCCGACGTGGGGAGCTTTCATGTTTCGTCGACAAATTGCAATTTGTGCGCTTACTCTAAGTTCGGCACTCACTTCCGCGGCTCCAGGTACGCCTCCGGAGCGCACGCTGGCGATCAGCCACGTAAACGTGATTGATGTGGTTGAAGGACGAATCATTCCGAACAGCACAGTGACGATCCGTGGCATGACAATCACCAGTGTCATGCAGAACGGCAGCGTTCCTGCGGACGCCACGGTCATAGACGGCCGCGGGAAATTCCTTGTTCCAGGTCTCTGGGACATGCACTCGCACGTTGGAGGAGGAACTAGCTTAACCGCGTGGCATGCGGCGTGGCTCAAGCTTTATGTGGCAAACGGCGTGACCGGCATACGCGACATGGGATCCGACCTGGACCTTATCTTGGAAATGCGTGCCGCGACAGCAGCGAGACGTGTGCTTGGGCCACGTATTTTCACCGCGGGGCCGATCCTTGATGACGCGCCAGGAGACTGGCCGCTACGAATGCGTGTGAAGACCGCGCAGGACGGCACGGCTGCCGTTCAATTGCTCAAGCAACGTGGCGTGGATTTGATCAAGGTTCATGACCATACGCCTCATGAGGCCTTCTACGCGATCGCGAAGGAAGCACGTCACCAAGGCCTGCCGCTCGCCGGCCATGTACCCTTAGGGCTCACGGTGGAGCAGGTTATCGACGCCGGTCAGGGAGATATCGAGCATCTTTCGAATCTGCAGCTGTGGAAGCCCTGCTCCGGAGGCAAGCAGTATCGGCCTGATGCGTGCCGGCCATTTTTCGAGATGCTGGCGCGCCGAGGCATCTGGCAAACACCAACGCTTGTTGCTATGTCCGAGGTGGCGACTCTCGGAACGCCCGCTTCCAGAGTGAGCGCTGACGAGTTGGCGTACGCAAGTAAGTCTCTCAAGAACGGTTGGGCCGCGAATCAGCGTGCTTTTTCTCCCACACCCGAAATCATTGAGGAACTCAGGACGGGTGCCGAGGTGGGTGCTGTGGTTACAAAGGACATGGCAGACTCAGGAGTTGGCATTTTGGCCGGCTGCGACATGATGATCGCCGGCTTCTGCGTGTATGACGAGCTTGTGGCCATGGTGCGTGGAGGAATGTCACCGTTAGCTGCTCTGCGGACCGCCACCCTCAACCCGGCACGCTATTTTGGAATCCAGCAGACTGCCGGCAGTGTGGCGCCCGGGAAAAGAGCCGACCTTGTGCTGTTGGATGCGAATCCTTTGACTGATATTACGAACCTGCGGCGGATTACCGCGATAGTTGTCGCGGGACGATTCCTCAATAGGAAGGTGCTGGACGAGCTGCTTGCTGAGGTGAAAACCGCAGCCGAGCAAACATAAGAGGTGCCTCCGGTGATCTGGCGTCAAAAGGGCTGCGCGCTTGACGCGCAAGTCGAGATGATTTGTCTCTCAATGCGGGTTCCGGTTGTTTTTGCATAGATCGTGCCACAGGGGTTGATCGAAGCCAATCAACTCCTGGATCGTTGGCGACTCTTACCTAATCCCGGTTACTTCACCCGCCACTCGTGCCGGTGATTCAACAATGGGGCGCGAAACACGGAGTTGATGGTTGTCATTTGGACTGACTTGCGTTCAAATTTCCACGACGAATCAGGAAACCCATTTACGGTGGAACGAGCCAGAGACTTTCTCCTAGCTCCGAACTTCCGAACCCGCGCTAGGCATCAGCTTCAACTACTGACCACGCCTGAATTCCCGGGCGGTCATCCGGAGGCCCTCGAGATGCTCGGGGTCGCTGGACGAGTGCCGGACGCTGAAGGAGTTTTGATCCATTCTGTAGGCGATGTCACCCTCTTTCTCGCGCTCTCGGATTTTCGGATTAGCAAGTTGAACCCTTCCTGACAAATCCGATGATTCTGGGCGTATCCGGCTACTGGTTGAATAGTCGGGTACTCGTCGAACTGACCTCGCCAGCATGCCTTTCTCTTCAGCTTCAAGGTGTTTGAGGATACCCTGAGCTGTGCCGAGGAGGGCGTAAGCCTTGCGAAACGGCGGACGTTCTTCGCCAGAGTCGGCACCCAGTTCCGCCGCGAGCGCTGCCTCTAGCGTACTTGGTCCGAAGGTCAGAACGCTGGCAGCGCGAGGACGCCGCCCTGGTCCTTGCCCGGGCCGGTGAACGTCACGTAAATCGTCGTACCGTCCGTCGAAGTGGCGATGCCGTTGAGGCTTGCGTTGTCAACAGGGCTGTTGTCGAAGGTAATGCGACGGATTGCTACCACACCGCCATCCTGATGCATGCGAACGATGGTGTTGTGGCCTCGATTGGCGACGTAGAAGTCCGAACCCTCATCCAGGGTTGTGTTGCTGGCCCAGTTGATGCTATCCGCGTCCCTCTGAACCGGCGCAAGATCGACGGGCAATTTGAGCGAATCCGAGCTGATGCGACTAACCGAGCCCAGGCCAAAGACTTGATTGGGGGCGGTTCCGAAGACAACCAAGTTGACCACGGCAATGGTGTTGTTGAACGGCTCGGTGACAAACAGTTGCCATGCCGCGCCCGGCGTTGCCGTGTAAGGATTCATTAGCACGCCAAGCCGAGGCTCGACACCCTGGTTCGGAGGATCCCAGGCCCGGCCCAGGAGTGACTCAACCGTGCCCGCCGGCGCCAAACCATCCAGCCCCTTGAGCGTGCTTTCCTGGACGATGGCGCCGTCGGCGGTGACAACGGAAAATACCGCCTTGCAGGAACCATCTGGGGATGGGCCGAGGAAGGCCGTTCCCACTGCTCCGGCGCTCAGCGAGCCGGGGATAACCTGCGACGATTGCGACGTCACCACGTTCCGGTTTGTCAGGCTGCCCGCGTAGACCCCGCCAATCAGGGCGTTGGGCGCCCCGGCGAGCGGCTGCCCGGTCGGATCAAGGATTGTGGATGAACCGATTCCCGTGTCCCCAAACGGTGCGTTTGCCGGCCACAGGCGGCCAAAGGCGTTGTTGTTGGATAAGCCCAGGGGATTGCTGACGCCCGTGTACGCCGCGGTGTTTGCACCGCTGTTATGGACGCTGTTGTACCAATGGGGGCTGTTCGCGCTGTACATCTGCACGGCCCCGCCGAGGATTGAAGACTGAACGCCGCTCTGTGCGAAATCCCCCGGAACGCTGAGGACCGCCGGCCCGCTTGGGTCGATTGACAAAAACGAGCCCTCGCGCCCGACGCCGCTCGCCAGCGGGGCGCCGAAGTTCGACCGGCTGCCGACCAGGACGCGCTTCGGATCCAACACCGCGCCGGGTTGGGTAAAGGAGGCGAACAGGGTGGGTATGGGATGGGCGCATGCGGGCGGGACCGGGTTGTTGAGAAACGCGCCGACTTGCGAGATGGCCGACGCGCCAGGAATATTTACGGCAACAATTCGAGGGCTGACGTTGGTAATCGCCTGCGCCCGAGACGCTTGCCCTACTGCGACGCCGTGCACGAGAGCAATTCCGGCTGCTAGGACGATTACGCCAGGTAGGCTGATAATGAACTTCCGTACGTTAGTGGGCCATGTGCCGAAGGCAATTTTTCTTTTTGCAAAGGTTGTTGACACCGGAGTCGATCCCAATCTCATGG
>QHYM01000346.1 GCA_003223295.1 Acidobacteriota bacterium | reverse complement strand
GTCATTGAGATCCAAGAAATTGAGGCCCTAAAGCATTGAAACTGCTGCTTGATACGCACATTTGGCTCTGGAGTTTGGCTCAACCCAGCCGACTCTCGCGGCGCGTGCAACACGAACTAAGAGATGGCCAGAACGAGCTGTGGTTGTCTCCTGTGAGTACTTGGGAAGCGCTGCTGCTACATGCCAAGCGTCGGATACACTTAGACGGTACGATCCGAGATTGGGTGGCAACGGCAACGATGCACATGCGGGAGGCTCCATTGACACACGAAATCGTCGTTGCAGCCCAAGAATTGCCGCTTGAGCATCCGGATCCAGCGGATCGCTTTTTGGCCGCTACCGCAGAAGTGCTTGGCCTGACGCTCGTGACCGCCGACCGTCGACTGTGGGGTTTGGGGAAGATCGCCACCCTGGCAAACCGCTGAGTGCAGTCTATTTGCGGCAGTAAGGGTTCCAAGACGTCCTTCGGAGAAATTGTCCAACTCGCCAAAGCCCGGTGCGTCGATACAGTCGCACGACTGGTTTCGCAATTGTGCCCCACCAAGAGTGGTTTCGAACAACGGCCTCAAGAACGTGGGCCTTGAGATACGATCGATTCGACCCACTTCCAGTCGCCAAACCTAAACGACCTCTGTGCTACTCTTTTTTGCTACTACTCCGGGTCGATTTGAGGCTTCTGGGACCCGCTTAAAGACTGGCGATTCTTTCAAATGGAAGCAGCGCCTTGAAAACAAGAGACATACCAACACTCACCTACCTCTCACCTCCCACTCACCAATTGGGGTTTCAATCCCCCCCTCTCCGCCAGATCCTAGGTTCAATCGCCGTCAAAACTTACAGACTCCAGCGTCATGTCGAAGAGTGCCAGGAATGCTCGCAGCCGGCTCGCGGGTTACGAATAGGTGAGTAAGACCTTCGATGTGTACTGAGATGCTTTAGTGGCTGCGAAGACGCGGCGCTACGTTCCGCGCTGGGTACCCGCAGTGGCGGGCGTGGCGGCCACCTTGGCCGTAATCATCACGCCCTTCCTGCGAAGACGCGTCGAGCTGCCCCCGGTTCTCACACCGATGGTAACGGCTGCTTCCGTCCCTGATCCTGTACTGGGTGCGCCGTATTCGGCCATGATCACGAATGAATCCATTCAGACTCTCGCGGACGGCAACGGCATCGTGCAAAACGAGCACGGGAACCACTACACGCGATTCGCAAGGCCGCACGCGCCAGAATACGATACGAATTGCTTTCTTCGTTCCTATCCGTATTAATGTGCCTACCAGCTAGATCCTAGCGTTTCATGCCCAGCGGCTGACGTACGGGCTTCGAACTCATAGGAGAATGTGTGCGCATCTGTCGGAATGTCTTAGTTTTGCTTGTCCTCTTATTCTTGCCAGCAGTCCCATCGTCCCGCCGTAGCCCACGCGCAGCAAATACACATCGTCCCGATGGCTCGCGATATTCGCTCAGCAGAGGAATGCTATTCAAACTCGACCCATAATGATGCAGTCTGCCGGTCGAGCCGCCGGTATATGCCCGCGAAAATAAAACCCCAATAGCGTTGCACGCGGCCGTCGAGGATTTGACTCAAGACGTTTTGTTGCGCCCTGCCGCGGCTTGATTCGCTGCGGGGCGTCTCGCGATTTGCCCGAGCCGCTGCTGCACCACTCCAATTGGAGCGCTGGCGCTAGAACGTGAATCGAACGCGGAACTGAACTTGCCGCGGGATGCTCGTCGTCGTGCTGGTTCGGCCAAAGTTGGCCGAAGCAATGCTGATTGGATTTATGCCGAAAGTCCCGCCTGTTGGGACCTGGAAGATAGGGTGATTGAACGCATTAAGCATTTCGGCTCGGATCTCTATGCGAAGCTTTTCGCCGATGATCGGCATCTGTTTGGCGATAGAAAGATCGTCCGAGACGAATCTTGGACCATGCAGATAAATGAAACTGCCGAATTGTCCTGGAATAGTTGGTAAGGCCAAGTCGCTAGGGTTGGCTTGTCCGTTGCTTCCGACGAGGCTCGGATTGACATAAAACACGCCTGAGCCGATCACGGCAGGCTTGAACACCCCAACCATGCCTTGCAATTGCGATACTGGAATGTTCGCAACGACACCGGAGTCCTGCTGGTTGACCGTTAGTTGCCCGCTGCTCAGTCTAAAGGGAAGACCCGTCTGGAAGCGGAATATAGAACCGACCGTCCATCCACCGGCGACTCTGTCCACGAAGGCATTGTTGACAGAGAATCTCCGGCCCTTCCCAAACGGCAGGTCATATGTCCCAAAGGCCTGAACGACATGGCGGATGTCGAAGGGCGAAGGTCCCCGGTCGAGTCCTAGATCGCGCAGCGTCGTGAAATTGCTGGTGTTGTCGACAGCCTTGTTGTAGCGGTCGGTCAGGGAATGCGACCAAGTGTAGTTTACGTTCAAAGTCAAGCCGTGGGAAAACCGCTGGCGGAATTCCAGTTGCAATCCGTGGTAGCTCGAAAAGGAATTGTCGTTCAGCAAGTTGGCTGTAGCCACGTAAGGGTTGAGCTGGAAGAAGTTGATTGGATACTGCCCCGGCGTGTTGAAGCCCAAGCTTGTGCAGGGCCCGAAGTTGCTTCCCACCATGCCGCAGAAATAGGCGGAGTTTTGAGCCAGAGCGTTTGCAAGAGCTCCCGCCTGCCCGCTTGCCAGCAGGCTTATGAATGCGCTGTTGCCGAATCCACCATTTGCGGATTGACCGTTGAAGGCTGCATCAAAGATCGGCGTCGGCGTCACGCCGGCAAACCCGGTCTGGTCACTAAAGGAATTACTCATGCCGTTTGCCGCGTTGATGGAGAGATTGTTTTGGGCTGTCTTGAATTGATCCAAAAAGCCATTCTCGAAGATATTGACTTCGTTTACGTTGTACGTGTGCCAGAGCCTCTCACCCGCGTTGCCTACATATCTGATTTCGAAGACGGAGCCGGGCCTCAATTCCCGTTGCACGCCGAAGGACCACGTTTGGACGAAAGGGGCTCTAACGTTGGGATCGATGGTTCCAACCGTCTGGTTCCTGAACGCAAAATTCGAGAGCGCCAGCGGAAAGCTGAAGCTCGCAGGGAAAAGCGGGAAGGCCGGCAGGGGATCGCTCACGCTGAGCGATCCTGGAGCAAAATTCACATTGGGCACGAGAGTGGCCGCTTGCCGCAAGCCTGGATTATTCCCCGCCAAGTCGGAGAAGTTGAGCAAGCCCTCGGAGTAATAGCTGATCGAATAGCCCGTTCGTATGACGGTCTTTGCGTCGCCAAAGAGCTGGCCTAACCGGCCATTCCGGAAGGAGGGATTCCAAGCAATGCCCACATGCGGAGCGGGGTTGATGTAATCGGCGTTATAGGCTTTCGATCGCTGGTAGATACTGGGATTAGATACGCCTTGTAGGGAGCCTGGGTCGAAGAGGCTGGGCGTGCTGGGATTTGTTCCAGGAAGTGCACCGGACGGCCCGAAAAGATCGATCAGATTCGGGCTCGTATATATGTTGTTTGTGTTTTCGTTGTCGCCTTGAAAATCCCAGCGTAACCCGTAATTCAGGGTCAGGGCGCGGTTGATCCGCCAGGAATCCGCAAAGTAAAGACCGAAAGACGTCTCGCGCTCCCGGATCATTACGGGCGCGAAGTCCGTGTACTGGTGCGTTTTTTCATCGATGTTCACTGTCTTGCCGACACTGGACACCCGCCCAGTAAGTAAGGCGTAGAGATTCCTGGCATCGTTCAACACGTTGTTGCCCGCAGCGCCGGAGGGCAGTGCGGGAAAGTTCGACGGCGTGAACATTGAGTTCGCCGGGTCTGCACTGACAACTCCGAAGTTATAGCGGGGGATGCCCGCGTCACCCAGCGTGGACTGATGAACAGAGGACCGGATCATATTTCCGCCGAAGGAGAAGGCGTGAACGCCACGCTGCCAGTGGAAATTGTCTACCACGTTGTAGACCGGGTTGTTGCGGGGCTGAAACGTGTTACCAAACCCTTGGCCATTTCGTTCTTCCAGCCCGCTGGGCAACTGAAGGGGGAAATTCAGTAAGCGCGGCTTAAAAAGGTTAATGTCGAAGCCGATGCCGAATGTCTCCTGATTGCTCTGGACGCCAAAGCTGGCTTCATTGACCATATTCGGGCGTAGCGTCCATGCGGCATTCACAGTGCCAATATACGGATTGGCGATTTGCCCTTGAGACTGTTCTTGCGTAAAAACACCTGGGAGGACTGTGCCGCGAAATCCCTTGGCATTAACGCCGCGCGCCCATGTATCCGAAAGGCTGATAAGGAGCTTAGGCATCACCTGGTAATCGATGCGTGCCGTCGGATAATAGTTGATCGTAGGCGACGGCGCCACCCAACTCAAGAGGCCCCGGATCGGATCGAAGGGAGCGAGAACTCCCGCCGACGTAGAGGATTGGATCTTTTGGAGCTGATTGTCGATAACTGTGTTAACGGAACTCGTGAATCCGTTCTGCTGGGCTAATTGAAGGAGGTTCACATTGTGGGTTGCGCCGTCACTGCCCACGTAGCTAAAAGTGCCTGATTGCGCCGAGGGCGTGAGTACGAGTGCTGAGAAGCTCCCCGACTGCGGCGTAATGACTTGCGCGTAGCTTACGAAAAAGAAGAGACGGTTCTTAATGATCGGTCCCCCGAGCGTACCCCCCTGGTCGTTCTGAATGAAGACGGGCTTGGGGATCCCCCGGGCGTCATTGAACCAACCGTTTGCGTTCAGAGCAGAGTTTTGGTGTTGCCAAAAGGCCTCGCCGTGAAATGCATTTGTCCCTGACTTAGTTACATATTGGATCTGCATCGATCCTTGACCCGTGCTGTCGGCTCCGAGGTT
>QHYM01000344.1 GCA_003223295.1 Acidobacteriota bacterium | reverse complement strand
CACTACGGTATGCGGTAGCGTGTATCATAATCGTCGCAATTTCTCACCTGACGCTGGAGAAATCCGCAAAGCCCACGCGCACCACTGTCATTGCCCGCGGCGGGCGCCCGGGCTGCGGCGATGGCGCTTCTGTTGAGACCGGCAGCGCCTCCGTCCATGCACCGTAGACCTTCCCGTTGTACGCCGCCAGCCACGTGTAGTCGCCCAGAAACGCGTTCTGCGATTCAA
>QHYM01000345.1 GCA_003223295.1 Acidobacteriota bacterium | reverse complement strand
GGCAGCTTTTCTTTCCTACACTTGTAACTCGAAAGATCGCAGGTCCACCGCTGTCCTTCCGCGCCGAAGCGGATCGCCGCGCCGTTCTCCACAAATTCAAATGAATTGAACGGCAGCCGATCCGTACGAATCTGCTTGCCCATCTCCTTCAAAGTTCTTCGGCAAGTTTGTTCTGGTCGAATGCAGGCCTGCGGTATTCTTGGCCGTGTCTACCAATTCGAATTCAGCATGCCGCCCGGGT
>QHYM01000331.1 GCA_003223295.1 Acidobacteriota bacterium | reverse complement strand
CCCTAACCAAATGGTGATGGAACCTTTGCCGTGGCTGACGTTACTTCTTTTCTTCGGCTGGCTTTTCCGCAGGGGCCGCAGGCGGTGCCTGCGCTGGAGGCGCTGGCGTTTGCGAGGCGCCGGACATTCCTTCCTTGAAGCTGCGGATGCCTTCGCCAAGACCTTTCATCACTTCGGGGATGCGCCGTCCGCCAAAGAAAATCAGAACAACGGCAAGAACGATCAGCCAATGAAAAATACTGAACTCACCCATGAACTTCCTCCACGCGCCCCCGTTGGCGACGCGCTCTTAAACCCTAACGCAGTATAGCTCGCGCGGCAAGTCGCCGTCGCGCTCTGCTCCTATAGGATAACACGCTCGTCGCCCGCGCGCCGCGTTACTCGCTCGCGGTCCAGGTATTCGAGCAAGGGGATGGCGTATTTCCGGGTGATGCCCGTCAGCTCCTTGAAGGTAGGAACAGAAATTCGGTCCCCTTGGGATTTCTTATAGCCCGCGAGACGCTCCTTCAACTGTGCAAGAGCTTGGCGATGAAAAATCAGTTGCGGCGATACGCGCACAAGATGTTTCTCGCGCAAAAGGATTTGCAGAAGGCGCTCCGCTCTCTTTGACTCGATGGCCAGCTTGGCGAGCACCTCTTTCACGGCGGGAACTTCCAGGCCGGCGGCGGCGAAGGCCGCTTCGATTTGATCCTTGGCTTTCGCTTCCTCCGGCTGCAGCGTGATTTCCGAGCCGGCTTTCTTGACCAGTTCGCCGGGAGCATCCAATTTCTTCTGCCCGGCCAGGTCCTCCAGCGCTGCACGAAAAGTTTCCGCTCTTACGCGCTTCCCCAGGCTGGCGCGCAAGTCCTCTCGCAGCATTCCCGGCAGCAGCGGATTCTCTTTCTGGAATTTCTCGACCTTCTCCAGAATTCTCCGCCGAACTTCGGCAAATGCTTTCTCCGAAACCAGCAGCAGCGGTTCTGTGGATACGGATCTTACGCGGCTTGCATCGGAAAGCTTCCTGGCCGCCTCGCGGATTTCACGATCCATCCACGCCGTTCGGGCAACGATTTCTTCGAATCCCAGTCCAAGAATCGCGCGCTCCGTCAGCGCCGCCAGAATCTCCTCACGATTGCCTCGTTCCAGTGTTTCAAGATACGCCGCTCGTCCCGTATCTCGCAGCATCGGTCGCCGCGCGCGTGGATCCAGAACCGCTCCTCCGCCAATCGTCACCACCGGTGAAAATTGCCGCACGATAAAGCGATCGCCAGGCAACACGAGAAGTTCGTCCTGCAATTTCAGATTTGCAAAAGCGGTTCCACCGGGCAGCAACTCCTTCTGCCCGTGGAAAAAAACTTCTGCGATGGTTTGGGCAGTTCCCGCGTGGAAATGCACGCGCGTTCCCTGCTTCATTTTTCTTGCTGACGCCAGCAATTCCAGCCGCGCATCGATGCGCCGCGTGCTGCGAAATTTCCCCGGTGTTGCCAGCACCATGCCGCGCTTCAGCGCGATGTGCTCGATTCCCGCCAAATTTACCGCGGTGCGCTGCCCCGGCGTGGCGCGCTCCATGGCCTTCCCGCCAGATTGCACGCCGCGCACGCGCAACCGCTCCCCGCCTGGAAACAATTCCACTTCATCGCTCGGGCCGACGCTTCCGGAAATCAGCGTGCCCGTCACCACCGATCCAAATCCTTTCATCGCAAACGCGCGGTCAATCGGCAAACGAAAATGCTGTGACGAATCTCTTGCGCCGAGGCTGGCCGCAGCGTCGCGCAAAGCCTCCTTCAAATGGTCCAGTCCCGCACGCGTTTTAGCGCTCACAGGAACGAGCGGAGCGTTTTCCAGAAATGATCCTCGGAGAAATTCTTCCGCCTCCAGCCGCACCAGTTCGAGAGTGTCGCTGTCCACGAGATCGCTCTTCGTCAACGCAACGACGCCGCGCTTTACGCCGAGTAGCCGGCAAATGTCGAAGTGCTCACGCGTCTGCGGCTTGATGGATTCATCGGCGGCAATCACCAGCAGCAGTACATCAATTCCCGCGGCTCCCGCAAGCATGTTGCTGACAAACCGCTCATGCCCGGGCACATCCACAAAGCCAAAGCGCACGTCATTTTCTTCAAGGAAGGCAAAGCCCAGATCAATGGTGATGCCGCGCCGTTTCTCTTCTTCGAGCCGGTCGGGATGCGTGCCGGTCAGCGCTTCGACCAATGCGGATTTGCCGTGGTCAATGTGCCCGGCCGTGCCGATGATGACGCTCTGCGTTGCTGCGGTTTGCGTTGCAGTAGACATGGTTGTGCTGCGCTAAAGCTTCCCGCTCTGGATGCTACTGGAGGAGAGATTGAGGGGTCAAACGAGCCGACTACTTTGCGGCGGCGATTTCGTCGACAATGGATTGCGCGGCGGCGCGGGGATCGGCGGCCGCAAGAATCGGCCGGCCCACCACCAGAAAATCAGCGCCCGCGCGAATCGCTTCTTTGGGCGTTGCTTTGCGCGACTGATCGTCGGCGGTGGATTCCACCGCGGAATCCTTCGGGCGCACGCCGGGAGTGACGATCAGGAAATCAGCCCCGCACCCTTTACGAATCGCCTTGGTTTCCTGGACGGAAGCAACCACGCCGTCCACACCGGATTCTTTCGCAAGCTGCGCGAGCTTGACCACGCGCGACTTCGGCGTGCCGCCAACGCCGACTTCCTTCATGGTCTTTTGATCCATGCTGGTGAGAATCGTGACAGCCAGCAAGCGCGGCCGGTCCGCGCCCATGGGTACCCCGGCGCTGATGGCCTGCGCCGCGGCCTCCATCATGGCTTTGCCGCCGAGCGCGTGCACATTCACGAGCTGCACGCCGGTCATGGCCGCGGCGGAGAGCACCGCTCCGGCAACGGTATTCGGGATGTCATGATATTTCAGGTCGAGGAACACGCCGGCGCCCAGCGCGGCGATTTCTTTCACCGCGGAAGGACCGGCGGCGGTAAAAAGCTGATTGCCGATCTTGAACATGCCCACAAGATCGGCAACCTGCGTGGCAAATTTCACCGCGGAAGATAAAGAATCGAAGTCGAGCGCGACAATCAGGCTGCTGCGGGGATGGGCATCGAAGGTGGTCTGGGTCATAAGCGACCCCGGCCTCCTTCAGGGTCAGTGCTTCTCGGGCAACTCCATCAGCTCGAGCCGGACCTGGCTCACGCCCGTGTGAATCAAATCAAGGTTCCGGGCGACACGATAGGATACATCAATTTCGCGCCCTTCTTGATAGGGTCCGCGGTCGTTGATCCGTACCAATAGAAACTTGCCGTTCCGGGGATTCACGACGCGAACCAAAGAACCAAAGGGGAGGTTGGGGTGTGCAGCCGTCAAGGCTTCGGTCGAGAAGATCTCGCCGTTGGCGGTCTTGCGCCCATTGAACCCGGGGCCATACCAGCTGGCGTTGCCTGCCCAGGTTTTGATCGGCTTCACCGGTTGACTTAAGTGCGCTACGAGGGGGGCTTCCATCACCGGAGCGATGAGGAACATGAGAAGCACCCAGCGGAACGCTGCCCAGATCATGAAGAGTCGATGTCTCATAGTGTGTGTTTTGTGCTACAAACTACCAAAAAGTGTAGCAGAAAGACCTCGTTATGTCAACTGTTTTCTGGTGCGAATTTGTCTCTTATCTTATTCAAAGTAACCATCTTAGCTAGTTCTAGGACGTTCGTAAGGGCCTCGACCAGTCGCTCACTGGCCCTCGGGTCAGTGAAGCTGGCCGTCCCAACCTGTACTGCCGAAGCGCCTACGGAGAGGTATTCAAGCACGTCTTCTACCGTCTCGATGCCTCCCAGACCTATAATTGGTGATTGAACCGCCTTCCGCGTTTCCCAGACGAGCCTCAAAGTGATGGGTTTAATGGCGGGACCCGACAGACCCCCGGTTGGGCAGCCCAGACGGGACTTCCCCGTCCGGTAATCCAATGCCATCGCCGGGTAAGTATTTGCCACCGTCAGGGCATCGGCTCCTGCTTCCGCGGCCGCCCGGGCAATGAGTCCAATATCTGTAACAAGGGGGGAGAGTTTGACCCAAAGGGGGCGCTTGGCGGCGGCTTTGCGGGCGGCCCCGACCACCTCAGAAACCAATGAAGGGTCGCTGCCGAACTGCATACCACCCCTTTTGACGTTGGGACAGGAGATGTTGAGCTCATAGCCGGCGAGACCTTCAGAGTCTTCAAGGACTCGAATCACCTCGACATAGTCATCGAGGGTGTAGCCGAAGACGTTGGCGATGATGGCTGTATCGAACTTTCTCAGTACCGGGAGTTTCTCGGCCACGAAGGCGCGGACGCCCACGTTTTGCAGGCCGACGGCGTTGAGCATTCCGGAAGGTGTGGGGTAAAGACGGGGGGGAGGGGCTCCTTCGAGCGGTTCCTTGGACAGGCCCTTGGTTACAAAGCCACCGAGGCGGTTCAAGTTGACGAGGTGGGCGAATTCGAGGCCGTAACCGAAGGTGCCACTGGCGGCGAGAATAGGATTCCGCAGGCGCAACGCGCCAATCTGTACACTCAGATCAACGGCCTTTGCGGCACTCACTTCGCACAAGAGGATACCACGAGTCCGCAGTACTCCCACTAGCTTAGAACGTACGAATTGGAACAAGCCACGAGTGGGTGGCGCCTAAGTGGCCACTGTTAATTGAAACTCGCGACTATCCGCCCTGCAAACACCCGGCATATGGACCCACATATAGGCGCTGGCCGTTAATGTCTCGCGAGAATTCCATGCGGTTCGTCACAAAGGATCAATCGACCATTAGCGTTGTAATTCGCGATTAATCTGCTAGGGATGAGCAGGGGCGCTGGACCTAGCAGCAGGCTTCCTGAGGGCCTCGGACAGGATGTGGCCGTCGCGGGAGGCCAGGGTGATGCCGCAAAGGGCGGCGAGGGTGGGGGCGATGTCCGCGGGAGTAATGGACTGAAAGTATTCTCCGGGCTGAATTCCAAAACCCATCAGCAAAACCGGCACATGCTGGTCGTAGTTGTAGGGCACGCCGTGGCCGGTGCCGTACGTGCGCGGTTTCCCGGTTGGAGTGCTGTCCATTAACCAGTAGGGCTTCGGGACGATGAAGAGGTCGCCGCTGGGGCCGGGAAAATAGCTGAGGGCCATGGCGCGGTGAGCGGGGCTTTGCGTGGCGGGACGGTCGCGCAATTCTTCAGCGCGGAAGACGGCCGCCACGCCGGGTTGCGAGAGGGCCGCCTCGACGACGGCCTGTAGAGCGGCATGGTCGCGCTGCAACTTGTCGTAAACGCCTGGAGCGAAATAAATGTCGCTGCCATTGACGGATGCGATGGCGGGCTTGGGGTAGTCGAGGGGCGCGAGAGCCTTTTCGATCTGGTCCTGAAGCTCAGGCAAATGCAGCAGACCGGCGTCGGCGCCCGTGGTTTGCATGTCTTCGGGAACCGGCGCCACGCCGTGGTCGGCGCTCAGCGCGACGACGTAATTTCCGCGGCCGACTTTTTGATCTAAATGCGCGAGGAGGTTGCCGATATCTTTGTCGAGGCGGACGAGAATGTCCTGAATCTCGCGGCTGCGCGGCCCGAAGGCGTGGCCCACGTAGTCCACCGTGGAATAGCCCACGGCGAGAAAATCGGTTCCGCTGGCCTGACCTAGATGCAAAGCGTCAACGGCCTTCTTCGCAAGCTCGGTCAGGGCGGTATCGGCATAGGGGCTGGTGGCCCATTGGCTGAAAAAGGCGGCGTCCCCCTCGTTCACGCCGGCCTTTCCGCGCAGCGGATGGGGAAAAGTGAGATCCCAGCCGTCGGGAGGAACGGCACCGAGGGCTTTTTCGCCATACCAGTAAGATTTCTCAGGAAGCGAGAGGGCCCAGGTCTTGCCCAAATCGGCTCTAGGCGGATGTGACTTGGCTTGCTCCTCGATGAAAGGTTGCATGCCGTAGGGGCTTGAAGTGACCCAGTTGCCGCTGTCAAACCAGACGGCGGCATCGGCTTTGTGGCCAGCCATGGTGAGGGAGGCGCGCGCCTTGAGAGAGAATGTAACGATGCGCGTCGCGCCCCCCGTTTGAAATTTCAATTCTTCCGCGAACGAGGGCACGCTCATGCGCCAAGCGGAGTCGCCCCCTTGAGGGTTTGCCCCGGCGTAGCCGACATTCTTTACGTTGGGATCGCTCGTACAGGTCACCAACTTCTTGCCTTCGCGGTCCCACCAGGCGTTGGCGACCAGGCCGTGAGTGGCGGGAAACGCGCCGGTCGAAATGGTGGCGTGGCCCACGCAGGTTTCCGTGGCAGCGTAGGGATAGGCGGCATCGCGGAACCACGCGCCTTCCTCGACCAGGCGCTTGAGCCCGCCGGTCCACTGAAAGCGGAACTTTTCAATGTAGTCGGCGCGCATCTGGTCGACGACGAGGAGGACTACCAGCTTGGGCTTGTCCGAGGATTTGGTGGCCTTTGTAGCGCGAGTCGGGGCGGCTGGAGGTGTGGCCTGTGCTGCGGCGAGCGGCGGAAGCATCGCCAATAGCGCCAGAAGCGCCCCAACAGCGGGAAAGCAGATCCCTCGGCCGCAAAAAGCGCGGCCTCGGGATGACCGGGTTGGGAGGGGGTCGCTGCATTGAGCAAGCCTCAGAACAATTCTGCGTTTGACCGAGCTCATCCTGCATGCCATAGCCAGTAGTCCTCCCGGATTCGCCGCGTAGTCTATCACGTCAAAAACGTTCAGTTCCTCAAGGCCTGAACGATGTGCAGTCGAGGATCCGTAACAGGGGCGCAGCAGTGCTGCGCCCCTACAAAAGAATTGGAGCCGAGGCTTGGGAGGTGCGTCGCGCGCTGGAGGTGGATTGACCGCGCGGCGGCAAGGAATGATACGATTACCCGACCAATGCGTATCGTTGAAAAAGCACAATTGATGTCCGCGGAGGAAATCGACCGGACGCTGCAGCGCCTGGCGCACGAAATCGTGGAAAAAAGCGGCGGCACCAAGCACCTGGCACTGATCGGAATCGTGCGGCGGGGCGTGCCGCTGGCGCAACGCATCGCGCAGGCCATGCGAGGAATCGACGGCGTGGACGTGCCGGTGGGGATACTGGACATCACGTTGTATCGCGACGACCTTTCGAAAGTGGCGCCGCAGGCGGTGCTGCGGTCGTCGGATATTCCGTTCGGCGTGGACGACATGGACCTGGTGATGGTGGACGACGTCCTGTACACCGGGCGGACGATTCGCGCGGGGATGAACGGGCTGTTCGACCTGGGGCGGCCGAAGCGCGTTTCGCTGTGCGTGCTGGTGGACCGCGGGCACCGCGAAATGCCGATCGAGGCGCGATACATCGGGCGCAAGGTGCAGACCAGCGACACGGAAATCATCGAAGTGCGGCTGCGGGAAATCGACAAGGAAGAGCGCGTGGTGCTGGTGGACCGCGTCGAGAAATAGTTTCGGATTCGAATTGGTTGTTTTATGATCTGAGAAGGGACATTGACTCACCGCTTTCGCGATCTCCTCGCTCTCGAACCGCTCACGGCGGACGAACTCAGATTTCTTCTCGACCAAAGCAAACCTTTCCAGGAAATCCAGAAGCACCCGCTGAAAAAGCTGGCGACGCTGCGCGGAAAAACCGTGGCGCTGGCGTTTTTCGAAAATTCCACGCGCACGCGCATCAGCTTTGGAACGGCGGCGTCGCGGCTGGGCGCGGACACGATGAATCTGCAAGCCGAAGCGTCGAGCATCAAGAAGGGCGAGACGCTGCTGGATACGGCGTTCAACCTGAACGCCATGAAGCCGGATTGCCTGGTGATGCGGCACGCGGCGTCGGGCGCGGCGGACTATGTGGCGCAGCATCTAGACACTCCAGTGGTGAACGCGGGCGACGGCACTCACGAGCACCCATCGCAGGGATTGCTGGACGCGCTTACGATTGGCGACCGGCTGGGGACGATCGAAAACCTGAACGTGACGATTCTGGGCGACATTCTGCACAGCCGCGTGGCGCGTTCGAACATTCACCTGCTGGGGAAATTCGGCTGCCGGTTCACGCTGTGCGGGCCGTCGATGTGGGTGCCGCGGGAGCTGGAGAAAATCGCGCCGGGCGTGCCGATTCGGTGCGTTTACAACATGGAGGAAGCGTTGGAGAACGCGCACGTCATTATCATGCTGCGCGTGCAGACGGAGCGGCTGAACGATCCGCCGCTTTCGGCGAACGACTACATTCTGCTGTACCAGCTCAATGCCGAGCGGCTGAAGCGGGCGCACCGGGACGCAATTGTCCTGCATCCCGGGCCGATCAATCGCGGAATTGAGATTACACCGGACGTTGCCGATGGGCCGCAGTCGTGCGTGCTCGAGCAGGTGACGAACGGTGTGGCCGTGCGCATGGCCATCCTTTATCTGGTGATCAGCGGCGCTTCGGAAAGCGGCACACACCCGGCGCTGGAAGCGAAAGCCAAGGAATCCGCCAATGCTAGTGATTAAGAACGGGCGCATGCTGGATCCGGCGACGAATACGGATGCGCCGCGCGACATTCTGATTGATGGCGAGAAAATCGTGGAGGTCGCGCAGCCGGGAAGCGTGCGCGCTGCTCCCGGCGCGGAAATCTTTGACGCCACGGGATTGATTGTCGCGCCAGGGTTTATTGATTTGCATGCGCACTTGCGCGAGCCGGGGCAGGAATCTTCGGAGACCATTGAGACGGGGACGCGAGCGGCGGCGCGAGGCGGCTTCACCGCGGTGTGCTGCATGCCGAATACGAAGCCGGTGAACGACAATGCCTCGGTGACGCGATTCATTCTGGACCGCGCGAAGGCCACGGGCAGGGTGCGGGTGTGGCCGATTGGCGCGGCATCTCTGGAGAGCAAAGGCGAAGCCATCTCGGAAATTGCTGGGATGAAAGAGGCGGGCATCGTGGCGGTGTCGGATGACGGGAAGCCCATCGCGACGGCCAAGCTGGCGCAGCAGGTGATGGATTATTGCCGGTCGCTGGGACTGACGGTAATTGAGCATGCGGAAGACGTTTCGCTGGCGGCGGGCGCGGTGATGCGCGAGGGAGTGACGTCGACGCGGCTCGGGTTGCGAGGAATGCCGGCGGCGGCGGAGGCGGTTTGCGTGGCGCGTGACGTGCAACTTGCGGAACTGACTGGAGCACACTTACACATCGCGCACCTTTCGGCGAAAGCGTCGCTCGAGCAGGTGCGCTGGGCAAAGTCTCGCAAGCTGCGAGTGAGCTGTGAAGTGACGCCGCACCATTTCACGCTGATTGATGAGGACGTGACGTATGATTCGCGGTTCAAGATGAATCCGCCGCTGGCGGCGCGGGAGGACCGCAAGGCCTTAATTGAAGGCTTGGCCGATGGGACTGTGGATGCCATTGCCACAGATCATGCGCCGCACGAGCCCGCTTTGAAAGATGTGGAGTTCGATCGCGCGCCATTCGGGATTCTGGGATTTGAGACGGCTCTGGCGCTGGCGCTCGAGCAACTTGTGCATGCGGGGCGAATCTCGCTCATGCGCATGGTGGAGCTATTCACGACGGGACCGGCGCGTGTGCTGGGAGTCGAGCGGAAGATTTGGCCCGGCCAGGCTGCCGACCTGACCATATTTTCTTTCGATCGTCCCTGGACCTTCCACGTTGGCGAGTCCGCCAGCAAATCGCGAAACTCACCGTTCGACGGACGCAAGTTCAAGGGCGGGGCAGTGGAGACAATCGTCGCAGGAAGAATCGTCCATCGAATTCAGTAAGCAGGAACAGGCTGTCGCTGCCGCAGCATCCGGAGAATCCAGAAACCAGCAAGCCCGGCGGCGAGATGCTTGAGCGTGTGTCCGCTGACGATGTGGCCGACGGAAAAGATTTGCTGATCGGCTGTCTCGCAGATCTTGGCGAGGACATAGAAGCCCGCCACCACGAGCAGGTCTGTGCTTCGCGTGTAGCGCGCAGGCAGCAACAGCGCGGTGAGAAGCGCGAGCACGGCGTAAACCTGAACTGCAGCGTAGAAACGCAGGTCGCCTGCGCCGCGACTCTCTGTCCAATGCCAAAGAAGAACGCTTGCCAGGCCTACAGCGGTCAAAAGAGGCAGTAGCCAAAGGCCAAGCTTTACGCTGACGCGCTCGGCAATCAATGCCGCGACGAGGGGCATGAAAGCAAGCGTCATCGGCAGGCGATCCCAAACTAGACGCGCATTGTGCGGAGCCAAGTGATAGTAGGCGGAGCCGAAGGCGGTTAGCACCAAGCCGACGAAAACAAAGATGTACGGCCAGTGCTCGCGGGAATCAACGAACGTATTGAGCGTGGATTTTCTGGACAGGAAAACCAACCCAGCCAGGCCGGCGACGAGGAACAATAGGTTGGAAGAAACATCTCCGAAGTTTGCGATGCCGAGCCAGCCGCGCTGATCGGCGAAATGATGATAGGAGAGTGGCTGTGGAGTGCGCGGAGCGAGCAGCGCCGCAGCTCCAACAAGCACCGCGAGTGCCAGGAATGGCCAGATGCCCACGCGCCGGGGAAGCGTGAGGCGCATTATGCTCAGTGGGCGGCGGGTTCGGCGGCGGGGTGCAGGCCGTGCTGCGGCACTTCGTGGATGCCGCGGGCGGGCGGTTCGATGCGCTGGCGGTAGAAATGATCGAGCGGAATGCGGCCCTTGCCGATGGCGTAGCCCTTCTCGATGGCTTTGGTGACGTAGGTTTTGGCCAGCGCCGCAGCTTCGAAGAGCGAGCGGCCGGAAGCGAGCTGCGCGGTGAGCGCGGAAGAAAACGCACAGCCCGTGCCGTGGGTATTGTCCACCTTCACTTTGTCAGCGCCCAGGTGAATCATTTCGGCGCCTTCGAACAAGATGTCCACGGCGCGCTCCATGTGGCCACCCTTGACGATCACAGCGTGCGCGCCCATCTCGACGAGCTTGCGCGCCGCTGCTTCCATATCCGCAGGCTCTTTGATGGCCAGCCCGGTCAAAACTTCGGCCTCGGGGATGTTCGGCGTGATGACGCTGACGCGTTTGAGCAATTCCGTGACGACAAATTTGATTCCGCCGGCGTCGAGGAGTTCGGCACCGCTGGAGGATTTGATCACCGGATCAAGCACCACGTGGGCGAACTTGTGGGCGTCGAGGAATTCGGCGGTGGCAGCGCCGTTGCCGCGGTTTCCGAGCATGCCGATCTTCACGGCGGCGATGTCGCAATCCTTGGCGAGAGCTTCGAGTTGCGCGCGCAGCTCCGCACTCGGCGTGTTGTGGACGGTTTCCACTCCCTGTGTGTTTTGGACCGTCAGCGAGGTGATGGCGGCGACGCCGTAGCAACCGTGGGCGGCGAAGGTTTTCAAGTCCGCAGCGGTTCCCGCGCCGCAGGAAGGATCAAATCCCGCGATGCTCAAAAGAATCGGCGGAGCGCCGTGGCCATTGGTCATCTTTCTTTCTTCTTTCCCATCAAACCTCTTTCCGTCTGCTTTCTAACGCTGCGGCTTTACGCCGCTTTCTAGGTTAGATTCCACTTGGCGGTTGGCGCAAATTGCTCGCCCCAAGCGAAAATTGCCGGCTGGGCTCCTGTCCGCGGGAGCGTTTTTCTCCTGCGGCTTCGAAACACGCCGGCAACTGCGAATGTACGCGCAGATTTTTTCCAGCGCAAGGAAAAAATTGAGGAATTCTTGGGCGGCATGCGAGAATTCAGTTCCAGTTCAGGTCATTCCTCTGTAGAACCCCTCTTTCAATTCAGCTGTGGAATGAAGAAAAATTCCACACGCGTTTACTCAGCGGGCGGTTTAAGGATTCAACGAACACGTCGCTGCAGACCACGGTGCGTTTTCTGCGGCCGGAGATGGCCGTTGTTCACTGGAGCTGGAAGATTGAAGGCGACCGAAACATGGATGGGACACTGCGCCAGGAGCCACCTTACGGCATGATGACCATGGTTGCGGAAAAGCGGAACGGCACGTGGCTGGTGGTTGTTGCCCAGAACACGAACGCGGTGCTGGGCATACCACCTGAGCTCCAGGATATTCTGACGCCTATCCCCATTCCCGGTAGCGGCCAGAAGCCCCGGTGATTTGACGAGAACAGTTGATTACGGGAAGAGCCCGCGAACGAGGGTGGCTTCGGCGACGCGGCCGACGGCGAGGATCATGGCGCCGGCACGCGGCGGGACGTGGTGCTTGCGCATGGTTTCCACCATTTCGTGGAAGGCGCGGACCATGATCTTTTGAAGCCGCGCGTTTACTTCCTCGGCGTCCCACATGAGACCTTCCTGGTTCTGCACCCACTCGAAGTAGCTCACCGTGACGCCGCCAGCGTTGGCGAGAATGTCCGGCAGCACGGTGATGCCGCGGCGGGCGAGAATTTCGTCAGCGTGTGGTGTAGTGGGGCCGTTGGCGGCTTCGGCGACGATGCGGGCCTTCACCGCTTCTGCGTTGTGCAGCGTAATGACGTTTTCGAGCGCCGCGGGAATCAGGATGTCGCACTTCATGGTTAGCAGCTCGTCATTACTAATGCGGGAGGCGCCGGGCATGCCCACAACGGTTCCGGAACGCTCTTTGTAGCGAAAAGCCTTGATGGGGTCGATGCCGCGGGAATTGGTGACGCCGCCGCGAGTGTCGCTCAGCGCGACGATTTTTGCTTTCTTCTCGGCGAACAGGCGGGCGGCAGTCGCTCCGGCATTGCCAAAGCCTTGAATCGCCACGCTCGCGCCTCGCAGCGGGATTCTTTTCACCTTGCACGCCTCTTCCACGACGTACAGGAGGCCGCGGGCGGTCGCTTCACCGCGCCCTTCCGAACCGCCGATGGAGACGGGCTTGCCCGTGACCACGCCGTGCGCCGCATGGCCGATGGTCATGGCGTAGGTGTCCATGATCCATGCCATGGTCTGCGCATCAGTGTAGACATCCGGCGCAGGAATATCCTGAGCGGGGCCGATGAGGGGCAGAATCTCGCTGGCGTAGCGGCGCGTCATGCGCTCGAGTTCGCTCTTGGACATGCGCTTGGGGTCGCAGATGACGCCGCCCTTGGCGCCGCCAAACGGAACGTTCACGGTGGCGGTTTTCCAGGTCATCCATGCGGCCAGGGCTTTGACTTCATCCAGGGTGACGTTGGGGTGGTAGCGGATGCCGCCTTTTCCGGGCCCGCGGGAAATGTTGTGCTGCACGCGGTAACCGGTGAAAACTTTCACCTGGCCGTTGTCCATCTTGGTGGGCAGGGAAACTTCCAGCACGCGCTTCGGGGTGCGCAGGATCTGGCGCAGGCCGGGATCGAGTTTCAAGAATTCCGCGGCCATGTCAAACTGCATTTGCGCGATGCGGAATGGGTTCAAGTCCTCGCGCGGAGCGATGCGCGGCACCATTGGCGGTGCACCTATCTGCTTACCCGGGACTGTGGGCTTTGCGACCGTGGCCATCAGCGTCGGTCCTTTCGTCAGCTTGATTTATGCACTCGAACGTTTTACCTGGCCCTGACTCGATCTCCGGTCAACGGAAAGCTGTTAACCGCTTGCTGCAAACTTTTTGGAACTAACAACATACGCATCGCGGCAAGCGATCGAGCAGAAGTGCAGCAGCTCATCGCCCTCGCGCATGGGAATGGAAAGTGTCTCGTCCACATGCATGCCGCAGACTGGGTCGCGCATCAACCGGCGTGCGGTCTTCGGAGCCTGCGCTTCACCGGCGCCATCCCCACGCTGTTGCGGGGCCGAAGCGTTATTTTGCTGCAGCGAGCTGAAGAGGCGGCGAAGCAGCCGCACGCCCCAGGAGAGCACGAGCAGCCAAAACAGAAACCGAACAATGCGCGCAAGAAAGGTCATGGGTGTTTAACACCGGTACAGCGCTGGTACCTCCAGAGTCCCAGTGAGGTGAGTGTATGTAAGGCGAAAAGGCGGAGTCAAACGAAAAGGCGTAATTTCAAGAGGTTGCGAGGCCTGGGAGGGAGAGAGGCAGGCGCCAGGGAAGGTCCAATCATTGTGTAAGACTGTTATTTACAGTATGTTACGGGAATAATGGCAGCTTTTGGTGGGATATTGACAGAAAGGCACAGGTGGACTCCGGGGAGGGTTGAAAAGACGCTATTTAGCTGCGGGGATGCGGTCAATGCCCATGTATGGGCGGAGGGCCTCGGGGATCAGGATCGAGCCATCGGCCTGTTGAAAATTCTCAACAATTGCAATCCAAGTACGGCCCACGGCGAGTCCCGAACCGTTCAGCGTGTGCACAAAGTCGCTTTTGCCGCCGCCCTTTGGTTTGAATCGGACGCCTGCACGACGCGCTTGGAAGGCCTCGCAGTTCGAGCAGGAAGAAATCTCGCGGAATTCGTTGCTGGAGGGCAGCCAAACCTCGATGTCGTACGTTTTCGCGGAGGCGAAACCCATGTCACCGGTACAAAGCAGCACAGTGCGATGGTGTAACCCGAGTTTTTGGAGAATGGCCTCCGCGTTTCTGGTCAGGGTTTCGTGTTCTTCATAGCTTTTTTCCGGGTGCGTGAACTTGAAGAGCTCGACTTTTTGAAATTGATGCTGCCGGAGAATGCCGCGGGTGTCCTTCCCGGCGGCTCCGGCTTCTGAGCGGAAGCATGCCGTCCAGGCGGTGACGTTAATGGGCAGCTTTTCTTCGGGAATGGTCTCGTCGCGATAGAGATTGTGGAGTTCGACTTCGGCCGTGGGAGTAAGCCAGAAGTCCGTCCCTTCCAGGCGGAAAAGATCTGCGGCAAATTTTGGCAACTGGCCCGCGCCGGTGAGGGATGCGCTGTTCACGACAAACGGCGGAAGAATCTCCGTGTATCCATGCTCGCGCGTGTGCACATCAAGAAAAAAGTTCGCGAGTGCACGCTCAAGCCGCGCCCCCGAACCTTGGTAGACGGCAAAACGGGCTCCAGTGATCTTGGCGGCGGCTTCGAGATCGAGGATGCCCGCGCGCTCGCCAACTTCCCAGTGAGACTTGGGCTGGAAATCAAACTTCGGGGGCGCGCCCCAGCAACGCACCTCTTTATTGTCTGCGGCGCTGGCGCCCACGGGCACCGAAGAATGCGGAACGTTGGGAATGGTGAGCAGAAGTTCGCGCTGTCTGGCATCGAGCGCGGCAATGCGCTCGTCGGATTGTCTAATGCGCTCGGAAACCAGCTTCATCTCCGCGATCAGCTGATCCGCGTTCTTTTTCTCTTTCTTGAGGCGGGCAATTTCGTCGCTGGCCTTGTTGCGCTGCGCTTTGAGTTGCTCGGTGGCGGTGATGAGCTCGCGGCGTTCCTTATCCAGAGCGCGAAAGCCGTCCAGATCGAGGGTCATAGTCCGCTTCTTCGCCATTTCCGCGAAGACTTCCAGATGATCACGGAAGTAGTTCAAGTCATGCATGGGGATAAAAGGATACCGTAATCCGCGCGAGGCTTGTAGTTAGCTTAAGCCCAGCCCCAATTCATAGCGGAAACCCTACAACGGGCGCGGAACCTCGCTCATTAGGGCAAGCAGATTATTTTCACTGTCGCGGAAGAAAGTCATCCAAAGATCGTATTTCGGCATCTGCGCAATCACGTGCGGCTCATCCTCGAATTTGGCTCCCGCGTCCTTGATGCGCTGGTGAGCGGCGCGAATGTTGGCAACCTGGAAATAAAGGATGGAGCTCGGATGGTCGAATTCCGGCTTCTCCGCCTTGTCCAGCATTAGGCGGACGCCGCCACAATCGAAAAAGGAAAGTTGGCCCGCGCGGAACAAGTGCGGCAATCCCAGGACGTCACGATAGAATGCCGTGGCGCGATCCACGTCGTGGGCGTTGATGGCAATCTGTCCGATGCGGGTCAGAGCGGTATCATTCTGTGTGCTCATTGGCGGGTTCCTCCAAAACCAGAAAATAGTGTATCCGCAAGCGCCCTGTCGTTCAGCGAAACAGTCAGCGCCAGAGAAAATAAGGTTACAAAAGCCGCGGCACCTCGCTCATCAACTCCATGATATTCCCCTGTGGATCGCGGAAGGCCAGCATCCAAAGGTCGTACGTTTTCATTGGGGCGATCAGGCGCGGCGGAGCTTCGATCTTCACGCCCATTTCCGTGAGCCGCCTGTGCGCCGCGTTGATATCCGGAACACGGAAATAGAGGATGGAGCTTGGGTGATCGAGCTCCGGCGAACTGGCGGGGCCCAGCATCAGGCGCACGCCCCCGCAATCGAAGAAAGCCATGTTGCCTGCGGTGAAGAGCAGGGGCAGACCCAGGGTGTCGCGGTAGAATGCCGTGGCACGCGGAAGGTCGTGAACGATGATGGAAATTTGTCCGATGTTCTGGATGCCGAGGCTAGCAGCAGGGGCGCTCAATGGTGGTTTACCTCCGGGAGCAATTTAGTTAGCATAGCTAACTATATTCTATGACGGATGTCAAGTCCAAACGTCTCGCGGGCGGCGAGAGCTTCGAGACCGCCGACCGGCTGCATTCCGCCGCCATCCACCTGCTGCGGCGGCTGCGCGTACGCGACCGCGAAAGCGGCGTTGGCCCGGCGCAGCTCTCGGCATTGTCGGTGCTCGTGCTAGGCGGAGGTCCGAGGTCGCTCGGCGAACTTGCGGAAGCGGAGCAAGTCCGGCCGCCAACTATGAGCCGCATCGTCGCGGGGCTGGTGCGCGCGGGCCTGGTGCGCCGAGGAAAAACGGAAGACGGGCGCCGCATACGTTTGGAAGCGACCGCCAAGGGCACGAGAATTTTGCAGGAGGGCCGCCAGCGGCGCGTGGAATCCCTGGCGCAAGCACTCTCGTCGCTACCCGAAGCAGATCGGCTGCGGGTGGCAGAGCTGACTGAGCTGCTCGACCAGGTCCTTCGGAAACTCTAGCCTAGTGACCGTGACTTGCGTGTGGGGTAGCGCCTGCGCTGCGCGGTACCTCCGTACCAGCGAGAGGTACACTGGCTCGTGTGAGAAGTACTGGAGGAAATGAACCCGGCGGGCTATCGACGGAAAATGCGATGAAACGCAGACTACAAGAGTAGTCGGAAGTGGTTTGGCCCCTTGGAGTTATATAAACCTGTTTGCTCCTGGGTCCGGTTTGCCGCTCGCGAGCGCGGCAAGGCGGCCTGGAAGGTCGAGCTTCTTCGGATTACATTACCCTCCATCCCCCACGCCCGAGCGGCCGGTCCCCCCACCGGCCGCTCACTTTTTTGGTTCACAGTTTTCAGTTGTGAGTTTTCAGGTGAAGGCCAAGAAAAGAGCCGTCTTGGTAGGGTCGTGGTTCTTGCCTGCTTGGCGGAAACGCTTACCAGAGGCCTGGAAATGAAAAAGGGGGCCGGTGCAAGCCCCCTTCTTCTCAATTGACGCCCCTAAACCGGTAACCGAGTCGAGGATCGGTTCCGGCCACCCCGGGAAGCCAATCTTTGTAATGCAGTTAAGAGGAGCAAGTCTGATGCCAGGTGTCTGGGGCTTAAGGAGAACATGGGAAGCTGACTGAAATCACAGCGGTTAGGCAAAATAGGTGACAGACGAACAAGTCTTTGGATTAACAGAGCCTACAAAATCCCACAGAAATTCGACCCTCTACCTACATTCTTTGGGAGCGCGGTCGGAAGGCTCTCGTGGCTCCAGGTTTCGACCCAGGAGGCAAGAATTTGACAATATCGTTATTTCGAGTTGGGGACTGTTTGCCGCGGTTCCTAGGTTTCCTAGGAACGTTTCGTATGCCCATCTCGATTTCGCGGGAGATACCGCTCAGGCTCCGGCAAGCGACCCGAGCGATTGGGCTCGTCGATAACGGCGCCACAGCCGCCAGGCCGGGACGCCCAAGAGTGCGAGCCAAAGCAACAGGCTTGGACCGGACTCCGCAAGAAAAAGAACCAGCGCCAAGAGGCTCTCGAAAGCATTGCGAAAGCCATCGATGCTGGCATTGCGAAGCTGCATCAGGACCGAAGGCGCTGGAGTGTTGAGCTGGGCTTTGTATTCCTCGGCCAGCTTCAGGTCGATGGTGGCGAAGTCGACGCGGTGTTCCAGAGTTTTTTGTTCCGCTTCCATCTGCTCAATTTCGCCCCGCACGCGGGCGATCTCTTCTTCCACTTCCAGTACGTCCTTCACCTTGCCCGTGCGGGTCCGAAGAACATCTTGGAGGCGCATTTCGGTCTCGCGAGAATTCTTCAGGCGGGCGACCAGGTCGGCATGCTGCTGTGTGACTTCTTCGCCATTTTGTGTTTCGGCTTCGACGCGGCCGAGAGATTTTAGTTCGTTGAGCGTCGCGGGAAGTTGCGGCGCGGGGATGCGCAGTGAGGCCTGAAGCGTGCGCACGCCACCTTGTGGCGTGGTGACGTTGAGGTTGGCGGCGTAGCCATTGTGGCGCGCGAGAATGGTGTCCAGCGAGGCACGCCCAGCGTCGAAGTCTTTTGCAACTATCGAGAGCGACACCGTGCGAGCGATCATGGGGCCGTTTACGGATACCCGCCCG
>QHYM01000343.1 GCA_003223295.1 Acidobacteriota bacterium | reverse complement strand
TTTGATTACACTTGCGAGTTGCAATCGGTCAAATAGATCAAGAGCAGCAAGACGGTCTTTGCTCAGCAAGTCCGACGAATTATCTTCCGATTAGCGCAACCCACAGCGCCGCTTTCAACTCCATGGGCCGCCAGGCTTCCAGGTTTTGGTAAAGGTAACGTTTCGTCGCGCGGCGCTTGTAACTGGGACCAAGAACTTGGCAATATGTGCGACAAGAGTCTTGAATTCGATTGGTTCGACATAGCTTCTATTCTTTTCCGAGAAGGCGATCCATTGACGGATTTTGTTTACGTCTTCATAGAAGTCCAGTGTGAACGCCAGAGGTGTCCCATCCAATGGTAGTTCCGTCCCTCGCCGCTTGAAAGTGTTGTGGAAGGCATCCCTAAGACTCTTGCCGTCGGAGGAAAGGGTGCGGCACAGGACTTCCATGTCGTAGAAGTCTTTCATTCGGCTGTTGGCAATTCCCAATTTGACCATCGCTTCCAGTTTTTCGGCGACAACCGTCTCCCGAGGATAAGTGAGCAAACGAGGAGCTGTTGATCCGAGCAGTGTGGGATAGTTGTTTTCGACCGGAGGTGGCGTGACAGCATCTCCAAAACCGATATCGATCTGAATCGGGATTTTCGCGCGTTCGAGGTATGCCGTGAAGCTGACGCCAGCAATGGCGCCTGGCCAATCGGCACTAATTCGATTACTTCCGCATCCCCCGTGTCTCGGGCCTATCGTCGAGAGTGCTGCCAGTCAGTCCTGTTTCCTCCTGGCTCCTATTGCATGGTGAAACCGTGCCGGCAAGCCAGCACGGTTTCAACTCCCCGGTTGCCCTTCCTTAATACGAGCGGCTCATGGACGAGCTTCGTAGACGACGTTAAACGGCGTTTCCGCGGCTCTGCGGAAACGGCTGAAGCCGGCCGCACTGACTACCTCGCGAATGCGTTTTTCGCCTGACTGCGCACCCAAGCACAGCGCCACTTCCTGCGAACGCGAACAGGGAGTGCACAACAAAGTTGAAAAAGAGTAGTACACGCGGCCAACCGGGTTCAGATTGTCCTTTAATTCATCGTGGGCAAAAGGTTCAACGATCATCCATATGCCGTCCTTGCTCAGCGAGTTTCGCACATGGGTTGCGGCGCCTACCGGATCGCCCATGTCGTGCAAGCAGTCAAACACAGTGACTAGGTCATAGTCCTTGCCTGGAAATGCCTTGGCCTTCGCGACGCCAAAGTTGAGGCGAACCTCGAGACCCTCTTTAACGGCGGTTGCGCGGGCGCCTTCGATGGATTTGTCGTGATAGTCAAAACCAAAGAATTGCGATTTTGGGAAGGCTTTAGCCATCAGCACTGTGGACGCACCCTTGCCGCACCCCACATCCGCGACGCGCGCGCCGGCCTCGAGCTTGGCCTTTACGCCTTGCAGTGAAGGAATCCAGGAGCTTATGAGGTTAGCTGCATAGCTCGGCCGGAAGAATTTCTCGCAGCCATGAAACACATCGTCGTCGTGCTCATGCCAGCCCATGCCGGCGCCGGTGCGGAAGGACTCGGTAATCCTGGGAACTGCGGCCAGCGAGCCGAGAGCCAATTGGAAGGCGCCGGGAAGATAAGCAGGACTGTCTTCGTTGGCCAGCGTAAATGCCTGCTCTTCGCTCAGACTGAACTTGCGCGTCTGCTCGTGATATGTGACGTAGCCGCCGGCAGCTTGGGAGCCCAGCCATTCGCGAACATAGCGTTCATCTGTTTTGGTCTTAGCAGCAAGCTCGGCTGAATTCAGCGGGCCTTCGGCGAGAGCCTTGTACAACCCCAGCTTTTCGCCAATCACCACCATGCCCGAGTGGACCGCAGCCCCGAGATCTCCAACGAATTGCCCTACGAAGGTGTTCAGTTTGTTCATGTCCAGCGCCATTTTTATTCTCCCTTATGATTGCAATTTCTCTCAATTCTCAAGCAGGGATGCTCGCGTGCGGGGTCTCTCACGATGCTGCTCCCTTAGGCCGGGCCCGGGAAGGGCGGTCTGCCAGCTTCCCGGGCTGTTTAGCGTCATTGCGACGCCGCACGAGGATCGGCTACTTATTCCTGCTTGGATCGTCCTCAGGATTGACGTAGTTGAATTGAAGTGGAGATTGCCCATGGACCTGCACGATCGTTTCTCCGCAGGCCATGGCGTAGTGGTGCATGTCGGGGTCGAGAAAGGCAAAGCTCCCGGCAATGAACGCTTTCATCTTGTTCGCCTCAAACTCATCGCCCATGCCGAGTTTGAACGTCCCGGAAATGACCGTGACGTTTTCTCTGTTCGGGTGAAAGTGGGGCGCGATGCGGAACCCGTCAGGCATCTTCAAGCGAATCGTGAAGTCGCCGGTGGAGGCGGTTGGGTCGCCTTCGAGCACGGCAAACTGTGCTCCGGGACGCACAACGGGCGGTGCGGGCCCCCAAGGAATGGTATCCGGGGTGAATGCGTTTTTTTCGTGCGAGTGATTGTCCGCGGCGCGGCTGAATGCCAGCCCCGCACAAGAAAACATTCCAGCCATTGCAAGTGTAAGGGACAAGGATCGTTTCATGAGTGAGCCTCCGTTGCTCAGTATCGAACCGCGAGAAGCATGTCTTGCGCGGCGGGCTATTCCAATCAAGAGCGGATATGGTTTGCCTATCTTTTACCTATCGTCGCAAATTATTGATTCTTAGGGGATAATGTCCTTCGAGAGACCTATGCAACGCACACGGTGGACCAGGAGCGAGGTCGAACTGGATCTGGGGCGTTACGAGCTTCGCCGCCAGGGTCGGCGAATTAAGCTCGAAAAGAAGCCCATGGAACTGCTGATTTTTTTAGTCAGCCGACGTGACCAGCTGGTTTCCCGCCAAGAGATAGTCGGCAAATTGTGGGGCTCGGATCTGTTTATCGACACCGAGCCCAACATCAACAACATTGTGCGAAAAATCCGAGCCGCCCTAGGTGACGACTCCGCTAAACCGCGCTTCCTAGAAACCGTTGTGGGCAAAGGCTACAGATTTGTTGGCCCAGTGCGTGTGATGGACGCGCGCTTTCCGCAATCCGACTTTGGACCAGTTGGTGTGCGTGCGGTCAGCCCGGAAAAGACGGGCGGATGGAGCGAGCGCTCGTCGTTGGCCGTCTTGCCGCTGATGCTTCTCAGCAAGGCCACGGATGACTATGGTGTGTGCCTGGGATTTGCCGATGCACTGGTCGTGCGCCTCGGGAATTTGCCGGGCGTGGACGTTCTGCCGACTTCTGCAGTGCTAAATGTATCGGCCGAGGCGACACCAGCGGAGGCCGCTTCCCGTCTGGGCGTGCGTTTTATCGTTCGCGGCGGCATTCAGACGTCCAAAGGCCTTTGGCGCCTCTCGTTGGAAATGTTTGACACGCATCTGCAGAGGGTTTGCTTCACACGGAAACGCGACCTCGACGTCAACCACCTGTCCGACCTCGAGGACGAGATCGCCAAGCAAATCGCGATGGCACTGAACCGTCCGCTCGGTCCAGCGACGATTCAACGCTCCCCGCGCTATAGCAAGGACCCCATGGCATACGCGGAATTCATGCGTGGCTACAAGCTCAGTTCCTCAGGCAATCCGGCAATGCTCGAAGAGGCCGCGCGGCACCTGAGCGATGCCGTCGCGCGAGATCCGGCCTTTTCTCTGGCGCATGCCGTTCTTTCCGTCGTGTGCGCGACGCGCCACTTTGAGCTCGATCCCACGAGCGAGTGGTTGGAGAAGGCCGAGTTTCATTGCCGGCGCGCCCTGGAACTGCAGCCGGACTTGCCCGAAGGGCACGTCGCCGGCGCTTTTCTACTGTGGGGCCCATCGAAGAACTTCCAGCATCTTGAAGCAATTACCAAACTCAAGCGAGCCGTGGCTCTACAGAACAATCAGCCCCAAGCCTACAACCGTCTGGGCACCATCCTGGCGCATATCGGCCTGCTCGAGCATGCCCGTGAAATGTATGAGCGGGCGCGGCCATTTCATCCCAGGAAAGCTGTTAGTCACAGCATCGTGCAAGTGTACGTTTGGAATCAGGAATACGATTCCGCGCGCGAGGAGATCGAAGCTTGGCGCGCCGAGAACCCAGAGAACAAGTATCCAGTCTACTTTGCTGTTCAACTGGCGTTGATGACCGGAGATTTGAAAGAAGCAAAAGACCTGCTCGATGAGGCGCTCCAACTCTTACCGGAAGAACCACTCATTGTCAGTTTGCAAGGCGTCTACTACGCATCGGCCGAACTAGCGGGCAAGGCGCTGGACTGCCTGACGACGGCTTGTGCGAGCCCAAAATCCTTTGGACATGCGCATCACAGCTACTATCAAATCGCTTGCATACTTGCCATGTTGGAACGGCGGCAAGCCGCGTTCGAGTGGTTGGAGCGAAGTGTCTCCAGTGGCTTCGCGTGCTGGCCGTTTTTCCTGAAGGATCCTCACCTCAAAAACCTCCGCGAGCTACCAGAGTTTGACGTTCTGGTGAGCTCGCTGCAAGCCAAGTATCCCGACCATCTTGGATTGCTATAGCGGGACGCGTCCCCAACTGAGTTTCGCCGTGCATAAATACCGCAGCGGATTCGACGATTCTGGTAATGTTGGCAATCCGGACGTGCCGCCGAAAAGTCGTGGCGCAGACCATTGTTGGGCTTCCCGGTAGCTCAATGGTAAAACGCTCGGCTGTTAACAGAAGGATTGAAAACTGTGTGGATATGCGCTATCCGGCTGTCGGTCCTCGATCGCGAGGTGTAACAGCCTTTATCGCAATTTATCCCAATAGGCTGCCAATCGTGCCCAAACCGTCCAGAGCCGGCCGAATGTGGTCTATACTTAATCAATGGTTTAGGAGCGAGCCAGAGCGCAACCACCCGCCTTGAAAACCGTTAGGCTCGAAGGGTCTCGGGGGTTCGAATTCCCCCTCCTCCGCCATAGATCACGGTTGCGTTTTCTCCCCTCGCCGCTGAGCATTAGAGTTCGGAAGCCGTTATGCTCTGGCTAATCCAAGGAATTTCGGGAGCGCTCGCCGCGCTTCGCGGCTCTATACTGGAATCGCTACGCGTATGACTTCCTCCCGCACGATCACCTGGGCCGTAGGAATATGGCTTTTCGTCCTTGCGCTGTACACCGGTATTTCCCTGTCGCATTCGCGTGGCTCGC
>QHYM01000330.1 GCA_003223295.1 Acidobacteriota bacterium | reverse complement strand
GAGTCGCGCGATGGAAGTTGTCTATCCCTGCTGTTGTGGTTTGGACGTACATAAGAAGAGTATTACCGCATGTGTGTTGTGGGCTGAGGCCAAGGGGAAGAGCCGTAAAGAGAAGAAGCGCTTCGGGACATTCACTCACGATCTGCTTCAGTTGGCCGATTGGCTGGCGGAGTGCGGCGTAACGCATTTGGCCATGGAGTCCACTGGCGTGTACTGGAAGCCGGTGTGGAACATTCTTGCGGAGCAGTTCGAGGTGTTGCTGGTGAATGCGCAGCACATCAAAGCCGTGCCGGGTCGGAAGACCGACCAGAAAGACAGTGAGTGGATTGCGGACTTGCTGCAGCACGGATTGCTCCGGGGGAGTTTCGTGCCCCCGCAACCAACACGTGAACTTCGCGACCTCACGCGGTATCGCGTGAGTTTGGTACAGGAGATCAACCGGATTGCGAATCGCATTCAGAAGGTGCTGGAGGATGCCAACATTAAGTTGGCATCGGTAGCGACCGACGCTTTGGGTGCTTCCGGGAGAGCGATCTTGGAGGCGATGCTCGCTGGGGAGCGAGACTCGGCCCGACTGGCAGAGATGGCCCAAGGGAAACTGCGGAACAAGATCCCGGAACTGCAGCTGGCGCTCGAAGGTCGTATGACCGAGCATCATCGATTTTTGCTCCGACAGCTCTTCGATCATCTGCGCTTTACGGAATCGAAACGGAGTGAGATCGAGCAGGAGATCGATAAGCGCATGCGCCCTTTTCAGGATGAGGTCATTCGGCTGTGCACCATTCCCGGAGTCGACCGAGTGACCGCGTGGGGAATGCTGGCGGAAATGGGAATGAACATGAATCAGTTTCCGTCTTCCGGGCACCTGGCTTCTTGGGCTTGTTTGTGTCCGGGGAGTTTTGAGAGCGCTGGGAAGCGGCTGAGTGGCAAGATGCGCAAGGGCAATGTCTCGCTCCGGCGTTGCTTGTCGCAGGCGGCCTGGGCCATTTCGATGATGAAGAATAACTATCTCTCGACCCTGTATCGGCGCATTGCTGCTCGGCGGGGAGCCAAGCGCGCGATCATGGCGGTAGCCCATGCGCTGCTGGAGATTGCTTATCACATGCTGAAGCGTAAGGAAGACTACCGGGAACTCGGCGCGGATCACTTTGATCGGATCGACGTGAAGCGAATTCGCCGATCCTTGGTCAGACGGCTGGAACGCCTGGGCCACAAAGTGACCTTGGAGCCACTCGCGCAGACCGCCTGAAGGTATTTTCGTAGGGAGTAGCACGACGAGCGCCGCCAGCGGCTGGGCCGCGGTGAACGTGAATGCGTACCGGCCGACGTGCCCCGTGAACAACGGGGTAGCCACAACGGGAAACAGGAATCCCAGAAATCGCAGGAATCCAGCTGCCAGAGCGGCCATGGCCACGGGCCGCTCAAGAAAGGAGCTCATCCATCCGAACAGGAATCCCCAGAGAGGCCCAAGGCCGCGGTTCAAGTAAAGGTATGGGCCGCCCGCTTTCGGAAATGCCGCGCCGAGCTCCGCATAACAGAAAGCGCCAAACAGCACGATAAGCCCGCCGAGAATCCAGGCGGCGAAAACCAGCGTCGCCGAGCCAGAGGCACGGGCCATGTCGCTCGAGACGAGAAAGATGCCCGATCCGATGGTGTCGCCAATGACGACCGCAGTCGCCGCCCACAGCCCGAGGCCGCGGACCAAGTCTGATCGTTCGGGATGCTCCTTTGGATGAGGGCTCATTGGAGAAAGAATTGAGAGAGCCTACTATCCGCCACAAAGGTGGTCAACCAGAATGCACTCGGATGGTAACGTCCAACTCCACAGAAAGGGAATTTGTATGCTAGTGGTTCTGATTCGCAATTACGCGATATCATCGATGCCGAGATGGCAACGGAAAAATCCATGCTGAGCGAGTTTCCTTGGGATGAGCGCTACCGCGTATCGGGCCTCGAGGATGTGCTTACGCCTGCGCTCGTGGTGTATCCGGAAATGATCGCCTCTAACATTGCGCGGACGTTGGACCTGCTGGGTGGCAACGCGGATCGTTGGCGCGTGCACATCAAGACGGCAAAACTGGATTACACGTTGCGCATGCTGGTCGAGCGCGGGATCAGGAACTTTAAGTGTGCGACCACGCTGGAACTGCTGGTGGCCTGCCAAAGCGGCGCAGCGGATGTGCTCTACGCTTATCCGGCAGTGGGTGCGAATGCGCGCCGCGTGCGCAAAATTGCGGATGAGATTCCGGATACGCGCATTTCCGTTTTGGCTGAGAACGAGGAACAAGTGCGGCAATGGCGAGGCAGCCGCGTCGGCGTGTTTCTCGACATAAATCCCGGCATGAATCGCACCGGTATCGAACAGAGCCACCGAGCCGAAGTTCTTAAGCTTGTGGACGCGGTGATAGCAGCAGCACTGGAGTTCCGTGGCTTGCATTATTACGACGGGCAGTACGGCGGCTTGGAAGAACGCGAAAGAATCGTGGCGGCGCATGCCGGCTATGATTCCCTGCTAGGAATGGTGAGCGAGGTTCATCGCAGCGGAGCAAGCGTGCGGGAGGTCATCACCGCGGGCACGCCGACGCTCCCGTGCTCGCTTGCGTACAAGGGTTTTCGCGGGAATGGATTCGTTCACCGCATGTCGCCGGGGACCGTGGTCTATAACGATGCAACGAACCTGGCGCAACTGCCGGACGAATATGGTTTGCGGCCTGCGGTGCTGGTGTTGACACGAGTGGTAAGCCAGCCGCGAGCGGGCGTGGTCACTTGCGATGCCGGGCACAAGTCCGTGTCCGCCGATGCCGGGGTGCCGACGTGCGTGGTCGTGGGGCATCCGGAACTCACGCCGCTTTCGCCGAGCGAAGAACATCTGCCCATGGCGGTCGCAGGTGGGACCGCGGGCCCTCAGGTTGGTGAAGCGCTTTTCCTCCTTCCACGGCACGTTTGCCCTACAGTGAACAATTTTGATTGCGCACTGTTAGTGCGGGATGGCCAAATCGAGTCAGTAGAAAAGGTGACGGCGCGTGGCCGCGAGGCGCCGTTGCTGCAAGGGCCGAAGGCAACGGCTTCCCGTATGCATCAGGCAGCCACCGAGAAGGCATAAAGAGGAAGTCAGCGCAAAAGGGAATTAGATAGAACCAACGCTGCTGATATCTGCTGCAGGAAATTAGCCGAAAAAGATTGAGGGCGCAACAACCTTGCGGCTGCTGCGCCCTCTTTCAATTGCGCCGCAAAGTTTTTAAGGCTTCTCGGCTCAATCTGTGCCAGAGACTAAGCCCGGCGCTTTTTCTTGGCAAGAGGAATCTGAAAGTTTCGCTGTGGAAAGCTGTGCACGGCTGTGCAAAAGTGAGGGCCCGCAATGGACACTCATGCGGAGCATGCCAGGAGGGTGGAGATGAACGCTTTTCAAACGGGCGCTGGTCTTTGCGCGAGGGTGCTAATTGGATTCGTGCTTGCATTCGCGGGCCAGTCCGCAATGGACACACAGGAGACAGTGGCCGTCACCGAGATCACGCCGACTGTCGTAGTGTTTTCCACCAAGACCGGCAACGTCGTGGCCTTGGTGGGACCGGATGGTGCGTTGCTCATCGGAACGCCGTCCGCAGACAGCACGGCACGCATCAGCAGCGAGCTGGCGAGCCGGACGAAATCGGCGGTGCGATACGTGGTGATCGCACCGCAGGATCCCACGCATTCGGAAGGCGACGCGGGATGGGGACGCCGCGGAGCGTTCGTGGCGATGCAGGAAAAGGCGGTAGAACGAATCGGCGGGCACGTCATGGGTGCGCCGCCACCACTGTCCGAGCGGTTTGTAAAACTGGGAGTCGACCGCCCACGAATCGCGTTCTCGGAGGTGATGACCTTCGATGTCAACGGAGAGGCGGTCCACATCGTGCACCAAAAACCGGGATACAGCGACGCCGACGCGCTAGTGCATTTTCATGTGGCCAAGCTGGTTTATTGGGGCGAAGTGTTTCCGGGAGACGGCTACCCCGCGATCGATACCGCGCAAGGCGGCACGCTCGACGGGCTGCTGAAAATGCTGGACGGATGGACGGATCCCGGGTTCCATGTTGTGCCCGCGCGCGGCGAAGTGACGAACGGCACAAGCGTAAGGGCTTTTCGCGACATGATCGTGGCCGTTCGCGACCGGGTGAAGCGCTCAATCGACGCGGGGCACACAGAAAGCCGGGTGATTGCGGAGCACCCGACAGCCGACTTCGACGAGAAGTGGGGACACGGACGCGTTCCGGCGGATGCATTTGTGCATGAGATTTACGCGGCAATTAAAACGGAAAAGTGAAGTTTGACAAGAGGTTCCGGAAACAGCACGGCAAAGACAGAAATGGCGTGGGCCAAAAGATTGAGGGCGCAACGGCCTTGCGACCGCTGCGCCCTCTTTCAATTGTGCCGCAAAGTTTTTAAGGCTTCCCGGCTCAATCTGAGCGGCAGAGTAAGCCCAGCGCTTTTTCGTGGCAAGGGGAATCTGCGAATTTAGCTGTGGAAAGCTGTGCACGGCTGTGCAAAAAGTAGCCGAGAGCATGGGGTGAGCAAGAAGCCAACAGCCACTGGGCGGTGGCCGTTATACCGCGTCTATGCCGAGATAAATGGATCTGCCCTGTAACGGTGGGAAGGCCCTTTTTTTTAAGGAAACATTTTTGAGGGCTGTCTCGTACCTCTATCCAACAGCCGGGGAAGGCAGTCCCATTTATAGCCTGAAGGACCGCCACTCCAAGGAAAACGCCGGCTAGGAGACAATCCGCCATGTCCAATGTAAATCGAGGGTTCATCACCAAGGCTGTTCTCGCGACCGCAACGGGTTTGCTGCTTTCGGTGGGCGTTATGGCGCAGAGCACGCCGGCACCCGCAAAGGCTGCGCAGTCAACGAGTTCCGCGACGACAGAAAAGGGGGAGCGCTGGCTGCACGTGCGCGTGATCTGTACCACCGGCAAGGGTGACACCGTCCGCGTCAACGTGCCGCTCGAGTTGGCGGAAAAGGTCCTTCCCGCGGTCAATCACGACCGGCTGCACAACGGAAAGGTGAGGATCGATTCCTCGGACATCAACGACGTTGACCTGCGCGCCCTCGTGGACGCGATACGCACCGCCAAGGACGGCGAATACGTCACCGTTCAGGGCAACGACAACGATGTGCGCGTTGCCAAGGAAGGCAACCACCTGATTATTCATGTGGTGGACAAGGGCGCGTCAAAGAAGTCGCAGGTCGAAGTCAAGGTGCCGATGAAGGTGATCGAGGCCCTGCTCTCGGCGGGCAAGGATGAACTGGACCTGGTGGCGGCACTGCACGCGCTGGGCGCTCAAGGCGACGTCGAACTGGTTTCCGTGAAGGACAGCGAAAACACCGTGAAGGTCTGGCTGGATTCCAAGAACGTGGCGGACTAAGACCCCGAACAAGGCAAGGCGTTCGAAACGCCCAGGGAGGCAAACATGATGCTGCTGGCGAAAGCTGCTCTCGGACTAGGCGGCGCGCTCGTAATGGCGGGTACGTACACGTTCCACGAAGGCCTGATTCGCGTGGATGTGGATGAATACCGCGCGGGAGGCTCGCACGTTCACATGTGGGTGCCGGCTGCCGTCGTGCCAATGACCATGCATTTTGTGCCGAGGCATCACCTTCGGGACGCTGCGGAACACGCGCGAGAGTTTCTGCCCGTGGCCCACGCGTTGTTCAAGGAATTGAAAGAATTTCCTGACGCCGAGTTTGTAGAAGTCAAGGATGACGACCAACACGTGCGAATTCGCACGCACGATGGGAAATTGCAGATTGACGTGGAGGCGCCTGATCAGAATGTTCACGTGCTGGTGCCTTTGAGCACTGTGGATGATGTGGTCGGACAGCTCGAGGCCAGTTCGCCGGGAGCGTGAAGAGAGTCGTCAGTTCCCAGTCCTCAATACAAACTTCAGGCCGAGCCGCCCGCCTCCTTAAATGTGACTTGGTAATACGCTTCTTCGAGGATGGCGTCCTTCTTCCACCGGGCGCGCTGCAAAATTCCCCGGCTATTCTCGATCATTTTCGGATGACCGCATAAGTACGCTGTGGTGTTGTCCGGCCGCAGCCCCCACGCGTCTGTGTACTTCCTCAAAAGATCGTCCACGCGCCCGGTCTCGCCCGTCCACTGCGGCTCATCCCGAGGTCGGCTGACAGTGGGTATGTATTTGAACCACGGGGCTTCAGAGGCAAGGCGCTCGAGTTCTTCGCGATAGCCGAATTCGAAAGAGTGGCTGGCTCCCTGTAGACAGAAAAACTGGTGTTCGCCGGGCATGGGACCGGCGCCATTTTTCCAATCGCGATAGAGCGTGCGCACGTAGCTGACGAACGGAGCGATGCCGGTGACCGTGGAAATGAGCAGATGGTTTCTGCGGCCACTGCTCAGATCCAGCAGGAAGCGGCCCTTGGCGATTTTGCGGCAGAGAAACGTGTCGCCCGGCTTCAACTGGAAAAGATGAGGCGTCAAGCCACCATGTGGAACCAACTCGACGAAGAACTCAAGTGCGTCTTCGTACGGAGAAGAAACAATGGAGTAGGCGCGCTCGGTTCGAACGCCGTCGCGCTCGATGCCGAGAGTGGCGTATTGTCCGGCACGGAATTCGAGAGGTCCGCCGGGATCAACGTGCAGGATGCACAAATCCTGAGAAACATCCCGGCGATCGAGAATCCGCGCGCCGTAGTATTTGTCCAAGGAACGAACCATCTGGGTTGCTTCCATAGCGGCGCAATATCTTGCCGCCAACAAAAGTGGACCACTATTCGTAAGCCAGCGCGACCACAGGATCGTAGGTGGCGGCGCGGAGCGCAGGGTACAACGCACCAGCCGCGGCCCCAACCAACGCGAGGACAATGGCGCTAAATATCCAGTTGAGAGAAATGAGAACCGTGAGGCCAGGATTCACTTCTTTTAGAATCACACGAGTAAGAAAAGTGAGGCCCACGCCAAGGCCAGCGCCAAAAAGAGTAAGAATGAATGTCTCTGTGAGGAGCATTCGAACAATGTCAAAACGGGAAAAACCCAAGGCCTTCAGAATGCCAATCTCGCGTGTGCGCTCCATGACCATCGTGTGCATGTTAAGCAAAACGACGATAAAGCTGATGACGATGCCGAGGGCGACCATGGTGCGCGTGAAGGGACGAAGTTGCGGCAAATTGGAAGAATTCATGAGGGAAACGTATTCCGCGAGAGAGCGGATGCTGTATTGGGGAAACAATTTTGCGAGTTGCGCGCGCGTGGCCTCTGTATCGCCTTTGCTGCGAACGTAGAACATGGAGACGCGCTTCTCCGCACCGGCAACTTCCTGCGCGGTGCGCATAGGAATGAAAAAGCGCGCGCCTTTGCCATGAGCAACGACGCCGCTGACCGTAAATTGATGATTCAGCAGGGTGACTTGGCTGCCGACCTTCAAATGTCGCGTTTGCGCGATGATGTCGTCGGCAATCACTTCATCGGGCCCTTCGAACGGGCGGCCATCGCGAAACAAGAAGCCTTTGCTGAGGGCGTTGAAACGCTGGTAGTCGATGCCGTAAACCATCACTAAACTCTTTGGTTCCGTGAGGATAACCGTGGGAGCTACCTCATCAACGCTGCTCACGCTGGCAATCTGATCTCCAAGAGGCTCCGGCATCACAGCACTGGAGAAGGCAAAGAAAATCGAAGAGTTCGGAGGCTGCACGAGAATGTCCGCGCCAACACCTTCCACGCGCTTTCCCCATTCGGAAACGACTCCCGAAGTGAGACCGACGATCATCAGAACAAGGATTACCTGGATAGCGATGGCAATCACACTGAGAGAACTGCGCATTGGACGCGCGGTGATGCTGCCCCAGAACATTTGGAGCAGCGAAAAAGGTCCTTCATAGGTCTCGTTCATGAGTTAAAACCGAAATGGTACTGTAACACTCTGATTTTGCTGGGGTCAAAGCAAGTGCGCGCCGCGCGGAGCAAGCGGCGTGCCGAAAATCGTAACAAATGTTTCTGTGTTGTAAAGTTTTCAACACAAGTGTTGAAAAGTTTGTGGAAATCAGGTCCGCGGCATTAGGTAACTTCCTGTAGTTCAACAATCTTCCGCGCATTGCACTATTTGTGTGCAATATCGGCCTTTTTTGCTTTCCCTCAAAACAGCTATCGGGGCTAACGACCGGCTGGCAAAATTCAGGATGGGAATTCAGCGCAAGAAGGGGAACCAGCTGTCAGAGTCTCACCGCCAAAACTCGCACGAAAGTGCATCACATTGCACGGTGAGGGGAATCACGAAACAAGAAACTCTTGCGCGGTAACCAGTGTAGGAATCGAAGCTAGCAACGAATCCTTTTCGAGGCGAAAATCTTGTCAAGAAATGCCCACTCAGTACCATTTCGGAGGACGTTCCAGACGAATTTTGATGGTTTGCTTGGGATCGGTGATGTCAAACCATCGGCCATAGCTTTTCCAGCCTTCAGCGAGCACTTGGATGAGCACGCGGCCCAAAGGCGCGTCGGGAACATGGGCAACGCCATCACGATTCGTTTTCACATTCATTTCCATGCTCTTGTTTTTCCTGATCTTGCGCTCTTCGACATATTTGAAGTAAACACTCGCATTTTCAACCGGCGACGCTTTCTCGCCGCCGGTGACTTCAATCGTGATGCGTGATTGGAGATCGGCCTTGGGGGCCGCAGGCTTGGGTTCGGGAGAGGAGGAAGGGGGATTCTGCGGCCAGACCCGGCCCACCAGGACGAGCGATGCCACAAGAGAAGAACACAGTAGAATTCGAGAAAAGTTCATCATCTGACTGAACACCATCCTGAACGGAAGGGCGGCCTGCGGTCAAGCCTGGTCGCCAGGAAATTGGATGCCTCGAAGGCAAGAACTGCTGCTCCGCCTGATTCCCCACGGACTGCCGCGAGCTTGGCATGGCCTGGAAACTTCCGTGGTAGCCTAATTGACGGACTTGTGAGGCTCCTGTAAGTTTTCAAGAACCTGCTCCGAATGCAACACGGGAACAGTTGAACCCTTGGAAGTGCCCGCGGGCGGTCAGCCGCCAACCTCAGGCTGCCTGCTTCACAAAGGTGTGAGAAAAGAGCAAGGAGAGCATCATGGGCTTTGCCACGAATGCCATTCATGTGGGCCAAGAGCCGGATCCCGCCACAGGCGCAATCGTTGCGCCCATCTATCAAACTTCCACGTATGTCAACGAAGAGCTGGGAAAGAACAAAGGTTACGACTACGCGCGAACAAATCACCCGAATCGCAAGGCGCTCGAGCGCACCATGGCCAAGCTGGAAGGGGGACATAGCGCATACGTTTTCACTTCGGGGATGGCGGGGATTGACGCGGTGTTCCGCCTGTTGCGCCCCGGGGACCACGTGGTTTTGTCGGAAGCAGTGTATGGCGGAGTTTTCCGGCTCTCCACGCAATTGCTGGTGCACTTTGGGCTGGAGTTTAGCTTTGTGGACACCTCCATGACCGAGGCGGTACGTATGGCTATGCGGCCCAATACCAAAATGCTGTATATCGAGACGCCTACGAATCCAACGATGAACGTGACGGACATCGCGGCGATCTCCAAGATCGCAGGTGAGCGGAATATCACCCTGGCCGTGGACAACACGTTTTTGAGCCCGTACCTGCAACGGCCAATCGAACTCGGCGCGCACATCGTGGTGCATTCCATGACCAAATACTTGAACGGTCATAGCGATGCCACCGGCGGGGCCGTCGTGCTAACGCGGCCTGAGGATGCGGAGAAGATTTATTTCATTCAGCGCTCGGCGGGAAGCGGGCTAGCGCCAATGGATTGCTTCCTGGTCTCACGAGGAATCAAGACGCTGGCAGTTCGCATGCTGCAGCACAACGCGAATGGGATTACAGTAGCGCGACACCTCGACGCGCATCCGAAGGTGCGAAAGGTGTTTTACCCAGGATTGCCCTCTCATCCACACCATGAAGTCGCACGTAAGCAGCAAAAAGGACCCGGCGCGATGCTTTCGTTTGACTTGGGTTCGGTAGATGCCGCGCGCCGGTTTCTGAACCATTTGCAGCTCTGCTCTCTGGCGGAAAGCCTGGGTGGCGTAGAAACATTGGTTTCACTTCCCGCGTTGATGACGCATGCGTCCATGCCCAAGGAGGTGCGCGAGCGCGTGGGAATCACCGAAGGATTGGTGCGTCTGTCGGTAGGGATCGAAGACGTGGAAGACATCATTGCGGACCTGGACCAGGCGCTGCTGTACGTGTAGCACCAGGGCAAGGGAATGAGGCGGAGTGAAAGCAAGCCTGATCCCAGTTTTTGGCGTGACGTCATTCGCGTGTATCGCTTTCCGATCGCAGTGTTTGCGTTGGCAATCATTCCAGGCCTTAATTTCACCTACTCCGGGCACGGTGGTATCAGTTGGTTCGTTATACCGCTGTGTTTTCCGTGGATAATCTTGCGGGCTCTCATCAGGATGACGAAAGGATCTGAGGTGCCTCGCAAGTGGTATCAAAGATTCTTTAGAATCACCATCCCGTGTTATATCGCCTTCGCGTTTCCGCTTTCCTGGGCCGCCACAACATCTATTCGACTGCCTTCGGCCTGCCGATTCCCGCCTGGACTTTCTTTGCGATCATGGTATCGCCCTTCCCATGGTGGTACTTCATGTGGAAGTGATAGGTACCTGGACCTAAGCCACCCTATTTTCGAAGGCCCGCCACGCTTTCACGCAACCACGATAAATAGTCCACCGAACCCGCGATTATCGGAAGAGCCACGAATTCCGGGACTTCGTAGGTGTGTAGGCGCTTTACTTCCCTTTCCAATTGCCGCAGGCGTGTGGCAGTAGTCTTGATGAGCAGCAGATGCTCGCGGGCGGTTTCGAGTTTGCCCTTCCAGGTGTAGAAAGATTCGACAGGGCTGCGCACGGCATTAACGCAGGCGGCGAGACGTTTCTGCACGACGGCTCGCGCAATCTTCCGCGCGAGGGCCAGAGACGGGCAGGTGACGAGGACCACCCGCGAGTTCTTTGCTTGTGCGCGATTCATTCTTTCTTGTTTCATAGGGCCTTCATAATAATGGCTTTCGGGGCATAGCGCGAAAGGCTAAAATATCGCGCCATGAGCACAAGCGCTGGATTGAGCACCACTCCTCCCATCAAATTTGGCACTTCGGGCTGGCGCGGCGTGATTGCCGAGGACTTCACTTTCGCCAACGTCCGGCTCGCGCTGACGGCCATCGCAGAACACGTAAAGGCGAGGTCGCCCCAACCCTCGATCCTCGTCGGTTACGACACTCGCTTCTATTCGGAAGAATTCTCGCAGCTCGCGGTGGACATCCTGCAGCATCAGGGCATCCGCGCGCTGCTGTGCGAGACGTTCACGCCGACACCTGCAGTAGCGTTCGAAATCATGCGGCGCAAGCTGGACGGAGCAATTAACTTCACTGCCAGCCACAACCCCGCGCAGTATCACGGCTTGAAGTTCTCTTCGGCGGACGCCGGGCCGGCGCTCCCTGAGGTCACCAAAGACATTGAGGCGCGGGCGTTGCAGATTGCGGCCAAGGGCGGTGTGCCCGCGCTGCCTCATAGCGCCACAAAGGTGAAGCCGAGTGAAAAAGTGAATCTGCGGGATAGCTATTTGAAGCGGCTGGAAGAACTTGTGCGCCTCGACGTGCTCCGAAAAGCGAACGTGAAATTTGTTGTGGATGCCCTCCACGGATGCGGTGCGGGCTACCTGGACCGCACAGTGGGCGATTATGGCGTGGCCGTGGAGGCGATTCGAACGGATCGCGATTGCCTGTTTGATGGAACCGGGCCCGATGTGTCCGAAGAGAACCTCGCGCCACTGCAAAAGAAAGTTGCCGAGTCAAAGGCCACGGCAGGCTTGGCAACGGATGGCGACGCGGACCGCTTCGGAATCGTGGATCGCGACGGCACGTGGATCCAGCCGAACCTGATTCTCGCGCTCATCTATGACTACCTGGTGGAAACGCGCCAGTGGAAGCTGCCGGCGGCCCGCAGCGTGGCGACGACCGAGATGATCGATGCCGTGGCAACGTCGCACGGCCAGAGCGTTCATCAAACACCGGTTGGATTCAAATACATCGGCCAGCTCATCCGTGAAGATAAGATCGCGCTCGGCGGAGAAGAGAGCGCAGGCCTGACGATTCGCGGGCACATCCCGGAGAAAGACGGCATCCTTGCCTGCCTGCTGGTGGCCGAAATGATCGCCGCCCGCGGAGTCTCCATTGGCGAGCAAATAAAAGCGATGTACAAAAAGCTCGGGCGGGAATTCTGGCCCGTGCGCGAGAATCTGTATCTGAGCGACGAACAAAAGGCAAATGCGGTCCGGAAAGTCGCGGTGGACAGTTCGACACTGCTGGGGCGGAAAGTCGTATCCATGGACCGCACCGATGGAGCAAAATTTGTTTTTGAAGACGGATCGTGGATGCTGCTGCGTCTGTCAGGCACGGAGCCGCTTTTGCGGCTCTATGTGGAGGCGGAAAGCGCGGCGGCTTCAGCAAAGTTGACGAGCGAAGCGACGAAATGGGTTCTGCAAAGCTGAAGAAACCGGATGCGGGCGAAAAAGCTGCGGAGTGGCTGCGGCACTATGGAGGCACGTTGCTGGGCCTGTTGTTGCTGGCGCTGGTAGTACACGACATTTTCGGGACCCACGGCTACCTGGCGATGCGGCGCACGGAACAACAAATTAAGAAAGTGAAAGCGAACACCGAGCAACTGAATAAGGAAAACGTGCAACTGGAAGAGGAAGTCAAAGCGCTGAAGAGCGACCCCCGCAAAATCGAAAAGATTGCCCGAGATGAACTGGGCCTCGCCAAGCCAGGTGAAGTGATCATTAAGATTCCGCAGTCGCAGCAGTTGCCGCAAGATCCTGCCTCGAGGCCTTGAGCTTCCGTTTTTTCCAAGTGGTCCGGGCCACAGACAGTGCCACCATCGCCAGAAAGATCGTGAGCAATCCCACAGTGGCCTTTAGCACGCTGCACTGCCCCTTGGGCAAAATCGAAAATCTTCCGTAGACGAATTCGATGTGCACCCAGTAAACCAGCAGCGAAGTGTTACCGAGCTGGATGATGGGGCTGAAACCTTTTTGCGCGAATCCCCAGCGGCACCACGTGTAGACCAGAAAAAGAATGATCAGCAGGATGCCGCAGCGCATGAGAAAAAAGCTGGGATTGCTGTGCCAGTAGTCGTAAACCGCGTAGAGACGGAAGCGCGACGAATCGAAAATGGTGGAGACCCAGCAGGACAGAACTCCCGCACCACCTAGTAAAGCGAAGGCAAGTCCTTCCTTGCGCTTGGCGAAATCTGAGAACAAGTAGAGGCCCGCAGCCAGGCCCGCAAACGCAAACGCCGACCAGGGAAACAGTGGAAAAAGCCACGGCTGCGGCTTGTCGAAGACATGCACCCCGTTGATATACGACTCGAGCGGCCAGGGCAGAAATTTGGGCCGATGTGTGGTCCACAGCGGCGGCGTAACCAACGCCACGACTGCGGCCGCGCATAATCCGCCAACAAGCGTCCGGGTCCGCGCAGCGGCCACGGCGCCATCACCTGTCGCCCAGCAAAGAACGCCGATAAGCATCATCGAAAGCCCGAGAATGTTCAGAACGTCCACACGCAGCAGGTCTGTCCAAGGAGACCACGGATAACCGACAGCAAATTCCTGCACGCGAAAAAGCAAGCCCAGGCCAAAAATCTCCGCTCCGCGGAGAATGGTTTGCTTGGCAATGGCGTTCCGAGCAATTCCCCTCTCGCGCAGTTTCTCCGTCACCAGGGCGAAAGACACTCCCGCCAAGAAAATAAACAGCGGCGCCGGCAGCGTTCCGCCAAGCTGCGACCAAATAATCAGTGACGATGATTTTCGCGCGGCGGGGCTGAGCCAGGAATCATAGCAATGCGTCTGAAACATCAGCACGCAGGCCAGCCCGCGCATCCAGTCGATGTATGCGATTCGTTTCATTCTTGCCGTGATGTCTTGTGATTGCGAATCATAGACGGTTGAAACATTTCCGCAAAGGAGAAACGTCTCTCATGCCTTGTTGTCAAATACCTCTAATCCAGTAAGATGACCTGCACATGTTGATGGGCAGAATTCAGCATTTGGGAATATGGGCCAGGTTTCGAACGTATCCTTACCGCGCGGAGGTGTTCAATGGAAACGTTGTGGCAAGACTTCCAGTTTGCGGTCCGCATGATGCGCAAGAATCTGGCTTTTACCACCGCGGCGGTGCTTTGCTTGATGCTTGGGATCGGAGCCACCACCGGCATATTCACCGTGGTCAATGCCGTTCTCCTTCAGCCGTTGCCGTACTCGCATCCCGGGCAGCTGGTCCGCATTTACACGGAATTTCCGACGTTTCCGAACGGAGGTCTGCGCCGTTTCTGGACTTCCGGACCAGAATTCCTGGACCTTCGTCGGGACACGCATTCCTGGGCATCGCTGGACGCGTGGATCACTGCAGGTGCGAATCTCGCCGGCAAGACCCAACCGGTGCGCGTAACGGCAGCGTACGTGAGCGGCGGATTGCTGGAAACGCTGGGCGTGGCCCGAGTTGCGGGGCGGCTGATATCGCCATCGGACGATGCGCCGGGAGCACAGGTGGTAGCGGACATTTCTTATGGTACGTGGCAAAGCGTTTTTGCAGGCGATCCCAACGTCGTCGGCCGCGAAACCTACCTCGATGGCCTGAAGTGCACCGTCATCGGCGTCATGCCAAAAGGCTTTCGGTTTCCTCCGGGTGAGCAGGACCCCGCCCAGGTCTGGACCGCTTTGCGATTGGATCCGGCGAACCCGGGCAACCGCGGCGGCCACAATTATTATTTGTTGGGACGGCTGAAGCCGGGCGTCACCGCGGGGCAGGCCCAGGGAGAACTGGCCTCTCTGGTGCAGAGTTATGGGGAGAAAAAAGTGCCCAAGGTACACGGCTTCCACCCAAAAACTCACACCATTGTCAGCTTTCCTCTTCAGGCAGAAGTCGTTTCAAGCGTTCGGCCCGCGCTCTTGATGCTGCTTGGCGCGGTGGCTTTCGTTCTGCTGATCGCCAGCGTGAACGTAGCAAACCTCCTGCTCGCACGCGCCGAAGCCCGGCGCCGGGAAATCGCGATTCGTGGCGCGCTCGGCGCTGGATTGCTGCGGCTCGCCCGGCAATTCGTAACCGAAGGAATTTTGCTAGCGCTCTGCGGAGCCGTTCTCGGCATGGCTCTTTCCTTTGGAGGCGTGCGCCTGGTTCAACTCACCAACGCTGGCGGCATTCCTCGCGCGGATGAAATTTCCATGGACTGGCGCGTGATGCTTTTCACCCTGGGAACGAGCTTGCTTACAGGAGTGCTCTTTGGGCTCGCGCCGCTCGCGCCCCTGCTGGTTAGCGGGATTTCCGGATCATTGAAAGACACCGCGGGTAGCACGACGTCCGCTGCCGGAGCGCAAATTTTTCGGCGCATTCTGGTGGCCGGCGAGCTGGCGATGGCTCTCGTCCTGCTGATTGGCTGCGGGCTGATGCTGCGGGCTTTCTGGAAACTGCAGGAGGTCCATACCGGCCTCCACGCGGAGAACGTCATCACCATGCGCGTCTCCCTGCCCAGCGGAACGTACACAGACAACGCTAAGATTACGGGTTTCTGGACGCAGCTCGATGACCGGCTGAAGAATCTCCCGGGCGTGCAATCCGCGTTGGTCTCCGGATTGGCCCCCATGCGCCCTCCAAACATGAACGACACGGACATCGAAGGATTTGTCCAGACGCAGGACGGTCCCATCCAGAACGTGGATTTTTACCAAGCCGTCAGCGAAGACTATTTCACGACCATGGGCATTCGGCTGATGGATGGACGGTTGTTTGACGAGCGTGACGTGCAAGGCGCGCCCGATGTCGTCATCATCAACAAAACCATGGCGATGACCTTCTGGCCCCACCAGAATCCTATCGGCAGGCGTATCCGCGCAGGCGGGAGCAAAGACTGGAGCACGATCGTCGGGGTCGTAGACGATGTCAAGAACGCTGGCCTCGAACGGCCAGCGGGAACCGAATTATATCTGCCATACCGCCAACCGGCTGGAGCGGGCAATTCGGACATGTATGTAGTCATGAGGGCGCAAGCGGGCGACCCGCGCTCGCTAACGAGCGTCGTGCGCGAACAGTTGAATCAAATCGATCCGTCCCTGCCTTTGGCGGATGTCCGCCTGATGGAGGATGTGCTCAGCCGCGCGCAGGCGCGGCCAAGGTTCCTGACGCTGCTCCTCTCTCTTTTCTCCGTTGTCGCGTTGGCCATCGCGACAGTGGGAATCTACGGCGTGGTGTCCTACTCTGTGGCCCGGCGAACGAAGGAATTCGGTCTGCGCATGGTGCTTGGCGCGCAAGGCGGTGACGTCCTCGGACTGGTGATGAAACAAGGGGCTGGTATGGTGGCGATTGGAATTGTTGTGGGGCTTGCCACCGCGTTTGCACTGACGCGCTTGATGGCGAGTCTGCTCTTTGGCGTGACGGCGACGGATCTTCCGACGTTCACGGGCGTCACCGTTTTGCTTTTTGCGGTAGCCCTGGCGGCCTGCTACCTGCCTGCACGACGGGCAACCCGCGTGGATCCCATACAAACCTTGCGCTACGAATAGCGCCACCTTCGATTGACCTGCAATTTCGCGGGACGCTCTTCCTGCCCCGCAGTTTGAATTTGGTCTGCCATCGGGCTGCGTTACAATTCTCGCTTGCCTACCACCCGCCAACTCGGCCTGTTTTCCATGCTTGGCCTGTGGGCCATTCTGACGCTCACCGGCATGCTTTACTCCGTGTGGCTCGGCTACAGCGGACGCGCCTATGCGGCAACCCTGACGGCCTTCGCTTTTTTGTTTCTGATCATGTTGCTGTTCGCCGCGCGTGGCGTGGAAACCAGCCTCGCCACACGCTTTGGCGCCGGTGCAGGTCATTTGCTCGGCGCCGCATTGTTCCTTGTCTACCTGATTTATGCGCTAGGGACAGATAGTTTTACCGTGGGCCGTGCGGCAACTGCCGCCGCTCTGGTATTTATTCCGCTCTCGGTCGCGGCATCCGCGGAGCGAAAACCCGCAGGCACGTGGCAAGACTTTTGCATTATTGCGGGAATTTGGGTGGCGGTGAAACCGTTCCCCAACCGCTGGGGCTTCTCGATGTCGCATTGGCTTTGGCCGTTTCCCGGCGGCCGGCTGGCCTACGTGATGACCATACTCCTGTGCGTGAACGTCACGCTAGCCGCATTCGTGCTCTTGCGCCGCATAGACGGCATCGGTTACTCCATCGGCTGGAGCCGCCGCTGGAGCTTTTTCATTGGGGCCAGCTTTCTCGCTTTGGCGTTGATCGCCATCCCGCTGGGCATCGGCATGCACTTCATTCAATTCGAACCGCAATGGTGGGAGTGGAAATCCCTGCCGCTGACCGCGCTGGGCATTCTCTTCTTCACCGCGTGGCCCGAGGAGTTTCTTTTTCGCGGCTTGCTGCAGAACCTCCTCTCCCGCGTGTCCAAGAGTGAAATTACCGGTTGGTGGACGGCCTCCGTCGCGTTTGGCTTTTCACACATCACCAATCTGGGATTCCCGAACTGGCGTTACGTGGTTCTTGCAACCATTGCTGGCATTTTCTACGGCTGGACGTGGCGTAGAACCGGATCCATCTTTGCCTCCGCGCTTGTCCACGCCGCCGTGGACACCACCTGGCATTTCCTTTTCCGAACTTTGTAACGAGGAATTGTCCATGTATCGTTTTTTTGGGCCTAGTGTTGGAGTAAATAATGACTCTGGAGAAGGCCAGCACCGTTTGGCGAGCCGTCATGGTTGAGGATTTGCCCAGAGTCGAGCTGGACGGCCGGATTCTTCCCGTGCGCACGACGCCGAAGAAGCGCTTGCGCGAGGTGGAAGAAGGAAACTAGAGCCGTTTTTCTCTGCCGAAATCCTCGATCGAGGGAGGATTCTGGATCTGTCGCAAACCGGCGAAACGCTTCCGTATCCTCCTTTTTACGAAACGGTTCGCGCTGGCGGGAACCGCGTTCTTCCTGACGCCGCCCACATGACGGCGATCGCTTTCCTCGATGTGAATGTGTTCAACCAGAAGCCGTCGCTGCGAACGCTCTTCCACCGTCTGGTTCATGTGACACAATTTGTTCTCATAGGAACAGAGCGCGTGATCCGGGGCTACTTCAAAACCCTGAATGAAGCGGGGTTGTGGATGGTTGTGCCGTTTCGAAGAACAGCCCTACCAGTTGGATGCGCGCTCCACGCGAAATCCATTGGACGTTTTCTCTGTGGAGGACGAAGTTCGGGAATGGATGCGCACCGGCCGCCATTAGGTCTCGGTGAGCCGGCACAATCGCAATATCGAATGAAACGGAAATAAACTTTGCGCATCCAACGGGCCAAGGAAGCCCGGTCCCAGAAAAACAGATAGCATTTGACGGACGAAAGCACAGCGAAGGAGGAGTGGAAATGAGCGCAATGACCAGCGAACAAGCCGTGTTCTTGCTGCAAAACGCTTACTTGGGCGCGCTGAAAAACGAAAGCCGCATCACCAAGAAAGTCCTCGAGTCCGTGCCTGCGGATAAATGCGACCACCGCCCCGACCCCGTGTCCAAGAGCGCCATCGAACTCGTCAGACACATCGCCGTAGCCGAGAACCGCTTCCTGGAAACGGTGATCAACGGCGTTTTTGACGTGAACGCCGCCGCGCTTCCCGAAAGCGTGAAGACCCCTCAGGAAGTCGCCGCCTGGTACGAGCAGCGCTTCGCAAGAAACTTCGATGCCCTGGCAAAAACGACCGGCGAGCAGCTTTTGAAGATGGTCGATTTTCGCGGGATGTTCCAGCGCCCGGCGGTCACCTTCGTGATGCTGGGGCTGCACCATACCATCCACCACCGCGGCCAGCTCTCTTCCTACTTGCGCTGCATGGGCGCGAAGGTGCCCTCCATTTACGGCGAAAGCTACGACGACGCCCAAGCCCGCAAAGCGGCCGGCGGCTAGACCAGGCGCGCCAAAAAGTACACCCCTTGTTCTTGTGTCGACAATTTTCCCTGAGATTCTCTGCACGAGTGCAACCCATGCCGTCTCCAGACAGGGTGTTACGTTGAGTATTTCCTACTTTCAACGCGGGGCGGGAGCGAAGATGAACGGACCTGCCGCTTGTCATTGTAAAGCGCCTGGTCGGCGGCGCTGAGCAGGTGCTCGATCGTGGCGCCGTCGCGCGGAAACTCCGCAACGCCGATGCTCACGGACAGCCGCGGTTCTTCCGCATCTTGCGCCAGCCGTTGGGAAACACGCTGAGCCACCATCGTGGCCGATTCCGCGGAGCTTTCCGTCATTACCAACGCGAATTCATCGCCGCCATAACGGGCCGCGGTGTCCGTCTCGCGGCAGCTTAAGTGCAAAACCTCGGCCACCCGGCAAATAGCCAGACTGCCCACAAGGTGCCCGTATTCGTCATTGATCCTTTTCAACCCGTCAAGGTCGAGCAACAGAACCGAGAACGGTTTGCCGGTGCGCCCGTAGCGTTTAATCTCCTCGTCGATGCGCTCCACCAGCAGCCGGTAGTTCGCCAGGCCTGTCAAGGGATCGCGCACGGCCAGCATTCTGGCTTGCTGTTCCTGCCGCCGCCGCTCGGAAACCTCGGCGGCAAACACCAGCGTCATCAGCGCCTGGATGGAAAGGAAAGATTGCAGCAGCAGCAGCGAATCGTTGGGCGATGGGCGCGCAAACGGCCCGTAACCGTGCGTGGTGCCCACCACCGCAATCGCACACACCAGGCAGATGATAGCTGAAGCTTCGCGCGGCCCAAAGCGAAAGGCCACCCACACGAGAAACGGCGTGCAGAGAAACGTCCAGGGGTCGTTCCTCACTGCAGAATGCAACAATGGGCCGAAAACAATTCCCGAAATGAGCAGTGTTGAAGCTAACAGCGCGGCGGCTTCAACAAACTGTTGCTTGGACCAGTTCAGGCTCGGATTGGCGCACCACAGAAGCAAGAAGGGCGCAAAAACCAGTGCCCCTGCCGCGTCTCCGAGCCACCAAGTGCGCCAGATAATCCCGTACTGATGCCACGGCGCGAACCCGCCCAGCGCCAGGCTCGTGACGCCAAACGTGGCGGCGACAGCGCTGCTCACGATTCCGCCGAAAAGAGCAAAACGCAGAATGTCTCTGGTGCTGTCGAAAACATCCTTGCCGTGGGCAAACCGCGTAACCAAATAGCACGCCGTTACGGCTTCAAGACAGTTCCCCGCCCCGATACCCAGCGACGTAAGCGCCGAGCCTGCCGTCGTAAGGTTCACGAGAAAGGCTCCCGCAAAAATCGCAGGCCAAAAGCGCAGACCAAGAAGGAGAAGCATCACGATGCCAATGCCCGTTGGCGGCCAGAAAGGACTTGCGCTGGGATGCACTGTGGCGAGGCGCAGGCTCAGCTTCGCGGCGAGCATGTACGTGGCACAGGCAGCCAGGCCGATGAGGACCTGCCTGGCCAAATGCGGACGCCACGCGCTGAGCTTCAGTTCCATAAGGGCTCGAGAGGTTGCCCCTGGGACAGGCTTCTACGCCGCCCGTTCGGAAACAAGCCGCTCGAAGGGCTTCCCCACTAGTAGTGTCAAGAAACTGGATTTATGCCAGTGGGCTTCTGGTTTTTCGGTTTCGAATCGGTTATTCAGGCAAACTCCTTAACACTCACGTTCAGGCTACAGCCAGCAAGCGCCAGCCCAAAGGAACAGCTGCACTCGCGATTGGGTTAGGAATTATGGCTAGCGGACCACGCCGCTCATGGGACTCGATGCCGACGCGTACAGGCGCTTGGGCATGCGGCCTGCAAGATACGACTTGTGCCCAGCGATGACCGCATCGCGCATAGCTTCCGCCATCAGCACGGTATTCTCCGCTTCGGCAATGGCGGTGTTCATCAGCACCCCATCGGCGCCCAGTTCCATGGCGATGGCGGCATCGGAAGCTGTGCCAACTCCGGCATCCACGATCATCGGAACTTCCGTGATGCGCTCGCGGAGAATCCGCAGATTGGCGGGATTCTGAATGCCCAGACCGGAACCGATGGGCGCGGCCAGCGGCATCACCGCCGCTGCGCCAGCGTCAATCAGCTTGCGTGCGGCGATCAAGTCGTCGTTGGTGTACGGCAGGACCACGAAGCCTTCCTTCACCAAAACGCGCGTGGCCTCGATGAGCTGCTCCGTGTCAGGAAAAAGTGTTTGCTGGTCGCCAATCACTTCAAGCTTGATCCAATTCGAAAGCCCCACTTCGCGCGCCAGCCGCGCCGTGCGGATGGCTTCTTCCGCGGTGTAGCCGGTCAGATTCACGCGGCGCACCGCCACCGTGATCATCTCCGCTCCCGAAGCGGCGTGCGCCCGGGCCATTTCCTGAAAACTGCGGTACTTCCCTGTTCCCACAATCAGCCGCGATTGAAACGCGCGCCCGGCAATCACCAAATTATCCGGCATAGCTACCTCAATTCCCGCTCTCAAGAAGGATTTTAGACCCTCCCGGGCGCGGGAACAAATCGGACGCGTGCTCACTTACTTGCCATCCTATGATTCGCGCAAGGGTCAGCTTCCGCTAATAAACGGCTACTAGGAAATTGCCACCTACCGCCGCTTAATCGATTTCCTCAATAACGCCCTGCGGTGTACACTCGCTGGTCGTTGAGTCTAAGCGGTGAGCACACTACATCTGCGGGACGAGTCTTAGTTCCGAAGGCGACTTTCTTGCATCGTAAGCGTCTATATCTGCGGTGGTGGTGTTTCTGCAACGCTTCCGTGTGAAGAGTTGCTGCAAATTTGGATGGGAGGGTTTTCCGATGAAGTGCAAAGCGGCTGGGCTAATTCTCGTCTTGGCGCTCATGGCGGGAAGGACTTTCGCGCAGAGCGCGGACATTGACATTCCTTTCCAAACATTCGTGCTGAATAACGGTCTGACCTTGATCGTGCACGAAGACCACAAGGCGCCCATCGTGGCGGTGAATCTCTGGTATCACGTGGGCTCGAAAAACGAGAAGCCCGGGAAAACGGGATTCGCGCATCTCTTCGAGCACTTGATGTTCGGCGGCAGCGAGCATGCGTCCGGACGCTACATCGACGCGATGGAAAAGATCGGCGCGACCGACCTGAACGGCACGACCAACAACGACCGTACGAACTATTTCGAGAACGTCCCGACTTCCGCGCTCGATTACACCTTGTGGATGGAATCCGACCGCATGGGCTTCCTGCTGGGCTCCTTGGATCAAAAGACCCTCGATTTGCAGCGTGGCGTCGTGCAGAACGAGAAACGCCAGGGCGAAAACCAGCCGTACGCCGTCGCCTTTCAGCTCATTACCCAAAATACCTATCCGGCGGGGCATCCCTATTCCTGGACCGTGATTGGAGAGATGGCCGACCTGAATGCCGCATCCATGGATGACGTGAAGGAATGGTTCAGAACCTACTACGGGCCGTCCAACGTCGTTATTGTCCTGGCTGGAGACATCGACGCCAAGACCGCCAAGGAAAAAGTTGAAAAGTATTTCGGCAATATTCCCGCCGGACCGCCTGTCGCGCACCATGAGGTCTGGGTCGCGAAAATGACCGCAACCCACCGGCAACACGTGCAGGATCGCGTCCCGCAGGCCCGGATTTATAAGATTTGGAATGTGCCGCAGGACGGCACACCCGACGGCGACTACTTGGACCTGGTGAGCGATGTTTTGAGTGTTGGGAAGAGCTCGCGGTTCTACAAGCGCCTGGTATACGACGACCAGATTGCCACCAATGCAAACGCGTTTGTGGGATTGAACGAAATCGCCGGGCAGTTCCGCGTGCAAGCGACGGCGAAGCCGGGCGGGGATTTGGCGCAGGTCGAAAAAGAACTGGATGAGGAACTGGCCAAGTTCCTCAAGGACGGCCCGACGCAAGAAGAATTGGCCCGCGTGAAAGCGCAGTATCAAGCCAACTTTATCCGTGGCATCGAACGCATCGGCGGTTTCGGCGGAAAATCCGACCAGTTGGCGCGGAACCAGGTCTTCCATGGCGATCCCGCGCACTACAAAATCTCAATGAAACGCGTGCAAGAAGCCACCGCCGAAGATTTGAAAGCCGCTGCCAATCGTTGGCTCTCCGATGGCGTCTACATTCTGGAAGTGCACCCCTTCCCGGAGTATAAGGCAGCAACGGCGGGGGCAGACCGTTCGAAACCTCCCTCCACGGGGACACCCCCTGCGCTCAAGCTGCCGAAACTGCAGAAAGCCACGCTTTCGAACGGGCTGAAAGTCATCCTCGCCGAGCGCCACGAAGTGCCGCTGGTGACCTTCTGGCTCGACGTCGATGCGGGCTACGCTGCCGATCCCTCCGCGCTGCCCGGAACCTCGAGCATGGCCATGGCGCTGCTGAATGGCGGCACCAAAACGAGAAACGCGCTGCAAATCAGCGACGAACAGGCATTGCTGGGCGCGCAGATCTCCGCCTTCTCCAATCTGGATCTGTCCATCGTGCGTCTGTCCGCGCTGAAAACGAAATTGGATCCCTCCCTTGGGCTTTTCTCGGATCTGATTTTGAACCCCGTTTTTCCAGAGGACGATTTCAAGAAGCAACAGAAGTTACAAATTGCAGCCATCCAGCGTGAACAAACCACGCCGATCCAGATGGCATTACGCGTGTTCCCAGGCCTCCTGTACGGTCCAGGACACGCCTACAGCAATCCGTTAACGGGATCGGGAACGATCGCAAGCGTCGAAAAGATGACGCGCGAAGACATGGCCAAATTCCATCAAGCATGGTTCAAACCGAACCATGCGACGCTGGTGATTGCAGGTGACATCACCCTCGGCGAGCTGACTCCAAAACTCGAAAAACTGTTTGCCGCCTGGAAGCCAGGCCCGGCTCCAGAGAAAAGCATCAAAAATGTGCAATTGGCGCCGAAATCGGTCGTTTATTTGATGGACAAGCCCGGGGCGCAGCAGTCCATCATCATTGTGGGAAATGTCGCGCCGCCAACGGCCAATCCCAATGAGATCGCCATTGCGGCGATGAACGATGGCCTTGGTGGCTTGTTCCTCTCCCGAATCAATTCGAATCTGCGCGAGAACAAGCACTGGTCTTATGGGACGACCACACTATTGTGGGGAGCGCGAGGACAGCGGCCATGGCTCACGCTCGCGCCGGTGCAAACCGATAAGACGAAAGAGTCTCTCGTAGAGCTTAACAAGGAGCTTCGCGGGATCCTGACCGACCATCCCCTGTCGCAGGAAGAACTGGCCATCGTTCAGGACAATGAGACGCTAAGCCTGCCGGGCTCCAGAGAAACGCAACAGGAAGTGGGTAATTCCGTGAATGAGCTGGTGCAATTCGGATTGCCCGACGACTACTACGAAACGTTGGCGGGAAAGATCCGGGCACTCAAGTCCGCCGATGTCGCGGAGGCGGCAAAGATTATCGTTCACCCGGACAATCTGATTTGGGTGGTTGTCGGCGACCGCTCCAAGATCGAGGCGGGAGTCAAGGAATTGAACCTGGGCGAGCTCCGCTTCCTCAGCCCGGACGGAAAACCGCTCTAGGCCATCGATATTAATTCATCAAAAAAAGGTCCGCGGCACCACCGAGGGACATTCGCAAAGGTGTGTGCACTCACTCCTGGAAGATGGGGCGGGGCTCGGCGACGTCGGCGTAAAGGGATTCGATGACGCTGCGATATTTTTCTTCGACGACGCGACGCTTGAGTTTCAGCGTGAAGGTGAGCGTGCCGCTGTCGAACGTGAAATCTTCAGGAAGAAGCGCGAAGCGCTTGATCGTTTCGTACTGCGCGAGATGCGCGGTGAGGCGTTTGACCTCTTTTTCGATCAGAGCGCGCGTGCGGGGATGCGCCACGAGTTCAGAATTGGAAGAAAACCTCAAGCCTTCGTCGGCCAGCCGCGCTCCCACGGTAGTTGGATTGGGGACGATCAGCGCGGCGACGAATTTGCGCTTATCGCCAACAACCATGGCATTGAGAATGTACGGACTGGTTTTGAGCGCGTTTTCAATGGGCTGCGGGGCGACAAACTTTCCAGCGGCCGTCTTCAGCAGGTCCTTCTTGCGATCGGTGATGTAGAGATAGCCGTCGGCGTCGAGATGGCCGATGTCACCGGTGCGGAACCAGCCGTCTTCCGTGAGGGTCTCGCGAGTGGCTTCGGGATTCTTGTAGTAACCCTGCATGACGCAAGGTCCCTTGACCAGGATTTCGCCGTCTTCCGCGATGCGGACCTGCACATTGGCGATCGCTTTTCCGGAACTGCCAACGCGATTCTGCGGATAATTGTTGGAAACAATGGGAGAAGTTTCGGTCAAACCGTAACCCTGATAGATGGGAACGCCGATGGCCCAGAAAAATTCCGCCAGCTCCTTGGAAAGCGGCGCTCCCCCGGAACTGACGATGCGCAAGCGCCCACCCAATCCTTCACGAACTTTTTTGTAGACAAGCCGATTGGCGAGCAGCCATTGCAACTTCACCGCGAGACTGGCGTGGCCGCCGCTGGCACGCCAATGCACGGACTGATTGGCAATCTTCATGGCCCAGTCAAAAATCAAACGTTTCGCACCCGCAGTTTTGGAACCTTGTTCAACGAGGCGCGCGTAGATTTTTTCAAAGAAACGTGGAACCGCCGCAAGAACGGTGGGGCGGACTTCCACGAGCGCTTGCGCCACTTCGTCGATGGACGCGACGTAGGCAATCGGACAGCCTTGAAAAATGTAGATGTAGTCGAGAGTGCGCCCGTAAACGTGGGAAAGAGGCAGAAAGGAAAGCGCCAGGTCTTCGGCGGGATTGAGGCGGAAGTCGTCGCCCACGTCGTTGACGTTGGAGCAAAAATTGGTGTGCGTGAGCATCACGCCTTTCGGCTCGCCGGTCGTGCCGGAAGTGTAGATGATGGAAGCGAGCTGGCCGGGGAGAACTTGCGCGACGCGCAGGCGGTAGCCGGAAATGTCCGCGGCACCGGCAGTCGCAATAAGCGTGTCGTAGCGGAGGCATTCGCTGGGAAGGTCCGTGCCCGCGTCGGCAGCGATGATGTTTTCGAGTTCCGGAAGATTGGCGCGAACGGTAAGAAGTTTTTCGAGCGGCGGTTTGCCGGCGACGAAAACCACTTTGGCGCCGCAATGCCTGAGGATGTAGGTCATGCGGTCGGGTGACTCGTTGAAATAGATCGGAACGACGATGGCGCCAGCGCCGTTGATGGCAAAGTCCGCGGTGTGCCATTCGGGGCCGTTGGCGGAGAACAGGCCGACGCGATCGCCGGGCTTGACCCCGAGTTCCACCAAGGCCGCGGAAAGACCGGCGACCCGGCGCAGGAACTCTTGCGAAGCAATGGCTTCCCAGCGGCCGTCGCGCCGCACCATTTGGGCACGGGGATTCGGCAGATTCTCCACAGCGTTCAGTAGGCGCGAGGGAAGCGTGCCGTAGTTCGTGGTCGAGTTCATGGTCGTTCAGCCGAAACTGTATCCTACAGGCGAGGGCCACGCAATGAGACGTAAGTCCCATTTGCGTGGCCTCCTCTAATGGATGCGACCGCGGCGCCTCGCAGAGGTTTGGGAGCGGCTGGAAAGACCTACGGGCACGCCTTCCCCACCTTTTTTCGGAATTGCGCATTCTAAAGGGGTTAGCGCACGAAATTGGGGAACTGCCTTTTCTTCGCGCAGACACCGGGCGAAGGCGCAGTGTACTAAAGGAGATGGAGAAAACGCCGCCGACGGACACGGGACGCACGGGCCGCGTTTAAACATTGCGCCGGAAGAAACGGGAAAGCGGGGACGAGGGGGACCCACCCACGCCCGGTACTGTTGGATAGTCATCAAAACAAAGGACTTGCAAATTTGGCAGTTCGCAATAGGTTGAAAAAAAAGAGGTTCAAAATGTGTGGCAGAACGAGGACAGTCTGTAAGTGATTGAGAGAGTACTGGACTGAGTTCGGGGGAAGCAGGATGTGGAAGTCTATCCACATGTCGTAATCATCGACGGAAGACTTGAAGGGCCGACCACTCGCCAGCAATACTGTTCTCGAACCATGCGCTTCACTAATGCCCGATTCCCCCTGTAAGGCCTGTGATGTAGACTCTTTCCGCCATATCCGCGCAAAGGACAAAAAAAGGCCTAGAGCGGGACGGGCCCTTCGCGTGACCCATTCAAAGCCCCACCCGCCGTCGATACGCGTGATACGATGAGCGAACTCTCCAGACGAGAATTTGCAAAATTAGTCGGTGCTGCCGGTATTGCCTCGAGTTTTCCGCAACAGCCGCAAACCTCCAGACGGACAATTGGCATCCAGGTAGGAGCTGTATCCTTTGTTGATGAAGGTGTTGAGCCGGTTTTGGATCGGTTTCAGCGGGACGCCGGCATCAACGCCCTGTTTGTCGCAAGTTTCACTTACGGCCGCGGTATTGCCGGGCGGCAAGTTCCCGGCCAACCGTTGCCGGATCACGGCAAGCAGGAATACGATCCAGAATTTCACGGCGGCAACTTCGCCCGCACACACGAGCAGTATTACGCGCGCACTTCCTTGAAAAAGATCCAGGGTAGCGACCATCCCGGGTTCGACGTTCTCGCCAGCGTTCTACCGCAAGCGCGGTCGAGAGGCATGAAGGTGTTCTGTTGGTATGAAGATGTTTTTCGCCGCGACCTGGAGGGCATTGACCGCTTGCAAGAAGTAACGCTGTCTGGCAAGAAAGCGAGCACGCTTTGTTTTCATAATCCCGAAGTGCAGGCGTTTTGGCAGGCGCTCACGGAAGACTACGTCCGTAGTTACGCGATTGACGGTGTCATGTGGGGCAGCGAGCGTCAGGGACCCTTCGGCAACGCCCTTGGGGCAATGCACGGCGGCGCCCGATCGAATCCGCTTGAAGTGACCTGCTTTTGCGACTTCTGCAAGCGCGAAGCAAAGTCCCGCGGCATCGAGGCGCAACGAGCCATCGACGGATATACGAAGCTTGCTTCGCTGGTACTGGAGAGCCGCGCGGAGAAGCGTCCAGCCGACGGCTATTTTGTTTCTTACTGGCGGCTTCTGCTGAAATACCCGGAGATTCTCGCATGGGAAAAGCTGTGGACGGAGGGCCAGCAGAGCACATACGCAAACATCTACCAGCTTGCAAAATCGATTCGGCGGGACGTCGGCGTTGGCTGGCACATTTGGCACAACAATTCGTTCAGCCCGTTTTATCGAGCGGAGCAGGATTATGCCGAGTTTCGCAAGTATTCTGACTTTCTCAAGGTGGTGATTTACAACAACTGCGGCGGAACCCGGCTCGCATCTTACGCGAACAGCATGAGCCGCACGATTTTGGGTGATTTTTCGGCTGACGAAGTGCTGGGCCTCACCTACAAAGTACAGGACTATCAAGGAGCGAATCTCGCTGAGCTTGGCCGCAAGGGACTTTCCGCCGATTATGTGGCGCGGGAAACGCGACGCGCGGTCATTGGCGTTGCCCCTCATCCTGATGAATCGGCGCCGGCGTCAGGCACTCTGGGCACGCCGAAGATCTGGCCTGGGATCGACATCGATATCCCAACGGGCCAGGACGAAAAGAAAACCGAGCCACAGGACGTACGCGACGCCGTTCGAGCGGCTCTAGGCGCCGGCGCGGAAGGGGTGATCCTCTCCCGAAAGTATTCCGAGATGCGCTTGGCCAATTTGCGGGCCGCAGGAGAGGCGTTGCGCGGCTAAACGTCGCGGAGCGCTTCACACTAGCGCTACGACCTCGTAATCTGCAATCCCCGGCAGCTCGAAGGTGACCGTCTCGCGTTGTTGTTGAAATTTTAGATTGGTGGCAGCGCGCAGAGCACGCACCGTCTTGATGCTACGACGTTCATTCACGCGGAAGCGCACTTGTTGGGGACCAAGCGGATAGATGTTGCGAATAGCGCCGTGCGTCATATTGGGATTGGTGTAGTTGAGCAGATGCAGCGCGTAACCGGGCTCGGTTTCCCACGCGAATGCCTCAATCAGCCCGACACCGTTGACTGAGACTACAGAATCCGGACCGCTTACCCAGCGAATGGCGTTCTGCAGGAGCTGGCTGAGATCGCTGTTTCCGGAACGCCAGCAGGTGCGATCAACGTCGCCCGCAAAATAGGCGACTCGCGAGTTCCCGATCTCCCGAAAGACGGCGGCGGGCTCGGTTGTTCGCGGCGTGCGCGGATAAACCATTTCTGGCGGAAATGCCGGATAAGCAGGAACAACGCTTAATACCAGAGGAATCGAGTCCGCCGTTATTGAAACGCGGTTTTCAGCTCCGGGCAGCAGCGCGGTCCCTTTGAAGCCTTCGAGGATGGGATGTTGTGCTTCCATGCGGGCGTAGCTGTTTCCTTTCGGGCCGATGACCTCGCCTGCCGCGTGCGCTCCAAAAACGTCGGCCAATTGAAAATCGCGTCGGCTGTCGCCCCATTCCGTGTAACGTGAAGTTTCAAAGGTGGCAAGAAGAGAGCCTCCATCCTTGACGTATTGTCGAATGACGTTGCACTGAGTATCGCCAAGGTATGCCGCATTGGGAATCAGGAGTGCGCGGTATTTCCGCAGGGTCACCGGATTGAGATCTCCTTCGTGCACGAAGTCGAAAAAGAAACGCCCCTCCAGTAGCGCATAGTAGAGGCCTTGTAGATAGTCGATCGGGCCGCCGCGATGGCGTGGCCGCCGAGAGTTTGGCCGCGAGTAAAAAGCTACCGTACGTTGCGGATACAGCACCGCCACATCTGCAAGCGAGTGCCGGTTGCGGAAATGGGCCTCATTTGCCGCAAGCCAATCAAAAAACGAACGGCCAACCTCGCGCCAGCGCGTATCTTCCGGAGAACCGCCCAGCCAGTGAAACCAGGGCACCATGCCACTCGCTGTGGATTGAGCGAGCCAAAGCGTCAACTCCGCAGGCGCCTTCGACACGTGCCGCCAGGTTGGTTGCGCATTGCTGTAAGCTCCCGCGACGTTTGTTACCGTGCGCCCTTGCATCACCGAATACGCCACACGGCCTTGTTGCGCGCAATCCCAGATCGCCGTTTCCCCGGAACGGCCCTGGTGATCGGCATTGAACCACGCCGCCACCTGGCTAATTTGCTTCAAATCCTTTACGGTATCGAGCCCGCCGCCAAGATTGCCTACGTACACGGATTGCGGGTTCCTTTCGTGTGCAATGTTGTCCCAAAGGTGCCAGATCTCCTGCACGCGGTCCATATAAGCCTCGTAGTACTTGCGATAAAGCGGATTTGAGGCATCCGTTTCTGTGGGCGGCACTCCACCTAGCTTCTCGAAGAGGCGCCGGCAGTTCTTGCAGTAACAGACCGGCAGAGCCCCCGTAGAAGGCCAGCCATTGGTGAAGAAGCCGTCGATGGGATAATGCTGATTGATTTCGCGATAGATGGCCGGCATCTGCTCGGAGAAATACGTGCTAAACATGCAGGTCGCAAACAGCCAGGGGCTCTCGCCGTGAGGCCTGGGCGACCCATCCTGGTTCCGTTCGAACCACTCTGGATGGGCTTTCAACGCATCCTCGTAAGCGAGATTGCAATCCATGCGCGCCACCGCACGAATCCGCCGGCGCTTCATCGCAGCCACCATTTCACCAAACAAATCGCGGGTGCCGAGGAATTCGCTGCGATGGTGATGAGGCACTTGGGTGGGATAGAAGGCGACAATCCCTCCGCCGTTCAGAAGCACTGCGTCGACCTTCAGAGATGCCCAGTAGTCGCCCCAGGCCTCGGCGTCGATGGTCAGCGGGTCGCGGTCGTTGTAGTTAATCTGTCCACAGCGCCGCATAACAGCGTACCAGGGGCCTGAACTAGACACGTTCGGTGCCTGCGCGAGGCCTTCGACCAAATTCCGACCGTCGTCGGCAGGTCGTGAAATCTCGCCTGTGGCCGCGTTCCGCAGAAAATCGGCGGGAGGCGAAATTAGCGAGGCAGTCGTCAACAGAAATGAGCGCCGGTTCACAGCGCAGGAGTTTAGCCGAGAACGGAACGGAAGTCAGCCTTGTGAGAGACTGAGTGCGGGTGCGGGCGGATGAGGTGCTAACGTCCGGTTCGCGGGCATCACCACCGATCTCCTCGAACCGCGTTTCTGGATAGTTTCCGGGTTGCGGACGATGCATTCACAGTCCAACCGGCCACAGGGTCTTCCACGATCAGGGTCTTCCACAACCACTTGCTTGCAAGGGACCGCATGTCTGGAGTTCAGGCTGGCGACAGAGTGACGAACCGATTGCCGCAGCACTCCATCAGAACACCTGACACGAGTTATTTATTCCGGAGAGCAATCACTGGATCGAGGCGTGATGCGCGGCGCGCCGGAACAAAACACGCGAGAGCTGCCACTGCCAGCAGGATGAGAGAAACCACGGTGACCGTTGGGAGATAGTCGGGACGGAAGCCCTTGTCCCCGTCTCAACACTGAAGCGGCCGGAGCGCGCAGCGCCATGAATCGCACCCGCCAAAAACGCATCGGACAGTGCATCCCGGCACGCCGACTGAAACCGTTGCCTGGGCCCCCTGCTGCCCTCTGCGGAGATTCCTTTCGGTGCCTTAATATGCCTTGACACGTATATGCTCCGTGGAGCATACTAAGACCATGGAATCTGTGTTCGAAATCATTGCGGAGCCGAACCGCCGCGCGATACTGAGCCTCCTGGTCTCGTCAGAACAGTCGGTTGGAGAGATCGAGCGTCAACTTCGTATGCCGCAGCCGACCGTGTCAAAGCACCTGCGAGTGCTGCGAGAGGCCGGTTTCGTGGAATCCACGGTGGACGCACAGCGCCGCCTCTACCGGCTAAAACCTGAGCCACTTCAGGAGCTGGATGCCTGGCTGACTCAGTTCCGTCGGTTTTGGTCCGCTCACGTAGATGCTCTCGAACGCCACCTCGACCGCATGGATCAGTCTATGGAGCGGGCAACACCAACGAAAAGGAAGACAAGGATGAAGACGACGCGGCCCAAACCGCGAACGTGACAGTTGGAGTAGGAATCATGATCGCTCATAACCCCCTCCACGGATCCGGACAAGCGGGATTCCCGCATCCGGCTCTTGCTTTAGGTGAGGACGCCTACGTGTCGCAGGGGATAGGGACCCGGCCCGCACGTTCCCCTGTCAACGCTTCGACGCTGCCCTTGCGAGCAGTTCCGCATGACTCGGGGCCGATGTGGGTCGCTACTCCACTTTCGTGTGACTTTTCCATTCACTACAACCTCGCCGGTTTAGTCGGCGCACAGGAGAAACGAAATGAAAATCAAAATGACCAGCGTATATGTGGACGACCAGGACAAGGCCCTGCGCTTCTATACGCAGGTATTGGGCTTTGCCAAGAAGGCCGATTTCAGTCAGGGCCCATTTCGCTGGCTGACCGTGGTCTCGCCCGAGGAGCCGGAGGGCACTGAGCTGCAGCTGGCGCTGAACGGCAACCCCGCAGCCAAGGCGTACCAGCAGGCGATGTTTCAACAGGGCCAGCCCGCGGCCATGTTCTTCACCGACGACGTCAAGGGCGACTACGAGCGGATCAAGGCCCGCGGCGCCGAGTTCACGATGCCGCCCACCGACGTAACCGCCTCGACCATTGCGATGCTGAAAGACACCTGCGGCAACCTCATTCAGCTCACCCAGTTGGCACGCTATGCACACTAAGGAGAAGAAGATGACCGATCGCGAGCAGTACGCACCGGGTCCGGCCAGCGGGGCGCAGGTACGAAAGGATGGAGAGAAGTGGACGCTCATTCTCGTCAGAGAACTGCGCCACTCGCCGGAAAAAGTCTGGCAGGCGCTTACCGACCCGGCGCATCTGCGCGAGTGGGCGCCCTTCGACGCCGATGGGAACCTGGGTGCGGTTGGAACCCTGGTGAAGCTCACCACGG
>QHYM01000342.1 GCA_003223295.1 Acidobacteriota bacterium | reverse complement strand
AAGGTGACTTGGCCAACAAAGCCACCGATCGCGGTGATCGTGACGTTGTAGGTCGTCGTACCACCCTGCGTCACCGTCTGGCTCGACGGTGAAGCGCTCAACAGGAAGTCTGGCGGCCCGTTCACTACCAGCGCGACCGTAGTGCTATGCGTCAAGCCGCCGCTCACACCGCTGATGGTCAGCGTATACGTGCCCGCCAGCGTGCTGGTGCTCGTCGTCACCGAAAGCGTTGCCGAGCTGCTCGCGGGGTTCGGGCTGAAGCTTCCATTGGCGCCGCTCGGCAGCCCGCTCACGCTCAGAGTTACCTGGCCGCTGAACCCGCCTGTCGGGCTGATGGCGACGCTGTAGCTCCTCGCACCACCCGCAGTCACCGTCTGGCTCGACGGTGAAGCGGCGATCGCGAAGTTGGAGGCTGGATTGACAAACCGATTGAGGACATTCGTGGTCGTCTGCTGGATGCGCGTGTCAAGAACATTATGACCGCCGAAGTTGTCGAGAGCCCAGCTCCAGCCAATTGTTCCGGCGGCAAATACCCAGGCTCCACTGGGAGCCTGGTAAACCGAGGCGTTCGAAAAGTCCGAAGTGTTGGCGCTCGTAGTAAAGGGGGAGTTCGACAGCAGCGTGTACGTGCCACTCACGACCGGGGGGGACGGGTACTGACTGAACCAGCGATCGGCTTCGTACCCAACTATTCCTGGTACGCTATCACCATCCTCGAACCCAGTCCCGGCATACACCCAGTTCCCGCTGTTGGCAACCACGTAGGGATAGTAGCCCCCTGTCTGGGGAGTCCAAAGCGTTTGGTTAACGAACTGGACGCCCGCCAGTGTCTGCTCCGGTCGGTTGAGCGGTGGGTCGCGCCATTCGACAGTTTTCAAGGTAGGGTCCGTTATTGGGTCAAGGGGCGCATTTCTGTAACAAACGACCACGCGGTTAGAGACCCCGATACTCGAAGACTCGAGGCGAGTCTGCCACTCGGATCGGTTGGCGCTGAAGAAGCCAAGATTGACGCCGGCATCGCGTGCGGCGATGAAGGCGTCATACATTGGCCTCGACCAATATTCGTCGTGGCCGACAGAGAGGATGCCGAGGTAATTCAACAGCATCCCACCGTTTGTGTGCGTGTCGATATCGGTTGCGTATGTCACGTCATATCCGGATTTCTCCATCCAGCGGACGAAGGGAAACTCCCATATGAAGAAGGTTTGGCCCCATTTATTGCCGGTGCCGTCGCCATGATAGGGCCGGTCGAAGGAGACTTTCACAGCATTCGCCCCTCCACTCACGGTTGTCGCGCCATAACTGTTGAAGGCGTAGAGGCTCTTGCCCGTCTGGTTGTCGAAGGGATAGTCGTTGTAGGCTTGATACGTCGTCACCGGTTGTTGATATAACAAGGCGGCGACACGACTGTCGTCCCGCAGGACGAACTCGATGTAGTTTTGGAATCCCTGAGAGTTAGTCAGCTGGGCAAGGTAAACACCGCTGGTCCAAGACGTCTGCGTATTCAGTATGTACGCGGGCGCCCAATTGCATTCGATCTCTCCCGTCGTCGCGTCCGTTGGGCAGATGGGCTGAGGGCTACCGTTGAGGGAGCCGATGTGCTGCATAAGGCGGCCCCCCAACCCCTGGTACCACCCCATCCGATAGATGTCGATGACATAACTCTGAGCGGGCTGAACGCTCACATAGAAAGTGATGTTCTCGCCTTTGTTTACGCTAGTGGCGGATGCATACCCCTTGATCTGACCTTGGGAGTCCGTGGCTGTAGAGCTGAAAGGTATCATCCAGCCGCTTGTCCCCGGTTGCCCGTTTTCGACTACGATTGGATTTTGAGCAGCTACGGCGCCCACGAATACATACAGGAAGACTCCGGTCAGAACCAACGAGATAACTACTGAGCGTCGAACCCGCGTTTGGAGTAGTTCTCGATCCATAAATGGACAAATACCTGTATGTGCTCCTGCTAGCCTGTTCCTGTGTGGACTCGCCCTCGTAAACGTTCCGGCGATCGCCGGATACACTAGTGGGTTGAAACCTTGACAGCGCAGCAATTCGCATTCCAATGCGAAAGGGGCGCGTTCCGCAATCAAGTGACCTCTTTTCTTTGGCCTAGAGCAATGCCAATCGGATGCAGGTTCTCAATTCAAAACCATACTGTGCAGGGATTTTCACAATTGGGATAGAATATTGGATATTGGAGCCTTAGTAATCGTCCTACCAGTACCGTCTGGACGGAGAGTATATAAATAAGGATGATGCGCTTCGTGGACACATCTGGAAGTGTCCACGAAGGGATAGATGGACACTTCCGAACAGACGACTCCTGAGACAGTGAAGCAGATGAAAAGGCGACGGCGATCGCTCGAAGAGAAGCGCCGGATCGTCGAAGAGACCTTAGAGCCTGGCGCGTCAGTGGCACGAGTAGCGCGACGGCACGCGGTCAATGCCAACCAGGTCTTCTACTGGCGCAAAAAGTATCGTGAAGGAAGACTGGGTAAAGGTCGGTCCAGCACTCTCCTCCCTGTAGCTGTCTCGGACAGCACGCACAAATTCTTTCCAAGGACGAACAACTCCTTCACAGAGACGAACAACTGGCCTCGCGAGACGAAGAGATCGAGAGACTAAAACTGCTGATCGCCAAGCTGCGGCGGACGCAGTTCGGGCGCAAATCAGAGAAGTTGGAGCGGCAGATCGAGCAGTTGGAGTTGCGGCTGGATGAACTGGAAGCGAGCCGAGCAGAGAAGATAGCTTTTACTTCCGCCGCCCCGACGGCGGTGCCGGTTGTGAATCAAACGGCGAAACGTGCGCGGCAGCCACTGCCGGCGCATCTGCCACGTGAAACGCGCAAGGTTCTGCCGAAGCAGGAAGCATGTCCGGACTGCGGCGGCAAGCTGAAACAACTCGGTGAAGATGTCTCGGAAACGCTGGAGTATGTAGCGGAACATTTCAAAGTGATCCGGCAGGTTCGGCCGAAGCTGGCTTGTGCGTGCTGCGACAAAATCGTGCAAGCGGAAGCAGCAAGTCGTCCGATCGCCCGGGGGATAGCGGGGCCAGGACTTCTGGCCCACGTGTTGGTCTCGAAATACTGTGACCACTTGCCGTTGTATCGCCAGTCAGAGATTTACGCGAGGGACGGAGTGGAGTTGGATCGCTCGACCATGGCGGAATGGGTCGGGGGATGCAGCCGGTTGCTGGAGCCATTGGTGGAGGCCTTGCGACGTCACGTGATGAACGCCGAGAAGTTGCACGCCGACGATACGCCGGTGCCGGTGCTGGCACCGGGGAATGGCAAAACAAAAACGGGGCGATTGTGGACCTACGTGCGGGATGACCGGCCCTGGGGAGACCAGACACCACCAGCGGTGTGGATCGGATACTGGCGGCGAACGCGCAGCGGCTATCTATGCTCTGATCGGGACAGCAAAACTCAACGGCCTCAACCCTGAAGCGTACTTGCACGAGGTGCTCTCGCGTATCGCCGATCATCCTATCAACCGCATCGAGGAACTGCAGCCATGGAACCTCGTAGCGGAACTCGCCGGAAACTCACGCCGCGCTGCTTGATCAATCCTTTCCATCGTAACAACGGCGCGCCACTTTCTTTTGTCCTTTACAGTCAGAGACTTACGGCAGTAGCCTTGCCGGTGTTTAGAACTCCCGCAAACCTAGTTGAGAAACTGGATCGCAGGCCATGACTAACATCGCGTCAAAAGAGACCGTAACTCTGATTATTGGGAAAGCGGAAGCGCTGATCCTCTTTGAGCTTCTGCATGATTTTCATAGGCAACCCACACTGGAAATCAAAGATGACGCGGAGCGATTGGCGTTGGTGTGCGTGCATGGCGCCCTGGAAAGCACACTCGTTGAACCATTCTCGAAGGACTACGGGGAAATCATCAGTGCCGCTCGAAGGGACCTCCCCCAACAATGGGGCGATCCATTGTCGCCGCACTCTTAGAGAAATCTTGACGTACAGTTTAGCTGTGAGGAAAGGTAAAAAAACAGATCGAAGAGCTGCTGCACTGGAACGTCGGGATCGAATCTGCCGAGGACTTCGCCGCGCCGCGTGGCAACCAAACGTCCTCTCGATGTCAATACGGTACGCAGCTGACGCTTACGAACCTTAGCGAAACCCAGTTGTAGAGAGAAAGAGATCCCCTTGAACCAGAACTCCCCGGCGATATTAACTGTATTATTATAAAAATAAAGGAGTCAGCATTTTCGCTGGCGTATTGTAACCTCTAAAGTAATTTTGCGAGGGTAAAGAGCGATGAGCAGCGCTGAGCCATCAAATCGATACGGCGTGGTGCCGGTTGAGTCTGCGAAAACCATGTCCGGCCTACAACTGTTGACGGCCATCATGAAACAGGCAGCTCCTGAACCGCCGATTCAGCAAACGCTTGACTTCCGGTTGGTACAAGTGGAGCCAGGATTGACGACTTTCGTGGGCATTCCGAGATTCGATTACTACAACCCTCTCGGTTCTGTTCATGGTGGATATACTGCAGCTCTCCTCGATTCATGCATGGCCTGTGCCGTACATTCGAGGCTTGATGCCGGGTACAGTTACACGACATTGGAAATCAAGATCAACTATGTAAGGGCGATCACCTCGCGCACGGGCGAAGTGCGGGCGGAGGGGAAAGTCATCAGTTTTGGAAAGCGGATCGCTACGGCTGAAGGCCGGCTCGTTGACTCTGCGGGCAAGCTCTACGCGCATGGGACCACAACCTGTCTCATCCTCGCCCTATAGACCTTGGCCAATGACCACCTTCGGATGTTTCAGAAAGTCTGGAGCGAATTGGGAGCAAGTGGGAAAGCGCGAGCATAGAGCGGTCACTTTCAACATGACCCCTGGTCCTATCGCTCGCAAGCCTTCGCGGAAGCAGTTAGGTTAGCCCGGGCCGGGAACGCGACGTAGCCAAATCTCTCGCCAGTAAACGTACTCGCGGCGGGAACATCCACCGAAAGCCACATGTGGACAACCGCAGTAGGAATTTTCCAGGAAAACTGTGTTACGAAGCTGTCTCATCTCGCCTGTTCCGTCCACGATTATCTTTTCTATCTTCTTCTCTACTCTCTGTCTCCGACTGCAGAGCAGCCGCATATCCGGGGAGAACCACAGCCCGCGGTTGTGTGCGGCCTCATTGAGACTTCGGGTGATGTCTTTCACGGGTTTAACCTCGACCCATTCCCCGGCTGCGAGATTC
>QHYM01000341.1 GCA_003223295.1 Acidobacteriota bacterium | reverse complement strand
TGCTCGTTCATCCGGTATCCTGGCCCGGGAATCAATAATCGCCCTTGCCGAGCTGTCCGTAATCGCGGTCAGAACCGTCGAAAGCGTCGCCTGGAAATCTGCCCCTTGCAACTTTTTCAATTCCTCCTTGGCCTCCGTGTAGCGGCCGGCATAGAGCAAATCCACTGCGATACTCTGAGCTACATCGGCAATTGGATTCGTCTTCAGTATTTCGCGATATTGCTCGATTGCCTCATCCAACCTTGCCCCTTTGCCATACCTCTGGCCGTGCGCGTCAACCTCCAATAGGATTGCCAGTTCCCAACGGGGCATGAAATCGTTGCCATCCAGCTTGATTGCCTCCCGGAAACATTTCTCTGCCTCGGACGAATTCCAGTTCCCGGCAAACCTCCTGCCGAAGCTATCGTGTTCGTAAGTCCAACCCAGCGCCTGCCATCCTTGACTGGACGATGGATCCTTCTCGACGACTTTCTTTGCAACTGTAATTGCGCTGTCCACGGCCCCCGCCGTCACCAGCATCCGCGACCACCGTACTTGTCCGCCCGCCTCGCTTTCATGCTTTGCAACGCTCTCCTGCACCAGTTTTTCACGCAGCTGGCCGTACTCCGATGCGCTGAGACGCCTCCTTCCCGTGCTAAAACGAAAGGCCACATCGACAGATCCATCGGAATTCACCTGGTAATTCCTCTGATACTCTGCCGTGCCAATTTTGGCGTCGACGGAACTCGGAAGATCCTTCGGCTTGAAGAATTCGGGTGGGTAGATCTTGTAGTGGTATTCGATAATGTGCGGCTCACCAAAAACGAAGTCATTCTTTCTGGCCTCAGTCTTCTCTTCTTCCCGATCTCCTCGCATCGCCTGCCTGAGCGGATACGGCAACTCGCTCAAGACCAAGGATGGGAACAACACGGCCACGGCATCATCCTGCTCCGTAATGGCGCGTTTTGCTCCCTTGGCTCGCAACTCCAACCGGAACTTTTGGGTGAAATCATCTTTCCTCGTTGCGCTGAACTGCTCGACCGATTTAGCCAGGAGGTCCCTCTTGACGTATTTTTCCAGTGCATCCTTGAGCTTTTTCACATCACTACCGTCATAAGCCTGCCTCAGCCGTGTTTCCATGTAACCTTGCGCTTCGACAGTTTCGCGAATCTCCCCCGCGCCGAAATCGCTTAAATGGATTTCAATCGTATGCGTCCTTTTGTTGTCTTCGGCTGACGACTCCGGAGTGCGCTCCAGTGCCACGGTTCCGCGGGTGGCGATCAGCGCGAGTCTTCCTTGATCCGCCGTCGGAAGATCCCCGACTCTCGATTCGGCCGAGGTCGCGTCGATCCAAAGCGGATGGTCTCCCGTCACATACACAATCGCGTGGTTAAACACGCCGAGTCCAGGCAGGTCTTGGTCGACGTCCGTCCCAAGACCAGCATCCAGCAACGCAACATACGCTCGGAGCCCTTTTGCCCTCAACGCGGCGACCAGCAAAGATGCCTTATCTTTACAATCTCCGTACTTCCGTTTCAGCGTCTCCTCCGGCGTGCGCGGCACAATTTCGGCCTCGCCAAATTCAACTCCTGTGTACCGAACCTCTCTGTGTAACCTCGCGGTGAGCTTGTCTGCGATGGCCTTCGGCCCGTCTGACGAATCAACCCCTTCGATCAAAGGCCCTAGATTCCCCGTCTTTATCTGCTGATCGACCACGGCCTCATACTTTGTTGCTATTTCCTCCCATGTTCTCCCTGTCGAAAATGAAACATAAGGGTAGCCAGGCACGTCGGATGGCAAGTTTCCTTCAAGGCTCTTGCGGGGCTCGAGCGGCCCAATCTCACAGTTAAATTGTGTCTTACCTCCGTTCTGGCTGCGCTGGATTGCGGATTCCGGAATCAGTTTGGTGACTGTTTTCAACGGTACCGACTGTGCCGCCTCAATCGAAAGTTGAAATCTCCTGATGGGCACGCTGTCAAAAATCGTGACCCGCCGCGCCTCACCAGCATTGAACAGAGGCGCCGTCTCGCGAGTCACGATCTCGTACTCGACTATAGTTCCTACCCCGACCGCGGGAAGCGGGGCCCGAACGACGCGCCGGTCGGAGAAAATGTTCTGGTCGTATTCGCTTGCTGGCGAATCAGCGATCGTTTTGCCATCCAGCCAATGGACTGTCCCATCTGCTCCAATCACGCGAGCTCGCATTTCAGGCTTACTCTCATGCCAAGGCTGATATTCCTGTTCAATCGATGACCATTCCTCGATACCCTCTTCGGTTACAATCCGCAGCACCTTCCGCACTTTTGAAATTGTTCGGCCGTTCTCATCGATCACGTAGCGGTGCTGTTCAAGGAGGACAATTGCCATCTGTTCATCAGGCACAGGGATCAGCTTTGCCGCTTCAAGGATCGCTCTCGGATTGCCCGCAAACGGCGCATCCCACGGCTCAGCCGCACGGGCACCCGCAGTTGTTGACAGCATTCCTATCAGGGCCAGAAATCGGAGCACGATTGCTTTCATAGATTTACCGCAGGGTATCATAGACGCAACTCAGGCCAATAGCTGCCTGGAATTGGTTCTCCTGACTTCGCTGTAGGATTGGTTAAATACGAAATTAAATTGTCACAACGCGCGGTCGTGATGGAAGTAAGTTCTGGAGGTGGGCATTGCGCTCCACGGTTCAACTGGCGTGATGACCGCTCTTCGTGTCTTTATTGGGATAGGCAGATCCCGCAGGGAAGTGAATCGGAGGTAACACATTCTTGTTTGAGTTGGCGTGCTGCGCGGAAGGGCCCGCGCTATCTCTCAGAGTTGCATTTGAAGTGTTCGTTGTGTGCGGAGCCTCCGCGGCAACGAATACTCCGAGAACGATGAAAGCAAGAATCACGATCAGCAGAATGTTCCAGCGCCGAAACCGCGCGGCAGTTCCCGCGGCGGGCGAAGCCAGGCTCCACTGCAGGGGACCATAATTGCTCCTGCGCATTCTGAGTTCGCGCTTGTCGGGCACGGTCTTCAAGAATCCTCCATGTCTCGCAGGTGGCTTCGCCTCTGGTTCAGCCCACCCATTTAATAAGACGTATCGTATTACGATATGGTTGCAAGCGCGAGAGCGCCGTCCTGATGATGGATTTACTCTGGAGCCGCGATCGACCGGGGGCACGAATCCTCAGTCACGGAATGCCGGTCAATTGGTTTACAATGCCTTTGGCGCACGTGTATCCCTGGCTTCTCGTATCGCGTCTATCTCCGAAGGAGGCCCCGTGAACTCCGCACTCCTTGATCGTCGCGCGTTTCTCAAAGTTTCTTCCGTCGCTGGCGGTGGATTTCTCCTCACCTACCATCTTGAACCTGTCGCCAAGGCATTTGCCGCGGCTGCTCAGGGTGCTGCGCCGCAGCCGCCCACACCGGCGTTTCAGCCACTTGCCTTCGTGCGCGTTGCCGCTGACGGGGCCGTAACCATCATGGGCAAGAATCCCGAGGTCGGTCAGGGCGTCAAAACGAGCATGCCCATGCTCATCGCGGAAGAACTTGACGTCGACTGGAAGGACGTCCGCATTGAGCAGGCCGACCTTGATGAAACGAAGTACGGCCCGCAGCGTGCCGGTGGCAGCACGGCCACGCCTATTAACTGGGATCCGCTGCGCCGGGTGGGCGCTGCGTGCCGCCAGATGTTTGTCACCGCCGCTGCACAAACCTGGTCCGTGCCTGAATCCGAATGCGCGACTGGGTCTGGTCGCGTTGTCCATTCGCCAACGAAACGCACACTTACTTACGGCGCACTCGCGGAAAAAGCAGCCACGCTCCCTGCGCCCGATCTCAAGTCCGTCAAGCTCAAGGATCCCAAGGATTACAAAATCATCGGCCGCTCTACTCCCGGCGTCGACAACGCCAGCATCGTCACCGGCAAATCTCTTTACAGCATCGACTTCAAAGTTCCCGGCATGCTGTACGCCGTCTACGACAAGTGTCCCGTGTACGCGGGGAAGTGCCTAGGCGCTAATCTCGATGAGATCAAGGCCATGCCCGGCGTTCGCCATGTGTTTGAAGTGGAAGGGACGCAAGACTTGCTGGGCTTGCATTGGGGCGTCGCGGTGGTTGCCGATACCTGGTGGCAGGCAAACGCCGCGCGCGCGAAATTACGCGCGCAATGGAATGAAGGGCCCACCGCGCAGCAAAGCAGCAAGGGATTTCAGGAGCGCGCTGACGAACTTTCGAAGCAGATTCCGACGATTACTCTGCGCAATGACGGCGACGCCGATGCCGCATTCCAATCGGCCGCAAAAACCGTTGAAGCCGCTTACTCTTATCCTTTCCTCGCGCACGCTCCGATGGAGCCGCAAAACTGCTTGGCGCATTACCATGACGGCAAACTCGAATTCTGGTCGCCCAGCCAGACTCCCGAGAACGGCCGCATGCAAGTGGCCAAAGTTCTAGGCATTCCGCATGACGACATCATCGTGCATATGAAGCGCGCTGGTGGGGGCTTCGGCCGGCGCCTCACCAACGATTACATGCTCGAAGCCGGCGCGATAGCCAAACGAGTCGGCGTTCCCGTGAAGCTTCTCTGGACACGCGAAGATGATTTTCACCACGACCATTACCGCCCCGCCGGCTTTCATTACCTTAAAGGTGGTATTAACTCTTCCGGTAAACTTGTGGCCTGGCGCAATCACTTCGTCTCTTTCGGCGAGGGCCAGCAGTTTGCGCCTTCCGCCAATATTCCGGGCAATGAATTTCCTGGGACTTTTCTGCAAGATTTTTTCTTTGGCGCTTCACTGATGCCTCTCGGCGTTCCAACGTACGCTTTGCGCGCCCCGCGCAGCAACGCGTTCTCCTGGGTGTTCCAATCTTTCACGGACGAGCTTGCGCACGCTGCCGGAAAAGATCCCGTGCAATTTCGTCTGGATCTTCTCAGCGCGCCTCGCATTCCATCGGCCACACCCTCGGCCAATCCCGCGGAAGCCGATCTCGACGCCGCACGCATGATTGGTGTTCTCAAACTCGTCGCGGAGAAATCCGGCTGGGGCAAGCGCCAGCACGAACTCCCCCAAAACACCGGCATGGGCGTGGCTTTCCAGTTTTCCCATCGCGGTTATTTTGCGGAAGTGGCCGAAGTGCAGGTGAATGCAGGCAATAAACTAAAGGTCAACAAAGTTTGGGTGGCCGGCGACATCGGCAGCACTATCATCAATCCCAGTGGCGCCGAGAATCAGGCCCGTGGCGCAGTGATTGACGGCCTCAGCCAGGTCATGTCGTATGAAATCACCATCGATGGTGGGCGCGCCGTGCAGAGCAACTTCCACGAATATCCGCCGGTGCGCATGAATCAGGTGCCGGCCGAAATCGAAATCCATTTTCTGAAGTCCGACAATCCGCCGACAGGCCTTGGCGAGCCCACGCTTCCCCCGGTGCTACCCGCGGTGTGCAATGCGATTTT
>QHYM01000340.1 GCA_003223295.1 Acidobacteriota bacterium | reverse complement strand
CCGTTTCAACGGAAATATTCAGCTTGGCAGCATCGGTCAAAACCAGGTGCACTTCGCGGGTGCCCAGGTTGCGTAAAACCTCCAGAAGCCGAATCCCGTACGGCAACCCGCTCGACCCTGAAAGGCCGACGACAAGGCCTGGCTTCTGGCTGGCACTCATACGCGCGATTTTCTCCGGCGAGTTTCTGCCCCCGCTTGGCCGCGGAATCAAAGCCGGCCAGGACGCAGACAAGAGCAGTCATCCTATCACTGATGGGGATTCAATCAGCTGACGGACAGCAACCCCATAAGACAAAGCATGAAATCTGGTGGACGGGAGGGGATTCGAACCCCCAACCCTCGCGTTGCAAACGCGATGCTCTCCCATTGAGCTACCCGCCCGTTCGCGGTTACTTTTTAATTTTAGAGGGTTTTCGCTTCCCCGTCACGCGCAAGTATCGCCGGACCACACACCGTGGTGCGGTGTAGATTCAGGTGCGCTTCGTGGAGGGCCGCCTTCCGGCCGCTTTGCAGCTCTACCGCAGCTCCATTGGATCTAGGCACGTCCTCGCTGCCTACCAAGAGACTAAAACCCTCAGAGCCTCGTTCGGCAATCGCTTTACTTTCCTGCCTCTTCCTTCAGGTACGCAGGGCTCAACGTATTCTTTTTCTTTGCGATTTCCAGCAGCGTGGGATAAAACTGCACGAAGGTCGTATCCACCGCTGCGTGCTGCTCGTGGCAGGAGTAGCAATTCATTTCCTTTGGCAGCAGTTTCCCCGTCACTCCATCCTCAACATTGAAGAACGCCCATTTCCCCGGGAATCGCGCTTCATCCTTCAGATGCACCTCGCGGCCCATTATTTCCGCCGTCTGAAAGTGGCCGTTCTTGTTGATCGAGGTTTTGCTTCCCGCCATGCGCGCCTCCAGGACCAGCATGGTCTTATCCGGCCACGTGCCGGTCTGCAGAAATGCTTTGTAGGCCTCTGGATTTACGAACACGTTGTCAAACATGGAGTGATCCATGTTCATGTTCGGGCTGTAGCTCATATCCACGCCCGACGTCAGGTACACCCACTCCCTGTACTGCGGTGGGAACTTCAGGTTTCCGTCTGGCGTATACACGGGTGAGTTCGCGCTGGTTTCCTTGTTCGAGCTCGCTGGCGGCGTCACTGCCGCCAGCGTCATGGCCAGCACCCAAAGCGCGATCAGAATCCATGGACGTTTCATCGCCACCCCTCCTGAATTCAGCTTGCCATCCTCCGGCAGGACCGATGGCACACACTAAGGACGCCCTCGTCCAGAATGAACACAAGTTCCTGCGAGAGGCTCCTGTATGTTTAACGCTGGCCGAAGCCCAAGTGTTTCCGGCGCATCCTCGGAAGAATGACGTTCCCCGAAGCGGGCCCCCCCTCCCCCCTTTTTGTACGTGTTGCTTCTAAAGGAGTTACGGCGCCGAATCGCGTACGTGTTGATTCTAATGGACTTAAAGTTACTGTGTTTTCAATGAGTTGCCCATGGCTTGTAAGTGCAGATTCTAAAAAGCTTAGCGTCCGTGCAAGTCGTTTAGCATCAACAGTTTGGAGGGGTTCACAAGCGTTGATTGTTGATTGAAGACAAAGAGAGGGCAAAGGAGAAGAAGACCGTTTAAACGTTGCACGTTGGAAGGTTTGAAAGTTAACAGCGGAACCGGGCACGGCACCCCGGCTAGGATAAACGGGTAGCGGGGATTCACTGGGAGCCGCGGGGCGGAGGCGCATGCATGCTCGGATGGGCAAAAGTCGTGCCCAAAATACAACAACCATAATATTACGAAGATGCTATTTATTTTCGGCGGGATGGCCGGGCTATTGCTAACGGCGAGCTGCCCTCTCCAACTCCGGGTCGGAGGGAAAGAGGCGAAAGCCCTTGCGCAAAATAGCGGCCGCTGCATGAGAATCGCCGAGATCGCTGCATACGCCTGCGAGAGCTGCGAAGACGGCGGGGTCGTAATCTGGGTAGAACCGCACAACCAGCTCGAAGTTGTGACGCGCCAATGTTAATCGGCCCGTAACGCGATACAGTTCGCCGAGCTCCAGGTGGCAGGCATTACTGTATGGATCCTTGGAGATTCCTCGGAGCAAGACTGGCTCCGCCTCTGCGAAATTGGACATTTTCATCCATATCGCGCCCAGGCGACAGTATTCCGACGCCGGGGGATCCGGGATCACGACCATCCGGTTCAACTGCGCAAGCAACACGATGCGAAAATCCTTACGATCTGCCGCGAATTCCATTTCGTCGGTTAGAGCGGGCAGGTAGCGAGGGTGCGCCTTGAGAATCTGATCGACGAGCGACCGGGCAGAGGCCTCCTCGCCACTCTTGTGCTCCGCCACGGCGAGCCAATGCATCGCTTCGGGGGAGTCGGGCTCTAATTGGAGGGCCGCCTCCAAAGAGGATTTGGCATGCGATAAGTCGCCCTCCATCAGTGCGAGGCGGCCCTCGACAATGGAACGGATAACCGATTTTGGTTGAGATTCGAGCGCTGTCACAAACATCCGAGCAGCGTTAGGGTCCTTGAGATCGAGAGCGGTGATAGCGCCGGCTTCCAGCGAGTGCTGCACTTCGGAGGGATCCAAATTTGGTGGAAGCGGCGCTGTGCGAAGCCGCGTAATCAGCTCTAGATTCTCATCCGACAAACCGGTTGCAAGTAAGGTCTGCGGGGCGTGGTATTCGAGCAGCGTGCGGTCGTCGGTGTTCGACGCGCTGCCGGCCGCCAGCCCGCGCACTGACGCGTCGCCCAACAAGTAATAAGCAGCGAGCCCTTCCGGCTCATGAACATCCATGGCTTGGAAGTCGCTGCGCATAGCCGGTTCTTGCCAGAGCGAGCGGAGCCGGCGGAATTGGAGCGGAGAAGTTTCCGTGCGGCCAAGCAAGAGGAGGTCAGGCCCCTCGGCGCGCCACAGAGTGACCTCGGCGAAGCGCGGCGCGAAGGTTCCGAAAATCATGCGGAGGTCGGCGGGCGCAAGAGAGTAGGACTGAACCCACTGCACGAACATTCCGCCTGGCGCGAGTCGTTCGCGCACGGCGCGGTAATACTCCACGGTAAAGAGTGTGGCGATTCCTGCAATCCACGGGTTGGACGGCTCGGAGATGATGAGGTCGTATTCCTCCCGCGAAGTCAGCAGGAAGTTTCGTGCGTCGTCGAAGATGACGTGCAGGCGAGGATCGTTCAGGACGCCGCGGTTGAGTTTTTCAAGATACGGAGCAGCGCGGATTACAGCGGGCTCAATCTCCACGCAATCAATTCTCTCGACATCCGGATAACGGGCAACCGCGGATGCGGTCATACCGCTGCCGAACCCGATGACGAGAACGCGCCGCGGCGCCTGGTGAAGTGCGCCTCCCAAGTGCCCCAACAGAAGTTGCGTGCGGGCATCGCCAGTGGAGGCATCCGTTTTTCCATTGATGCGGAGAGCCACATAGTTGTCGGAACGCAAAACACTAATCGAATCATTTACGCCGTCAGCCGCGAACACGAGATCGTTGGTTGCGGCGATTTCGCTCAGCGTGAGATGGCCCTGATAAGAGTTCCCGTAGAGCACTGCAGAAAGCGACAAGAGCGATCCGTTGTAGAAGAACGAGGAAAATCCGACCACCAACGCGGTTAGAAGGCAGAGAAGGTTAGCCGCTGCGTAAAGGATGCGGCGCTGAGGTGAACGTAACTCGAGCACGATCGCCAGCAATAAATTCGCTCCTGCAGTGAGAGCAACTACCCGGAAGTTACCGAGCCAGGAAACCAGCCAGAATCCCGTGACCAATGATCCTACGATCGCGCCGAGAGTGTTTGCGGCATAGGCCCTGCCAACGACCGTGGACTCGTGGGGGTCATCGCTCCTTGCGCCCCCGAGGAGAAGGACCACCGTCGGAAAATTGAAACCAAAGGCTACGCCGATAGGAAGAACGGTGAGAGCGGACGTGACCGATTGCGCCAGGACTAACCCTGCGAATGTCTGGTGAGTTAGGCGGAGAGCCACAGGAATGGTGGAAGCGATTCGAGGAAAGAGAATCAGGGAGGAGAGTGCCGCGACTCCCGTCCAGGTCTGCGTCCGAGAGAAGGTAGCGAGCGAGACTTGCCTTGAACGTGCAAAGAAGCGCTGGAAAAATGCGCTGCCAATCACGGTGCCTGCTAGAAACGTGGCCAACATCAATGTGAACGCGTAGGTGGAACTTCCCATGGTGATGGACAAAAGTCGCGTCCAGGCGATCTCATAGGCAAACGCGGTGCTGCCCACGACCGCAAATAGAAAAAACAAGAAGGTCGATGCGCGCTGCGGCACATCGCCTGTGCGGGGAATCAATCTCGCATGCAAGCCTTTCCCGTCTGTTGTGATGCGACTGTCTCTCGCGACCCGCAGCGCAATCAGGCCAGCAAGGATGTTGAGAACTACGGCGGAGGCGATGGTCATACGCAAGCCGAATGCGGGTAGCAGCCCAAATCCGGCGATCAATGTCCCCGCAACTGCGCCCAATGTATTGACCCAATAAAGCAAACTGACGCGCGTACCCAATTCGACAGAGTGCTGCGCCAAGCCCCGAACCAGAATGGGGAACGTTCCTCCCATCAGAAACGTAGGAATCAACAAAACCAAGCCGGCGCCAAAGAATCTCAGCGCAATCAGAAAGGGTTCCAGACCCCCAACGGCCGGATAGGCGGCCAAGTAGAGCCAACGAACACCGCTAAGGCCTACAAGCGAAAGGGCGCCTGTCGCCGCGATCAGAAACTCGAGTCGGGCATACAAAGATAAGGGTCTCGGGTGAAGCTCGCCCCAGCGGCCAAGATAGGCGCTTCCTGCGGCAAGGCCCCCCATGAACACAGCGAGCACGGTCGAAATGGCATAGACCGTGTGTCCGAAAGTCAATCCCAGGGCCTTACCCCATGCCACTTGGTAGATGAGGCCAGCTGCGCCTGAAAAAAAGAAACAAAGCAGAATCCCAAAAGAACTCTGGTGTAGAGGCGGACGTGTTTTCATTGCCGAGGATCGATCGGTACTTATTGTCGAACGCCATCGATGATAGCACCCTACTTGTTCATGTCGTCCTTGGCATCCAGGCGCTTCAGCAGGTTTAGCTGGTGACGGGGAGGCTAGAAGTCAGCTCATAATTGCCTGAGGAGGATTCTGGCGTCAGACGTTCCTCGAGGGCATCGCTGTCGTAGCCGCGGTCGCCGATCAGGCGCGTCGGGAGGTCCGCGAGGAAGCGGGCGTCGAGGGTGGCGGGGACGAGGTGCGGCTCACAGGGTGAAGCGCTGGCCAC
>QHYM01000339.1 GCA_003223295.1 Acidobacteriota bacterium | reverse complement strand
GTTGTAGGCTTCCGACAACAAGTTAATTCGTTTGATGTCGAATGTCAACAATAATAGAGGTTAAGATCCAAGAGGAAATTCGTTTGTTCCAGCGGGTTTATAACTGAGTCGTTATCGGACAAGCCTTTAACTGGCCATAAACGGGGTTCTGGGAGAAGAATGATGAGGTTCTGGCCGAATCGCCGGCAACCCTTCCCTTATCCGATTACGGAAGGGTTGCCCGTCACACGACCAGAATCGTGCTGTCGTGAGGGCATGCGCTCCATCTTCATTTACCGTGGTCTTCCCCGAATACGACGACGCTTTTATTTAGAGGCAACTCGTGTATGCGAAGCTCCGTAGGCCCGTCACTCGCGCTCTTGCAGCGGTACCGGTCGATGAGATAGGGCACGCCCTCGCCAGCCAGCAGCTTCGACGACGTAGTGACTTCGAAATGCAGATGCGGCTCGCGGGCATCGCCGGAAGCGCCGATGCCCGCCACTTCCTGGCCGAGCCGCACGCGGTCCCCTGCCTTCACCCGCAAACTTCCTGGTTGCAGATGCATGTAATATGCAAACTGACCGCCACCCAGGTCGAGCGTGATCGTGTTTCCCGCAACCGTTTCCAACGTAATCGGCACAGCAGGGTGGAACGATTCGCCGTGTCCGGGGATGTTATCGGGGAGGCCGTCTCTTGCCGTGACAACGCGGCCGTCGGCAACCGCCAGCACTGTTTTCCCATAGGAATAATAGGAGCGCACGTCCCGCGCGTCGCCAGAAAATGACGCACCGTCCCTGATCTGCTTCCAGTCGATCGCGTAGCGTCGTGAGTCCACTGCCCTCCCATCACGAATGACAACTCCGCGCCGATGATGATTGTCCTGACCATTACTGGGCCCATCGGCTGCGAGCCAGTTTGCTCCTTCTACCGGCGGTCCGAGCACATGCAACTCAGTGTGATGAGTAGCGATGACCACGCCTTCCGCGGCTGAGTCGACTGTGCTCACATGATGAATCAGTCTGTCCGGAATATGTGAGCTGCGGTCGAACGCTACTGACATAAAAGCGATGGCGCTCTGGCCATTGGCGATTACGAGCCTTTCTTTGGGGTCAGAAAGTGCCTTGCCGCCCAGAGGCTGCAACATAGCTTCGAGTTGCTCTGCCTCGAAGGTCGCAATCGATTGCGGAGTTCCCGCATCTGCGTCGAGCACGTCAATACGACTCAGGGAAAGTGGAGTTGCCCCAAAGTTCGTCAGATACAACTCGTACATGACGTAGAAATGTGGCCCGCTCGGGAATGCTGTGGGCTCGAATGGCACGCGCATCTCGATCTGTGGTGGCCAGGGAGCGGGCTTGACCGCCGAATTCTTGTTATCGGATCGCAGATTCTGCGCTTGAGAATTGCCTGTCAATAGGTTGTCCTGTTGAGCAAACGTAAGACCTGAGCAAAGGGAAGCAACTCCGAGAAGGATTAACAGGCGCATGCTCATGGTACGCAATCGGCGACCGCAAAGTTCCTCATTCTGGTTGGATGGTCGGCTAACAAGAAGTAATTCGGTTCCTTCCGGTTTGCCCGTGACACAAACAGAATCCGGACCACCCCTCGTCGTCGTGACTGGTATCGCCTTGGTTTCGTCAAATATCCTAGAGGGTTTAGGATTAATCCAGACCGGGGCCTTGCGGTCTGTACTTGGTCCGCGCTTGCGGAGAGGCTAAGGTGAAAAGAGCCGCTACTGTTTTTGCATCTGTCTGCACGGCGCTGCTCGCGATTCTGGTCGCACCCAGAATTGCTACGAGGGTTTTATTCTCAACTGTTTCGCCTCGTCAGAGATACAAAGTCGAGGTATCTCAGTACCGTCCCTTCCCTTTCGATGAAAGAGCTGTGTTCCTCAATGTATACCGGGATGGTCGTACGCGTACCGTGCACAAGTTGCTCTACACGGGCGATTTTCTTGACGGTGACTTCCGAGATTTGTATCCGAACCCTCGTTTTCGATCTGAAGATATTTATGAGCTTGGCGATGTTATGAATGATGGGTCGACGAGCCGACCCGGGACCCTGAGAATAGTGAACGCTACGCAAAAGGAGATCAGTTACCTCCTGATTGAAACCGGTTGGTACAAGCTGGTCGTTCTTGATCTCAAGGCCGGCGCCACGGCAGATCTCAACTTTCAGTACGCCGGTGGGCTATCGTGTCAGGCCCGGTTTGCAGATTCAAGAAGTGCTTCGGCTGAGCTATCGTGGGTTAACCAGGCTTGCGGGCAAGCCACCGTTGCGCGTCAGATCGACCCGATCCCCAGCATGAATGGTTATACTAGCAGCCGCAATTTTCGCCTAGCTGCTACGTTTGTTGCGAATCGGTGGCCGGAGAAGCGACATAGCACCTGAATCCCAGAGTCCTCTTCCACCGGGAGGATGGTCGGCTACTCTTCCCTCACCGGATTCCGGATTAAGGAAGGCTTGCCCGTGATCCGACCAGAATCGCGGATTCGAGGAGATGGCGGCGCGACGAACCACATTTCCTCCAACGGGACTTCCGGACCGCGTGGCCGGCAGTCGCCAGTCCATCCTTGCCATAACTTCAGGGTTGCCCGTGATTCGCTCAGAATCGCCGGACATAAGCTAATTTGACTGTAGGAATCGCCGAGCAGTCATTGTAAACGTTTCGCTGTCCAGCTCCGGACGACACAATGTGCAAAAACGACAAAGATCAGGGGAACGCTCAGAGTCGGGCGGCTTGGTCTAGGAGCGTTCGACCTTGGGCGTCGACTGAGCTCCTAGCGGTTCGCGGAAAGGGTCCATCGGAATCGGCGCGTACTCGACCTCGATGATCTCGAGATGGTCCGTCTTCG
>QHYM01000338.1 GCA_003223295.1 Acidobacteriota bacterium | reverse complement strand
TGTTCAAGGCCGGCGGCGTCCTTGTAGGTTACGGTTGCGCCGAAGAAGACGCGCGTAGCGGCTGACCCCGACCGCGGAGCGGCGGGATCGACGACCACGGCCGCGTCAATGCGTTTCGTGAGAAAGCGAATCCGCGAATCGATCTGGCCTAACCGTCGCTTGCCGTAGAGGTAGTCGGCGTTTTCACTGCGGTCCCCGTTACTGGCAGCCCACGCTACGACCTCCACCACTGCGGGCCGCTCGCGACTCAGTAGGAACACCTGCTCGTCTTTCAGCCGTTGCAACCCGGCGGGCGTGATGTAGTTTTTGAGCGTCGGCCCCGCTTCCTCGCGCACCGGTCCTCGGAGCGGTCGCTTTGTTCGCATTTGCCAATCTGCCATGGGATTTCGTGTACTTGTGGGTGACCCAATCTCGGAAGGTCCGCGCCTCGGTCCCGATAATTCCTCGCACAGTGAACGTGACGTACGCGGGCTAGATGTCGAATGATACATCGGTCTTCCTATGTCAGTCTTAGAAAATGCGGTGACCCGTCCGATTGCATATCAAGGAGAAGAAGTATGCGGTTCAGCTAAGCGATGAGCCGATGAGGTGCCCATTTCCAATGAATTGTTTGTGTTCGGCCTGTAGACTCACACTGATTCCGGGCGAATGGTCGGCAACCCTTCCACACCGCGCACCCAGCTCAAGGATTCGGCTCGATGCCAATGCGATCATTGACCGCTGATCGAATCCGCTGTTTGCACCCAAGGTAGCGTTCGGTCGTTTGAACTGAGACATGCCCCAAGAGGAATTGGATCTGCTCCAACTCGCCTCCCGAAGCATGGCAAAGCCGAGCACAGGTCCGCCGCAGATCGTGTGGCGCCAACTTCGCCACGCCGATGCGCTTGGCGGATTCCTTCACAATGTGACATAAGCGTTGCCTGTCGTGTCCACCGCAATGGCCGATGCTCCAATAGGTCCGCCACCGCCGTTCTGCGGATCCGCCGTCCCCAGTACCGCGCTATACAGCAGCGTCCCCGTCGGATCAAACTTGACCAGATACACGTTGAACGAATTGTACGAGCCGTTGCTCTTCACTTCCTGGTTCAGCGCGCCGCTCGACACAAAGAACCCCTCGCCCGTCTCTCCCGTCACGTAGGCGTTGCCCGAACCGTCCACCGCTACAGCCGTGGCATACGTCATCGAAGCCACTGGAGACGTCGGACTTGGACCAAGTAGCGTGCCGTAGTTGAGCGAAGCCCCATCCGGCGCCAGAGAAAAAAGGAATCCAACATTGTTGTTGTTCTGCGGCAGAATCGACTGTCCCGATTTCGTGGGAAAGTCCGTAGCGCTGGTCCAACCCGAAACGATTGCATCTCCGTTCGTATCCACCGCGATGCCTGTTGGCTGTGCAAAGTTATTGCCGCCCAAGACCGTGGAATAAATGAGCTTTGAGCCGTCCGCACTCAGCTTGCTGACGAAGGTGACGACATTGTTCGTAGTGCATGTCGCGCAGCCAGAAAACGCGCCGGTGGTCACCGGGTATCCCAACGTGGCATACCCTGTCACGTAACTGTTGCCCGCTGCATCGGTGCCAATCCCATTTCCATCTGATCCTAACGGCGATAAGTACGTTGAGAAGATGAGAACTGGGTCGATAACCAGATCGAAGCGCGGATCATAGCTCTCCACCATGAAGCCGATATCCCCGTTCGGCAGTACCCGGAACGCTCCGTTCCGGCGGCACCTTCTCCCGTCCTCGTTTTGATAAATGGACGGCGCATCCATCCGCAGCGAATCTCCCGCCATAGTCACGATGAGCGAGCCGGCTTTGTTCAGGTGAACTCGGGAGCCTGAAAATCGTATGTGGATCTGCCGCTAATCCGCGCCTGGCTTAACAATGAAGTCGTGCTCAAGATGATTGCCGTTGCCATAGAAGACGGCATCAATGCCCGGGTACAAATTGGAGTAGACAACCTTTGCGTAGTTCGAAACATGGGTGCGCCATTGGGCAGGATCGTTCCCAAGCAAGTAGTTGGTCAGGCTCTGCTCGAGATCGGCACCCCTCGGAACGGTGCTTCGAGCGCCATCAAAATTGATTCCAAAGCCACCGGTCTCTTTGCGCCCTGAATGGATTGCGATCGCCGAGGGCCGAAACTCCACCGTTCCACTTGCCACCCGTCCAATCATGGCTATTGAACTGTCTTGCTGAGACGCAGCAGGCTCAAACACGATAGGTAAAGCGCTTTGAGCGATCGTCGCGCGAGATATTCCTTCAACCTGCGCCTTGACTGAAACGACGCTACCAAGAAGGAGATAGACGATCACAATCAACCGTATTTGAGCCACGACACACCTCCTGCACGGTTGCTTGCGCAACATTATAGCGCAAAGAATTCATAGCGTTGCTGGTGCTGTGAGAGCATTGTCGGCTACTCGGAGGTTGGCCCGAAACGGGGTCCGAGGAGAAGTCAATTCAGCCGCGAAAAGCTGGCTGGCCAAATGAACGGGGATACCACTAACCGCCCAAGTGGCTGGTTCCCTCAGCGCCGTGGTCGCTTGTGAAATCCTTTGTTCGTATTTTGTCGCCGATCACCAAGTGAGTTTTGCAGCATCATGACGATGCCGTAGTGTGGAAATTGAGAAATGCTCTGCCTTATGCCTTGGCCAACTTGAAAAATGTCCATTGTCCCAAAATCATATTAGTAGCGGAGGGCCGTACTGGTTGCGGCTTAACCCGCAGATGGAGTCGTCGTGAAAGCAGGTCTCCGTTATCAAAACGGCTGGTCCAGAATCGGCGGATTCGCTGCGCGCCGAAGCTTCTCAGATCGGGGTCAATCGGTAAACACAAGAGCGTTTGTCGGTACTAATGTTGAGACCAACCGACTTTTTTCTAGTCTTTCGAGTGCTGTTGATGATTCAATTTGACTTACCTGGCTTACGCGGGTCTTGTGCGGCATCCACGTACTCGGTCGAAGATGGACCGAACCCGGTAATCTGAACGACAACAGGTTCGTCACCGGTCTCTGCGAAGTGATTCCGAGATGGTGGTTCGGTGTAGAAACTACCCGGTGGCAGAGCTTTCAGTTTCGCCTCGTCAAACTTATCGCCGTACCCGATATGCCATGTGCCGGAGATTACCGTCGCAACCCTGTCGTCACGATGGGAGTGCGCTGCGATGCGTGTATGTGCTGGCACGCGAAGCATAATGGTATAAACGCCTGGTTGGTCTGGATTGCCCTTCAGAACGACGGTCTCGATTCCCCTTATGCCTGAGCTTCCCGTACCCGGATTGCCCACTTGCGGGAACTTGTATTCTGCAGAAGTAAGTCGTTTTTCGTTTACGTCCCCGACAGCATTGCTTGCAACTGTATGAGCAACCGGGGGTGGGCCATCAAGGAATTTACGAATCAGCGCCACTGTGTAAGCCGGTCGTTCTTCCATCAGCCAATGTCCTGAGCCTGCGACGACCTCTTCCTGTACGTTCGTCGCTACATGACGCATGATCACAGCCTGTATGGGACCGAAGGACTTCTCTCCACCTACCGCCATCACAGGCATAGTCAGCTGCGTTTCTTCAAAGACCCTGTTGTCCTTTGCGTCCTGAGAGAACGCCGCAAACTGAGCGAACCCGGCCCGCATCCCGCCCGGTTGCGCATAAGTGGCGGCAAAGAAATTTCTGGTGGCGTCGTCAGGCTTACCCGGATCGCCGGTAAAGTCATTCCATATCCTGTCAAAGTAGATACGCTCTCGGCCTGCCACCAGCCGTTCCGCGTCAGGTCCACGGAAATTGAAGTGCCAGACGCCGGGATTTAGGAGAATCTCGTTCCAGGGATCAATTCCAGGAATTGGCGCGTCCATAACTACCAGCCGCTCAACCTTATCGGGATAAATCGCGGCGTAGGCGTATGCGACCATGTTGCCGATGTCGTGAGCAACGACAAATGTTTTGTCATATCCCAGCGAGGTCACAACGGCACGAATATCCTTGGCCTGAGTCTTTTTATCGTAGCCGCCGGCAGGCTTGGAGGAGCGCCCAATACCCCGGAGATCCGGCACCACTACCGTATGGTCCTTCATGAGATCTGCGGCCAGAGGAGCCCACGAATCGCTATTTTCTGCGTACCCATGGATGAGGACCACCACAGGCCCGCTTCCTCCCCAACGCACAAAAATGTCTGCCCCTTCCGAGCTGTGTATCGTCTTTGTTTGAAAGCCGGATGGCAGGGAAGGCGGAGTTTGGCTTGAGACTGTTGCTACAGAGAAAAGAGCTACGGCGAGGAAACGACGAATCATTGATACCTCCCCGGGAGCAATCGGTTTATTCGGGATTACACGAATTGAACTGCATTTGGCATTGCCGATTGTAGACCACAATGATTGTCAGCGCGAGTTGCGCTTTCTTCGCTCTGCTGGCCGTCGATCGGCCCACTTTAGGATGGCGTCAAGCGTAGGACAAAGGGATTGGCCCCATGATGTCAGACAGTACTCAACCTTGGGCGGTACCTGAGGATAGGCCTTCCGCACAACGATTCCGTCCGCTGCCAAGCGGCGGAGCTGCTGCCCCAGCATTTTTTGAGTGATGTTGGGTATCGCTCGTTCCAGGTCGGAGAAGCGCATCACCTTCCCTCCGAATAGATGGAACAGAATCACGAGCTTCCATCTTCCTTCCAAGAGACGGAGCGCTGCTTCTACGTCTGCCGCAGCGGATGTGGGCGTATAGCGTTTCGGCATCGATATCCTCTAACGCACTTTTTAGTGCGTACTTCCTATTTCCTCAGTATGATGCGAAACTCCTGACTGTGCAATTGGACGGAGGAGAATACGATGGCTCTCGATGTACCCGGACCAGTCGCTGCATACCTGGCCGCCGAAGTGGCCAAGGACGCCGATGCGATTTCTTGTTGCTTCACAGAAGACGGTAGTGTCTACGACGAGGGGCGTGATTATCGCGGCCGTGATTCCATCCGCCAATGGAAACAAGAGGTGGACACGAAATACCGATACCTGTTGCAGCCGATCAACGTTCAAACGCATGGAGACAAGGTGACCGTGCGTGCCCGACTCACCGGTGAATTTCCCGGGAGTCCCATTGAACTGGACCACATCTTCAGTCTTTCCAACGACAAGATTGCTTCACTGGAGATTCGGTCATGACGACGACATATCCTTTCCCCGTTTCAGGAGATGAGTTTAAAGGCAAGCGGGTTTTGGTGACCGGCGGCACGAAGGGAATGGGACAAGCTATGGTGCGCCGTTTTACTCTAAGCGGCGCCTCAGTTGCAACGACTGCACGTTCGCCGCTGTCGGATGGGCAGGCGGTTCCTCTCTTCGTACAGACGGATATCGGTACGGCTGCAGGCGTGCAAGATGTAATCAGTCGCATTCAACAGGAGTGGGGTGGACTCGACATCCTGGTGAACAATGTCGGAGGGTCGGATGCTCAGAACGGCGGATATAAGGCGCTCTCTGACGACGACTGGCAGAAGGCGCTTAACGTCAACTTGCTGGCGTCCGTTCGCCTCGACCGAGCATTTCTACCTGGCATGATCGAACGCAAGTCAGGTGTCATTCTTCACATCTCGTCGATCCAGCACCGTCTGCCGCTATATGACGCGACGCTTGCTTATGCCGCGGCGAAAGGTGCTCTCAATACCTACAATAAGGGCCTGGCAAACGAAGTTGGCCCGAAGGGCGTTCGCGTCAACATGATCTCGCCTGGATTCATTGAGACTTCAGGCGCACACGGCATGATCCTGCAACTCGCACAGAGCAGCGGCATCAGCGAGGACGCTGCTCGACAACAAATTATGAATATGATCGGAGGCATTCCCATCGGCCGACCGGGCCAGCCGGAGGAAGT
>QHYM01000072.1 GCA_003223295.1 Acidobacteriota bacterium | reverse complement strand
CAGCCGCTCGGCGCGCTCGTTGCCGCCAATGGCGTTACCTACTTCCACCGAAGAGGAGTATCCGGTGGAGGTTGGTGGGTAATTCACCGAACGCTGAAATCCCAACCAACTGAAAACTGAAGACGGAGTACCGCAGACTGCCACCCATATAGCCGATACGGTCGGTAACACATGTGCCCGGGCCGGACCTCGGAAGTATGGTGGGCCCTAGTTGACGATTTTAGAACCCTTTCGCTGGGTCAGATCGTGAACAGGGATTCCGCACATTAAAGAGCTCTCGCTGCTCTGATTCTAGCGAAGAGCATCGAGCCGGTCGTCGACTGCACCCAAGTGCCGTTCGGAAGCGCACGACTAATCGGGCACAATCCAGGTCAGAGAAAGTATGGCACTAAGGAACGACGCGCATTCCCGCCTGAAGGAGAGACTCAATAAACTGTTGTTCATGATTGAAAATGCGTGCGAATTCTTCCTCCTTCTTCGTCAGCTGCGTCCTTGGCTTTGAGAAATCGACCACCTCAGCGTCGCTTCTTACTTGCAAGTCGCCGCCGAAGGACAACGCAATGAATCTTGTCCGATAGTGGTCCAATCCACGGGTGAGTGGGTCTCGCGGGACGTCGAGAAAGCCCTCATGAACCAAGCGGTCTTTGAGAGTGGCGAAATCGAGATCACTTAACTTTCCGTAGGCCAGGCATTTGCCCGAATTGTTGGCTGCAACGAAGCTACCCCCTCCGTAGAGCTTGACGACAAAACCTTTGTCCCAACCAGGGTTTTGTACATCGCCGAACACCACAGATTCAGAGCTCTTACTTCCCGTTATAGGTTGCGACGAGAGCGCGGTGAATTTACTAACTCTCGCTCGGTCCATTGCCGCGGTGCTCTCAATCTCCCAGTCCTGAAAAGCCACGGGGTAACCCGCGAAGTTCGCAAGCGTGTTGGGTTCTGCCACTTCGAGTCCCCATGCATTACTGAATTCCTTCCTCATTGGCGTAGGCACGTTTGCAACCGGAACAATGATCAGCTTGTTGTTTCCCCTGATGACTTCGCCACAGAGCTGGTATTCCTGCTTGGTCCGCTCCGGCCCGCGTAGCTGCTCGACAGAGTAGAGAAAGACCACTCCGTCGTGACTACCTGCTGCCAACACAGAATCGTCGGGTGAAAATGCCAAATCCATTACCGGAAACTCTCCGGCAGAAGTGAACGCTATCTCGCGAAAATCTTCCAACCTCCAAAGGCTCAGGTCCCCTCCCGGACCATAATTTCCTCCACCAAGTGCTATCCAACGCTCCGAATGAGAAATAGCAGACGTAAACAGTCCGCTTCTAATTTCAGATACCCGCGCCAGACTGTTCCCATCCAATGCGTTTAGTAGTTCGACGTTCTTGTCCCGGTACACCGCACCGCCGCCATTGAGCAAATATCTTCGGTTTCTGGAAAGTTCACAAAAAAAGCCCAGCCCCCTGATTTCCCAGCTCTTGTCCGTTCGTCCCGTTGCAACGTCCCACCATTGGATTGCAGCCTGGCGGCAAACAGCCAGTTGCGTTCCGTCTTCGGAAAACCCCGCGGCAATGAACTCCTGAGGAGGCCCAGTTCGGACACTTAGTTTTCGGGAATCGAGCGTCTTCAAATCGCAGAGAAATACGGCAAATTCCGACGAGAGTGCCAGCAATCTGCTATCAGGAGAGAACACTAATGCTGTCGGCGAGCCGGCTTTCAAGATGATCCGCTTCGGCTCTCCCCAAATACCGACTTTCCAAACCAGAACGTCGCCTGAGCGTGTAGCCGCAGCGAGCAGTCTGCCGTCCGGGGAAAATGCAACTTTGTTTACACCTTCGGGCCACTTTTCTGTTTTCTTTGCTACCCAAGTTTGCACAACGCTGCGATCCCTCGCGTTCCAAATCTTCACTCCACCCTGGTCATTCCACCCGTACCCGGCAGCGAGCAATTGACCATCAGGAGAATAGGCCACACCATTCACTCGATCGGGGCATTCGAGCTTTGCAATCAATGCGCTGGCGGGGGCGCCTGCCAAGGACGTAGCCGTATCGCATCCCGCTGGAGACCGGCCTTCTCATCCCATCTGATTAGCTGCCAAAACTTCGAACATCCTACTAGGTACGGCAAACATCACAACTAGAAGTCCAAGTGCCGTTACCGGTGGGTTCTGGTACGCCATTTGCGTGGTTAGTTGAATTGCAAGGACTCGTCTATCTGCACTTGGATTAGTGAGCTATAACGAGCTACCCTCCCCCTCCCATGTGGTTCAGCGCGGAAGAACACTGAACCACACGCAGCGTTCTGGTCGAAACATACCCTTCGCGTTCTACCGCTCTTCGAGATAAAGGCCCTCCGAGCAACCGACTAGGCCAGAACGGGGCTGCAAAAAGACCGCAGGCGAAACCTCGATTTGGGCGGGAGCAACCCGGGTGTTTGTGCGGTTTTGCCGCCCAAAAGTGCTCACCGGGTCGCTCCCGCCCAAATCGCTTATCGGAAATCGGCAGGGCCCCTTCGGAGCGCCAAAAGCAAAAAAGTTCATTTTGCCTGAAATGTTTTTCGGACTTCTTGCCCATTAGTAATAAGTAGAGAGGTACTCCTCTAGGCCGCCCCTTCGGCCTTCCTTGTCGTCCTCGTAGGAAGCCCACCTTTCCGAGCGCCAGCATGCCACCATCACCAGTTGATACCCTCGAGGTGTCCCCAGCCCAGGAGACCACAGAGGGGAAGCAGCTCGCTCCCGATGATTTACTCGCATTGCGGGCGATGGTTCTCTTGCTCGACGCATGGGATCGGAACAGCAAGCCCGCGACGCTCGTTGACATGCAGCTAAAATCGGCGCAGGGTGAGCCACACGCGCAGATGGTCAGCGCACGTCAACAGAGGACCACATGAGACAAGCCGTCCTATACGCGAGAGTATCAAGCAAAGACCAAGAGCGAGAGGGCTTCTCAATCCCCGCGCAACTGAAATTTCTCCGAGAATACGCGCAAACGCACGAGCTCAATGTCCTGCATGAATTTGTGGATGTGGAGACGGCCAAGACGACTGGCCGAAAACAATTCGGCGAAATGGTGCGCTTCCTGCGCGATCACAAGGCGTGTCGCATTGTTTTGGTGGAGAAGACCGACCGGCTGTATCGGAACTTCCGCGATCTTCGCTGTGAAACCCACATACTGTACGTTAACGCTCATTTCGCTCCTCCGGAGGAATCCTGTATCGACGAACGTTTTTCCGCGCCAAAGTGTATCGGGTCTCTGAGGTTTTGCAATTCCCGGTAATAATAAAGTGAAGTGGGACGTTTCCCGTTGAATCGCAGCTTCTTTAAAAAGTCGACCTCTTCCTTAGTCGCGGTCCCGCTAAGGGAACTATCGTTGAGGAAGGCCCTTAGTCCGGCCTCCAGTTCTACTGGATCAGGAGGCTTTTCCACAAACTCAAATCTCTTCGGGTCCCCGGGGGCCAATCTCCGATTCAGCACAACCTCCATACTAAAGGTGGCTAGGTCGACGTCCCAGGTTTCGATCAAAGGATCCAAGAAGGAAACACAGTTTTGAGGTGACAAGTTGAAAATGTCCGTGTCCAGGAACTCCAGGAGGTTAACGCGCACCTGCTCATAGCTTCGGCTGGTGAGTCGAGCAACTAAGTGGAGGCCGTTTTCACTGTTCAATTCTTCTTTGGCGACTCTCTTGACCACGTCCAAGAGCTTTTGCGTGACGAGGCGTTCGAGTTCGCCGAAAGGCTGCTTCTCAAGAATCGCACGGATCTGTTTTTCTCGGTCAGGTACACACTTCCGGAGGATCAACTCTCGAACTTCTCTAAACAACGGCGTGGGTGGGTCTCCCAGGTTTCTCTTGAGTTCTTCCGTCCGTTGGAGATCCGCCAGCTTGGAGAGTCTATCGCTTGGCAGCTTCAGAAACGCGGCCATCTTCTCGTAAATATCTGTTCGGTCGGGTGCCGGCGGCAGTTTCTTACGATTTAGCAGTTGGGAGATATAGGACTCGGTGACTTCGGCGGCACTTGCCAGATCTTTCTGCTCAAGTCCCAATTCTTGTAACCGCTGTCTAATCAGCAGGCAAACGTCCACGGCCACCCCTCCACATGGTTTACCTCAGTCGGTTAACAAGGTGAAATGATCTCAGAATATACTTGACAAGTCAAGTTAATTTACCTAATGTGGTTAACGGACTGAGGGAGTCCTTCAGGTTATCTGAACCAACAGCGGTTATCTGAATCGCCCCCTTGGCATCGAGAACCAAGGAGAGTCACATGTTTGCACGCAGAATTTACATGCATTTGAAACCCAATAGCGTTGCAGAGTTTACCCAGAGGATAGAGAAGGACATCCTCCCCCTGCTTCGAAAACAGAAAGGATTCCAGGACGAAATTACGTTCGTCGGCCAGGGCGGCGCGGAAGCGTTCGCTATCAGTTTGTGGGACAAAGCGGAGAATGCTGAGGCTTACAACCGCGGGACTTATCCTGAAGTGACCAAGATCCTCGCCACGGTCGTTGAGGGACCAGCGCAAGTAGAAACCTTTAACGTGGTCAACTCGACGTTCCACAAGATCGCCGCCGCTGTAGCAGTCTGAGGCCGCCAGGTCTCTTCGTTACCAGGGGCGGACCAAGTCCGCCCCTCAAGTTGTCCTGCAGGGGGGAACGCAAAAGCAGCGATATTTCCGATGCTTACCAAAATTATGGAACGGACCAAGGACGCGGTTGCGTGCGGACCTTCTAGTGTAGAAGCAGACTTCCGCACCCTAACTGGAGCGATTGCCAATGGAATATTCATTAGCCACGGCAAGCGTCTTCACTATGTAAATCATGCCGCCGAGACTATTACCGGATATGTCCGAGAGGACCTCTTGTCCATGAGCTTCTGGGATCTAGTCCATCCTGATTGTCGAGAACTGGTCTTAAGCCGAGGGGGCGTGCGACAGGGGGACGCCGAGCAGTATGAGATCACGATTCTTAGGAAGAATGGCGACAGGCGGTGGCTCGATATCAGTACAACGATGATTGAATTTGATGGAATGCTGGCCAGTCTGGTTTCTGCTTTCGACCTGACTGAGCGCAAACACGCGGAAGAGAGAGTACAACTTCTCGCTGTGACTGACCCGCTCACTGGTTTGGGTAACTATCGGCGATTCGTTGAAGCGCTCGACCTAGAGATCAAACGCACGGGGCGCACCGGACGGCCGTTTGCCATTCTACTGCTCGACCTGGATCAGTTGAAGAAGATCAACGACCGTTACGGCCACCTGGTAGGCAGCCGGGCACTGTGTCGGCTCGGTGACATCCTCAGCCTGTCCTGCCGAGCTATTGATACAGCCGCACGATACGGCGGCGATGAGTTTGCCGTCATCCTGCCCGAGACAGCCGCCAGTGCTGCGACGTTTGTTGCCTCGCGCATCCGCGACCTGTTAGCAAAGGACAGTGAGCAACCGACACTTTCCGCGAGCATCGGCGTAGCTGTCTATCCCCGGGATGGCGAAACGATTGAAGCGCTGCTGCAAAAAGCAGATCGTGAGTTGTACGGAATGAAGGGCCGTGCTCAGGACCAACCTTCATTGCTCGCCGCTGTGTGAATTTGCGAACCGATGCAAGAAAGCGTCTTACAAGAAGAGACGTGATCAGTCACTCGCAGCAAAGAAGTTAGAAGATTCGATCAAGGGAGGAATGTATGTATTTGTTTGCGTGGATTGTCATTGGGGCGGTCGTTGGCTGGGGGGCCGGAAGAGTTTTTCAGGGTAATGGCTATGGTCCGTTCATGGACATCCTCATGGGTGCTGGTGGCGCTGTAGTAGGCGGATTTCTGACGCGCTCCGCGGATCTCGGCGGCTACGGTGGAACGATCATCACGGCGCTGGTTGCCATGGCTGGCGCAGTGCTTCTGACTATGCTCACCGCTTACGCGAACGGCAGAAGGATTTACGCCCGTAGGTTCTAAGGATCCAGCACGCGGGCGTTCATGTACAGGGATTGATCCTAATTTCAAGTTTTTAGGAATTGATGGGAGATATGAAAATGAAACCGCTGCGCAGTTCGATTATTTGTCTTGTTGCCCTGCTACTTTCGGCACCATTGCTCCGTGCACAGGATCTTTCCAAGTATCGGCACTTTACCCTAGGAATGAACCTAACCAAATTGCTGGAGCGCACTAACCAAAAGATTGATGATGTGAAGATGATTCATAACCGTCCGGCGCTAATTCAGGAGCTGACTTGGTGGCCCCCGAACGTCCCTGGGACTCCCCTCCGGTCGGACAGCGTCGAACAGATTCTCTTCTCTTTCTACAATGACGAGCTCTACAAGATTTCTGTGAGTTACGATTCGCGTTCCATGGAAGGGCTCACCGAGGAGGACATGGTGAAGTCCATTTCGGCGAAATACGGACAGGCCACAATTGTAGCACCCGAGATCGATTCAGCGACAAACGCGGGATACGGAACAAAGCAAAAGCCGGTCGCGTCTTGGGAGGATACGCAATATTCCGTCAACCTAGTCCGCTCCTCTTTCAACGATATCTTGGGGCTGGTCGTCTCTTCGAAACGGACCAATGCACAAGCCGACGTCGCCATTGCGGAAGCCGTGAAACTTGACGAGCAGGAGGGCCCGAAACGGGAAGCCGAGCGCCAGAAAAAGCAGGCGAACGACCTGGAAGCGGCGCGGCAGAAGAATCAGAAGAGTTTTCGCCCGTAGTTGTCGCAGTAGATTGTAAAAAGTCATCTTTGTGCGTGTCAGCGAAATGGATTATGCGGAGGTTATACAAATGAGTATAAATATCACCCCGTTACATGACCGTGTCCTCGTACGCAGGCTAGAAGAGAAAGAAACTGCCAAGGGCGGGATCATTATCCCCGATACGGCGAAAGAAAAACCTCATGAGGGCGAAGTAATGGCCATCGGAGCCGGCAAGATTGAAAAAGGCCATCGCATCCCACTCGATGTGAAGGTGGGTGACCGGATCTTGTTCGGCAAATACACGGGCAACGACATCAACATCAACGACCAGGAGTACCTGATCCTCCGTGAGGAGGAAATCCTGGTGAAAGTCAGCGGAATCGCCAAAGCGGCATCCGGCAAGAAGTAGGGTTCACCCGAACCGAAGATTTCGGACGGGCAGAAGTGTTCAATCACCCGGGAGGGTGACGTCTAATGGCAAAACAAATTGTAACCGGTGAGAATTCACGACAGGCGATTTTGCGCGGCGTCAACATTCTGGCAGACGCGGTGAAGATCACGCTCGGCCCGAAGGGGCGCAATGCGGTGATCGAGAAGAAGTTCGGCGCACCTATCATCACAAAAGACGGCGTGACCGTGGCAAAGGAGATCGAGTTGCGGGACCCGCTCGAGAACATGGGTGCACAGATGGT
>QHYM01000329.1 GCA_003223295.1 Acidobacteriota bacterium | reverse complement strand
GTAAGTGCATCCGCTACAGCCTTTGATCCGGATACGGGCGAGTTTCTCGAGCGAGACCTGTGTATTACCGTCACTTTGACAGGGAAAAACTAACCTAGCTCCACGCTGAACGCCAATGACCTTGGGGGAATGGCCGGAGTTTCGTGGATCGGCCATTCCTGCTGAGGCGCATTTCAGAGACGGTCCTTATACTCACAGAATTACAGTGCCCACGTATGCCGCCCTCGAGCGGAGCGGTATTCTCCGCTTTGATCCGCGAAACTTTCTTTTCGGGAGCGGGTTTGAAGTAAACGGGGATTACTCTGTGAAGGCCGGCGGTCTGCAAGTGTTGCAATGCCGGAACTTTCGGGTTACCCGGCGAAACCTTCATCGCTGGCTTCGCCATCTAATCCATTGAACCTTCGCCTTGCGCCTCGAAAGGGTTTTTCGTTGGCCCCGCAACGCGGAAAGGTTCCGGGTGGCACTCTTACACGTGGGAAGGGGCAATGAAATCTACCATTCGACTGCTATGTATAACTCTCATGTTCGCAAGTTCCCTGGCGTTTGACCTTTCCATCATGGCGCAGCAAGCCATACATTCGGACGCCCAGTTGCTCCAGACTTACAATGCCAATCGCGAAATCTCGCTTATCGGCACAGTCGTGAAGTTTGAAACGGCTTCTGCCATTCCGCCGATGGGCGCGCACCTCACCCTGCAAACGGCTTCCGGCCAGGTGGATGTCCATCTCGGCAACGCCAAGGTGCTCAAAGCCAATCACTTCGAGTTGAACGCCGGGGACAACGTTCGCATCGTGGGCGAGCCCATGGCGCTCGGCGAAGGCACTTACTTTGCCGCGCGCATCGTGCAAAAGGGCGCGCAAGCGGTAGCCGTGCGAAACGAGAAGGGTTTCTTGCTGACACCTGCCGCAACGTTGACGCCGGCGCAAAAGGAAGCCCTGCGAGGTGTGCGGTGAACCGCGTCCTAACAGCGCTGGTTGCAGCGGCTGCTCTCTGGTCAGCCGCTTGCAGCGGCGGTGGTGGCTCAAATATCCAGCCTCCTCCTCCCACCGGCAATTACTCGCTCGCCGACTTGAATGGTACTTACGCCTTCATTACCAATGGTGAGGTTTTTGACGGCAACTCCTTCAATCCGCTCGCGCGTGTAGGCAGTTTCGTTGCGGATGGGCAAGGCCACATTACCGATGGCGTCGAGGATGTCAATGAGGTCTCCTTTGGCGTGACGCCGGCGATCAGCATTACCGGCGGCAGCTATACGGTCAATCCTGACGGGCGCGGTGTGTTGACTTTAGATCTCGGTTCCAGTTCCATCGACTTTGGAATCACTTTGACATCCACCAGCGATGGCTTGATGATCGACGAAACCAACAATTCCAGCCAGGCCTCGACCGGCAGCGGCAACTTCATTAGGCAAAATGTAGCCTCGTTCACAACTCCAGTGCCTGCCATCACGGGTCCGTATGTATTCGACTTTGCCGGGTTTGATGAATCCGCGCGTCCCGAGTCTTTCGTTGGCCAATTCGAGGCCAATGGCGGAGTTATTACCACGAGCCTTGGCGACGACAACGACAACGGTAACCTTAGCAACGGAACGTTCACCGGAACATTTGCGCAGGACCCTTTGTTTCCTGGCACCCTGGGAAGTTCGGGACGCGGAATCGCTACCATCGCAGGGCTAACCTACGTTTTCTATGTCGTGGATGCGACTCGCGTCAGGTTCATGAGTACCAGCGGGCGCACGATGCTGACCGGTGATGTTGTCTCGCAAACCAATATCCCGTCGAACCTCAGCGCCATCAATGGCGGGTTTGCCTTTCTCGTCGCCGGCTCCTCGGTGAATGGCGGGTTGGTTCGTGTGGGTCGCTTCGACGTCTCGGGCAATACCCTCAGCAAAGTCGTCATGGACGTGAATGATGGCGCCCACGAAAATCAGTTCCCAAGCAGCAGCCTGACGAACAGCAGCATTAGTTACGACCCTACGACAGGACGCGGCCAGCTTTCCTTCCAGTCTTCCGTAGCCAATGTCTACTCCTTCGTCTTTTACCTCAGTTCCGCGGGCAGCGGCGTGCTTCAGGAAGTCAGCGGCACTCCAGGCACTGGCACAGCAGTTGTTGTCGATGACGGTTCTCTTCTCGCGCAATCCGGAAGTCCTTTTACCAGCAGCAACATTTCCGGACCCTACGCCATGAACTGGAGCGGCCTCGTCACTGCAGGCGGAAACCTTGGCATCACCGATGAAGAGGACCTTCTGTCTCAGGTGGCAGTCACGAGTTTGAGCCTCAGCGGCACTTCGGACTACTTTCAGTTCACCGGAGTAACGCTACACACCGACGTCGGCACCGGGGGTCAGATTACGCTCAACGGGGACGGTACGAGCAATAACACCATGAGCGTCAATCTTTCTGGGGTTACCCCCATCCATATGGTCGTGTACATCGTGAATCCCCAGCTGGCCTTTTTTGCTAACCGAGACAACAACGGTGCAATGCGCATCGTGGCCGGTATCCTCAAGGCGCAGCAATAGCGTCGCCAAACTCGGTTTGGTTTTACGAGAATGATCGCCGGGCGTTTTCACTTCTGGAGCAGCTTTTCCACGCGAGCCACATCTTCGGGCACGTCCACGCCCACGGCGTCGTGCTCGACTTCTGCTACACGGATTTTCCAGCCGTTTTCGAGCCAGCGCAGTTGCTCGAGCTGCTCGATGCGCTCGAGTTCACCTTGCGGCAGCGTGGGATATTCGAGCAAGGCATCGCGCTGGAAAACATACAAGCCGAGATGCTTCAAGTGGCGCACTTGAATTTTGCTTATGGTATCCCGCACCCACGGAATCGGCGCGCGCGAAAAATAAAGCGCATTGCCATCGAAGTCCAGCACCGTCTTCACCACGTTGGGATCCATGATGTCGGCGGGAGTCTTGATGGGTGTGGCCACCGTGCTAATCGCGGCTGCCGGTTCCTCCAGCAGGGAAGAGACGGCCGTATCCACGGCAACTGGATCAAGAAGAGGCTCATCGCCCTGGACGTTCACGAAGACTTCGCCTTCTTCGTGGGCGGCCACTTCCGCAACGCGCTCCGTGCCGGTGCGGTGATCCGAGCGCGTCATGCGCGCTTCGCCGCCGAATTCTTCAACGGCCTTCACAATGCGCTCGTCGTCGGTGGCCACGAGGACGCGATCCGCGCGAGTGGCCAGCTTCGCCTGCTCGTACACGCGCTGAATCATGGGCTTCCCCGCGAGCGACACCAGCGGCTTTCCCGGCAAGCGCGTGGACGCATAACGCGCCGGGATGACCACAACAACTTTGACCGAGCCCATTCTCTTCGCGTTCTCCAGTCCGGGAATAAACCGCGCTTCTTCAAAGTCTTTGCAAGCGAGGTGCTTCCGTGTGGCGATGCTACCACATGCAGCAACCCGAACCTGAGGTATGCAAGTTTTGCAATACCATGGATAGAATGATTACCCTTGTTTTCAGCAATCCGAGTGGTAGAATCCAATTGAAACCGAACCGCGCGGCCGTCCCGGTCCGACCGAGACGTAGGGGGTGCCGTGAAACGCGATCTGCCGGTGACTGGTCCGCAGTCACGCTCTGAGATGAGTCGCGTTGTGTTTGTGGCCTTCCGAATTCTTCTCCTCGTTTGTTTCCTTTGTTCTCAGGCCCTCTTTCAGGCTGCAGCCCAGGCCCCTCCTGACGACAATAAGCCCAAGGACGATTCCAAGAAGGAAGAGCCGAAGAAGGAAGACGCGAAAGACGAAGACGCCAAGGCCAAAGTCGATGACGTGCATAAGGACACTCCGGCGAAAGCGTTCAAACCGGGTGGCACACTGCACATCGACGTGGACATGGCGCTGGTGAATGTAACGGTTACCGATCCTTACAACCGCCTGGTGACCGGTCTCGATCCCGACAATTTCCGCATCTTCGAAGACAATATCGAGCAGGAAGTGGTTACGTTTTCCGCGGAGGACGTGCCCATCTCCATTGGCGTAGTTTTTGATTTCAGCGGCAGCATGTCCAACAAAGTAGGGAAAGCCCGCGAAGCAGCCTTGCAATTCTTCAAGACCGCGAATCCGCAGGATGAATTCTTTCTGGTCAGCTTCAACGAGCGCGCGGAACTGACCAGCTCGTTTACCAACAGCGTCGAAGACTTGCAGAGTCGCCTGATGCTGACCTCTCCCAAGGGCCGCACTGCGCTTCTGGATGCCATCTACCTGGCGCTCAGCCAGATGCGGGGTGCACACAACGCCAAACGTGCCTTGCTCATCCTATCGGATGGAGGGGATAATCACAGTCGGTACAACGAAAGCGATATCAAGCGGCTGGTGAAAGAAGCCGATACCCAGCTCTATGCCGTCGGCATCTTTGACCCGTTGGGATCTCGCAACCGGACGCCGGAAGAACTGAAAGGCCCCTCGCTCCTCAGCGAGATCACGGAGATGACTGGGGGCCGCGTGTTCGCCGTTGAGAGACTGGAAGAGCTTCCTGATATCGCCACCAAAATTGGCATGGAGCTGCGAAACCAATATGTGCTCGGCTATCGACCAAGCAACAAGGCGCACGACGCGCGGTGGCGGAAGGTCAAGATCAAGCTCCGCGCTCCCAGAGGACTCCCTCCTCTCACCGTCTACTCAAAGATGGGGTATTACGCCCCCAGCCACTAATTCTCCCCGGCGCCTTTTCCGCGCGGGGGTGTTCCTGGCAGCGCTCATGTGTGCTATTGCTGTCTTTTCGCCTCCGGCGCTGGCCCAGATTCCCGTATCGAATCCGGTTCCACCGCCGCCGGGACAGGATAATTCCGGCAAGCAGGGCTCGAGCATCAAAGTCAACGTCAACCTGGTGGTCCTGCACACCACAGTGCTTGATGATCGCCAGCGTTTCGCGGACGGCTTGAAAGCGGAAAATTTTCGCGTGTTCGAAGACAAAGTCGAGCAAAAGCTCTCCGTTTTCAAGCGCGAAGACTTGCCGGTCAGCATGGGTCTGGTGATTGACAACAGCGGCAGCATGCGCGACAAGCGCCCCAAGGTTAACGAAGCCGCGATCACGCTGGTCCAAGCCAGCAATCCGCAGGACGAAGCGTTCGTGGTCAATTTCAATGACGATTTTTATCTGGACCTCGACAAGAACTTCACCAGCAGCGTTCCCGAACTGAAAGAAGCGCTCGAGCGCATCGATTCACGCGGCAGTACGGCGCTTTACGACGCTATCGTCGGCTCGCTTGACCATTTGAAAAAAGCTTCCAAGGACAAACATGTCCTGCTGATTGTTACCGACGGCGAAGACAATTCGAGTCATTACTCCCTGGAAAAGGCCATTCGCGATATCCAGAAGACCGATACAGTGATCTACACGATTGGACTGCTCAGCCAGGAGAGCAAAAAGAGTGCCAAGAGAGCGAGGCGGGCGCTGGAGGATATCGCCAAGGCGTCGGGCGGCATCGCCTATTTCCCGGAGAGCGTCGAAGACGTGCACAACATCTGCCAGCAGGTGGCGCACGACATCCGCAACCAGTACACATTGGCGTACTACCCCACGAATTCGCGGCACGACGGCAGTTTCCGCACGGTCAGCGTGGAAGTTGTTCCTCCGCGTGGCCGCGGCAAGCTCGTTGCGCGCACGCGCAACGGCTATTACGCTCCGGCGGACACCGCGGCCTCGGGCAACTGACGGCTTGGATCGAGAATCACCTCGATCCAAGCGAAGCTTGCGCCAAGGCTGTGCAAAAGTTTGCTTCGCCAGCTCCCTCAATCCCCGCTCTTTTTCCTCCTTGACACTTTCTCTGCAGCAGCGTACCTATAGGTAGAAAACATACCGGTAGAGAGGCTAGGCGTCAAGATGGCTCAGGAGAAATCGGAGTTCCTGAAAGGAACTCTCGACATGTTGATCCTCAAAGTGGTGGCTGCAGGTCCCATCCACGGCTACGCCATTTCGCAGCGCATTCAGCAGGTTTCCAAAGATTTCTTTCAAGTCCCGCAGGGTTCTCTGTATCCAGCGCTTCACCGCCTTGAGGAGCGCGATTGGCTGGAAGCGGAATGGAGGGATACGGCCACGGGCAGGGAAGCGAAGTTCTACAAGCTGACGCGCAAGGGCCGCACGCAGCTCGAGTCTGAGGTCCTGCATTGGGAGAAGCTTACTGACGCCGTCGCGCTGATTCTGAGAACTGCGGAGTAGGGGTGATTCATGCGCTGGCTTCGCCGATTCACGCAAAGGGCGCTGTTGGAAAAGCGCCTTGAGTCCGAGCTTCAATTTCATATCGAGCAGAGCACCGAGAGTTACATTGCCCAGGGAATTCCGCCTGCGGAAGCGCGCCGGCGCGCCGTGCTGGAATTTGGCGGTGTGGAACGCTTCAAGGAGGAGTGCCGGGAAACCCACTGGGAGAATCAATGGGACATCGTTGTGCGCGACTTCCGCTTTGCGCTGGGCTGCTTGCGGAAGGATCGCCGGTTTGCCTTCGTTGCCATTTTCGCTCTTGCGTTGGGAATCGGAGCTTCCACAGCCATCTTCAGCGTTGTTGACAATGCTCTCTTCGAGCCCTTCGCTTACAAAGACTCCCGCCATTTAGTGACTCTGCACTTGCGCGACCTGGATCAGGCCAATGACTGGCGAGGCTTGTTCCTGTACGACGAGTTTCAAGAATTCCAAAAGCAGAACGATCTGTTTGATAGCATGGTCGCAAACTTGCCAGAAGACGTGGTCTATTCGGCCGGTGAAAACAGTTTGCTTCTTTTCGGCAACTACGTCACTCCCGGCACCTTCGAGTTCTACGGGGTTGCGCCTTATCTGGGGCGGTCCCTCGCGCCCGCGGACTACGAAGCCGGCGCTCCACCGGTTTTTGTCATGCGCTACAAAGCCTGGATCAATAAGTTTGGCGCTGATCCCTCCTTGCTTGGCAAGACCTTTAGGTTGAACGGCGTTTCCCGCACGCTCGTGGGCATTGAAGCTCCGCGATTTGCCTGGGGTGGAGCTGAGCTTTGGATGCCACGCGGACCGAAGGAGCCAAAGATCATCCGGAGTTTCGACGGACGGCAGTATTGGGGGGTTGTCGCGAGGATCCGGCCCGGTGTTTCTACGCAGCAGGCGGCCGCGAGTTTGAACATCATTGCGCAACGTTTCTCCAAGATCTACCCGAAGGACTATCCGGCGCACTTTTCTATGGAGGTTGCATCTTTCGCCCATATTGTTGTGCCGCCCCGGTTTCGCCGGGCGTTGTATGTCTTCTCCGCGGCTGTGGGGCTTCTCTTGCTCATCGGCTGCGCTAATGTGGCCAATTTGCTGCTTGCGCGCGCGACCACGCGAGAGAGAGAATTTGCGGTGCGTTCGGCCCTGGGGGCAAGTCGCTTCCATTTGATCCGGCAATTGCTTGCGGAAAGTTTTCTCCTCGCGTTTGCCGGGGGAATTCTGGGAATCTTCTTTGCTTGGGCGGGTGTTAAGACGATCGCGGCAGTGCTTCCGGATTTCACGATTGCTTCGGAGACGGTCATCGAAATGAACGGCGCGGTGTTGGTTTTCGCGCTGGTAGTGGGAATTTGCACAGTCTTCCTTTTTGGATTGGCTCCGTCTTTGAAAGCCTCGCGCGGCAATCTGGAAGAGTCTCTCCGAGACACGGGCAAGGGGCTTAGTGGTGTTCAAGGCGGGGCAGGAGCACGTAACATTGTTGTCGTCGCGGAGGTGGCGCTCTGTGTCACGCTGCTCTTCACCGCTAGCTTGTTTGTGCGCAGCTTTGTGGCGCTGCAGAGAGTGCCGCTGGGCCTGCATACTGACCACGTTTTGACCGCGCGCCTCCCCCTCCCTCCGGAGCGATACAAAACGGGCGCTCAGCTCAACGCTTTCTTTCGCCCGCTTTTAACCCGGCTGAAATCCATGCCGGGAATCGCCTACGCCGCGGAAAGCAGTACGCTCCCTCCGTACGGTGGGATTCGCAGCGAAGTGCAAGTTTCAGGACAATCGCATACGGAGAAATGGTATGGACTTTTCCAACTCTGCAGCGAGGACTACATCCCGGTTTTACGCATCCCTGTTCTGGAAGGCCGGACTTTCACAGAGACGGAAGTGAACGATGCGCGCCAGGTTGCGGTCATAAACCAGACGTTTCAACGGCGCTACTTTGACAAAAAGCCTTCGATTGGCGAGAAAATACGGCTCAACGAACTTAAGGATTTTCCGGATGCCGTGAAGGATCCGTGGTTCGAAGTCATTGGTGTGGTCGCGGACGCCCGGAACCGCGGCCTGCAGGAGCCGATTGACCCGGAAGTTTGGGTGCCCTATACGGTCACTGGATCAGCGATGCGCGGCATTTTGGTGCGCACGACGAACGACCCTGCGGCCATGGCAAAAACGGTCGCTCGAGAAATCTGGGCCACCGATCCCTCTGTCGCCATGGCCGAACCCGGTACGCTGGATCACTTCCTCGACCTTTTTACGTTTGCCCAACCACGCTTCGCACTATGGATTGTTGGCATGTTTGCATGCATGGGTTTGCTTCTGGCGACTATCGGTGTGTACAGCGTGATGGCCTACAACACAGCGCGCCGCACGCATGAGTTTGGTCTGCGCGTGGCCCTTGGTGCGGCGGCCCGGGATGTCGTGAAAATGGTTCTTGGACAGGGACTAAGGCTTCTTACACTCGGTCTGGTAATCGGGTTGGTGTCGAGTCTGGCGCTCTCCCGTTTGATCACCAGCGAGCTTTGGGGCGTTTCTCCTCACGACCCGCTCGCGCTCGTCGGCGTTGCTGCTTTGCTTTTGCTCATTGGCTTGCTGGCTTGCTGGGTGCCGGCCCGCCGGGCCACGCGCGTAGACCCCATGACTGCCTTGCGGTACGAATAAAGCCGCTCGGCGGCTGTCCATAAGACAATTCCGCTATTTCCCTCGTCTATTTGCGGAAGTCACTGAGAGCGGGTGTCCCCGCTCTCCCTCCTTGTGTTGAGAGATTTTTTGGTTTGTTCATTTTTTCACGGAACATTTTGACGAGTAGGACGTCTAGGTATATACAGGAAGGAGTCCTACAGGTAGCACGTCTACCGTCAGTGGGGACTCCGTCCACGAATCTTGTTTCGCTCCCAGGAGGGCTTACATGCGCCACCTTTCAATCCACCTTGGTTCTTCGGCAGCTTCACGTTTGTTCCTTGCTCTTTCTTTCACGATTCTTGGGCTCTTGGCCATGCCTCGGCCGGCGCTTGCTCAAGAGAAGGCAGGCGCTGCTGCTTCGACGGCCTGTGTTCCATCGGATTTGAATGCTTTGATCTTTCCGGAGGGCCGCACGGTGCGCGTGAACGAGGTCAAGGAATTCGGTAGGAAGGGAAACGCGTCTGATAAGACCTCCGCACCGGGACCTGCTTCCCGCTCCTTCGATCCCCGGGAGAAAGAGGAAGTTTACAAAATCTTTTCGAAAGAGGCGCAGCAAGGGAATTCCGCCGCCATGGTGAACCTGGCGGTTTCCTCTCTTGCGGGGTGGGGTACACAGCCGAACGCGGGCAATGCTCTGTATTGGCTCCATGCGGCGGCCGATCGTGGCCACGCGCCAGCGTTCTACAACCTGGGCATTCTGTATTTCAAAGGTTGTGGTGTTCGCCAGGACACAGCGGAAGCCTTTCACTTTTTTGATTTGGGCGCCCACGCGGGCTATGCTCCGGCGCAGGTCAACCTCGGGTATTTTTACGACCATGGGTTGGGCGTCGCGCAGGATCACGGCAAGGCGGCCCTTTGGTATCGCCAAGCCGCGGAATCCGGCGAAGCGCAAGCCCAGTACAATCTCGCCGATCTTTATTTGCACGGCGAGGGAGTGCCACAGGACGATTCAACGGCTTTCGCTTGGTTTCAGAAAGCTGCTCTGAAAGGGCACACGCGTGCGCAAATCATGACCGGCTCCATGCTTGCCGCCGGCCGGGGCACGTCCAAGGATCTGGCAACTGCTTACCTTTGGATTTTCGCCGCCACGTTGCAAGGCGATGACCAAGGTGAGCCAGAGCTGCGTATTTTAGAGAGACAGCTCACGAGCCAGCAGATTGATCAAGCAAAGGTGCACGCCCAGTCGCTCGTTGGTGCCCGTGGGGCCGTCAGCCAGGTCGCCTTGTCGCACTGAGTCATTCTTGGGCCATACTCCGGCTCGCAAAAAACAGATAGGATGCAGCAAAAGTATCGTTGCTTGGCCGGGTTGCATCGAACTGGCATGCGGGTTAGACTCTTGACTGTGAGTTACGCGACCCATCATCGCCAGAATTGCGCGAACAACTGTTGTATGTGTTGTGCGACAGGGTTTTCTGGCGCTGGGGGGCTAGCCGTCTAAGCACAAGAATCTAGCCGAGATTGTAATCAAAACCCACCGCCAGAACGCCTGGCAGGTGGGTTTCGTGTTTTTGGGGACACTTTTTTTGAGGAAGGGAAGAAAGATATGACTCATCCAACGTTGCTGCCGCCGGAGGAAACTCTGCTCAGCGAGATGCCCGACGCTTCGTTCTCGTTTCGTGCAGAGCGCCAGCTTGGCCATCTTGCAACGCTGGAAGCGGAGAGCATCTACATCCTGCGCGAAGCTGCCGCGGAATTTTCCCACCCTGTGATGCTTTATTCAGTTGGCAAAGATTCCTCGGTGATGCTGCGCCTCGCGCAAAAGGCTTTCTATCCCGGAAAAATCCCTTTTCCGCTGCTTCACATCGACACAAGCTACAAATTTCCGGAAATGATTGAGTTTCGCGACTCCTACGCACGCGAAATTGGCGCCGAGCTTATCGTGCACCAAAATCGCGAAGCCCTGGAGCGCGGGGCAAATCCTTTCGCCCTTGGCACGCAAAGATGCTGCGGCCTGCTGAAAACGAAAGCCTTGCTCGACGCGCTTTCCGCCGGCGGATTCAATGCGGCCTTTGGCGGCGCCCGCCGCGATGAGGAAAAATCGCGCGCCAAGGAACGCATCTATTCCTTTCGCGATTCTCACGGCCAGTGGGATCCCAAGAACCAGCGGCCGGAACTCTGGAACCTTTTCAACTCGCGCATCGAAAAATCGGAAAGCATTCGCGTTTTTCCGCTGTCCAATTGGACGGAACTTGATGTCTGGCTGTACATCCACGCAGAAAACATTCCCATCGTGCCGCTCTACTACGCCCGGGAGCGCCAGGCCGTCGTGCGCAACGGCTCGATCGTGCTGATTTACTCTCCCGATGAGCTGTTGCCCGGTGAAAAAGTTCAATGGATCAAGTGCCGCATGCGCTCGCTTGGTTGCATACCATGCACCGGCGCGATTCGTTCCGAGGCGGACACGCTACCGAAGATCATTGAAGAGATGGTCTCTTTCCGCCGCTCGGAGCGCGAAAACCGGGCCATCGATCATGACGAAGAAGGATCGATGGAATTGAAGAAACGCGAGGGCTACTTCTGATGCTGACTCTTACTACTTCCGAGCGGTCGGAGAGCCTTGCCGCGTTTCTACAGAACGATCTGCGCAAGGACCTTCTGCGCTTTACCACGGCCGGAAGCGTGGATGACGGCAAGTCCACTTTGATCGGCCGCTTGCTCCATGATGCGAAGGCCGTTTACGAGGACCAAGTTGCTTCTGTGCAGAAAAGCAAGATCAACCGCTCGGGCGGCTCCTTCGATTTTTCACTGCTGACGGATGGTTTGCGTGCCGAGCGCGAGCAGGGCATCACCATTGACGTGGCTTATCGCTACTTCAGCACCGCGCGGCGGAAATTCATTATCGCAGACACGCCAGGTCACGAACAATACACGCGCAACATGGCCACAGGGGCGTCCACGGCCGATCTTGCAATTATTCTCGTTGACGCTACCAAAGGCTTGCTCACGCAGACTCACCGCCACGCGTACATCGCTTCGCTCCTGGGCATCCGCTGCGTCGTCGCGGCGATTAACAAGATGGACCTGGCGGATTACCGCGAGGAAGTCTTTCTTCGGTTGCAGGCCGATTTTCTTTCGCTCGCGTCGCAATTGGGTATCCCCTTCGTGCATTGCATTCCGATTAGCGCGCTGGCGGGGGACAACGTGGTCAGCCCCAGCGAAAACATGCCGTGGTATTCGGGGCCGACTCTTCTAGGCCATCTCGAAACGGTGGATTTTCGCCAAACTCGCACACTTGATGCTGTGCGTTTCCCCATTCAATACGTCATTCGCCCGGATTTTCGCTTCCGCGGATTTGCGGGGCAACTGGCGAGCGGTTCTGTGCGCCCGGGCGATTCGCTTGTCGCGCTCCCCTCAGGGCAAGAAACGCGAGTGAAGGCGATTGTCGGCTTCGACGGGAACTGGAACCGGGCTGTCGCCCCGCAATCGCTCACCCTGCAGCTTGAAAACGAAATCGATCTCAGCCGCGGCGATATGCTGGTTTCTCCATCGAATCTTCCCGCTGTCTCCCGCAGCTTTTCCGGCACGGTGGTCTGGCTTAGCCCCGATCCTCTTACGATCAGAAAGGCGCTTCTTTTGAAACAGACCACGCGATTGGTCAAGGCCCGCGTTCGCCGCATTCGCCACCTCGTCAACGTCAACACCCTTGAACAGGAGCCCGCCGAAAACCTGGAAATGAACAGCATCGCGGAAGTGGAAGTCGAGACCAATCAGCCGCTTTTCCTCGACTCGTATGCCATCAGCCGTGCCACGGGCAGCTTCATACTGATTGATCCGTTCACCAATGCCACGGTCGGGGCTGGCATGGTGCGTGAAACGTCCGCAGTGGACGGCTCTGGCTTGGAAGATCGAACAACCTCATTACCTGCAGGCGGTCTCGGTGACGTTACAGCGCAAGAGAGGCATGGCCGGCACGGTCACAAGCCAGGAGTTTTGCTGCTCGGCAATCGCTTGAAGCTGGCGAAGTCCCTGGAGCGCGAGCTCTTTCAGAACGGCTTTGAAGTCATCGTCCTCGATGCGTCCGGTGGAGCTTCCTCAGCGCTGACGGTTACCCTCGCCTCGCTGCACGCCGCAGGCTTGCTTGTTCTGTGCACGAACGCTTCGCTGTCTGCGCAAGACCTCTCCTCGTTTCCTTTCGCGGCGATTTTCCAGCCAGGGAGCGCCTCCGCCTCCCCGGCAACAGAACAGGGAATAGACGACGCCAAGGTCATGCAAGACGCGCTGGGCTTCTCCGAGAAACTGCGGCTCTCGCCAGAATCCAAGCCAGCCAGAAGGGAACATTAAAATGAGCCTGAGTCTCAACACTCTCAATCCCCACGAAATCGAGGCTTTGAGCGTCGAGCAACTCCTGGATGTGGTTTTGATGGACTCGCAGGCCGCACGGGCTTGCCTCACTTGCAGTTTCCAAGCTGAAGACATCATCTTGCTCGATTTTCTGCACAAGCGACTCCCGCAGCTCCCGGTTCTTTTTCTCGAAACGGGCTATCATTTTGCGTCGACATACGAATTCCGCGATCGAATTGCCGCGGAGTGGGGCCTCCATCTCGTAAATGTGCTCCCGGAAAAAACCGTCGCGCAGCAGGAAGCGGAACGAGGCCTACTCTACCAATCGGATCCCACCGCTTGCTGCCAGCTTCGCAAAGTCGCTCCGCTCATGAGAGCGCTGGAGCCCTTCGACATCTGGTTCACGGGCCTGCGCCGCGAGCAATCACCGACGCGCGCGAACCTCAAAAAGATCGAGCAGCATCGGCTCCCCAGTGGGAAAACGTTGCTCAAAGTCAGTCCGCTGGCCGATTGGACCTGGGCGCAAGTCTGGGAGTACACCGGCGCTCGTCGCTTGGCTTATTTGCCGCTCTACGACGCGGGTTACCCCAGCATCGGCTGCGAACCTTGCACCGCTCTTCCCGCGGATCCAGGTAATGCACGGTCCGGCCGTTGGGGCGGGCGCAAGCTCGAGTGCGGCATTCACACGTTTTCGGAGCGTGGCGCATGACGCAACTGTTGATCGGATTCGCCATCGCTCTGGCCGTCGGCCTGACCGGCATCGGCGGCGGCAGTTTCACGGTGCCCGCCCTTTTACTTTTTGCCGGGCTCTCCGTCGGTGAAGCCGTAGGAACGGCCTTTGTCTTCGCCGGCGTTGTGCGCCTCATTGCCGCGCCGTTTTATGTTTTCCACCGCCAGATTCACTCGCGGTATTTCTGGCTGCTGCTGCGCGGCGCCGTTCCAGGTCTCTTGGCGGGAACTCTAGTGCTTCGCTTTATGACGAGCGCTCGTGGCGGAAACTCTACGGTGGTCATCATTCTGGGCGCGGTGTTGGCCCTCTCTTCGGCTCTCAGCTTTGCCCCGCGAGCACGCAACAACCAATTTGCCGGCAAGAATTCTCACTGGCTACCTTGGCTTGCTTTCCCCATCGGCGTCGAATCAGGGTTCTCGTCTGCTGGTGCCGGTGCGTTGGGCACCGTGCTGCTTCTGAATTACTCGGAAATGACGCCTTCCCAGGTCGTTGGCACCGATCTGCTTTTTGGCCTGGTGCTCGCCATCATCGGCGGCATCTTTCACTGGACCGTGGGTTCCATCAGCTTATCCGTACTCTTACCGCTGCTTCTTGGCGGACTGCCTGGCGTGCTCCTCGGCTGCTTGCTGTCGCGGCACATTCCGGCGCACAGGCTTCGGGCCGTGATTGTGATTCTGGCCATTTGTGCGGGGCTGCAATTGGTTGTCTCGGGCGTCAAAGCCCGCTTCGTAAAGCCCGTGAGTACCGCCAACAACGGCATTGCTGCGGCGCAAAGCGCAACACGCTATTCACCATCGTTCAGGTAGTTCTGCTTCGAGCGCCTGGATTATTGGCAAGGACAGGTTCTATTTTTTTTGGATGCCGTTCTTGTGTATCCTTCGGCTGACATAACTTCCTCGATTGAGAGGAACGTGTGTGAAAACTTTCTTCACCTCTCTTTTCTCCGCGCTTCTACTTTCATCGACGTGTAGCCCTGTCCCTTTCCAGTGCAGTCGGGGGCTTCGCCGTCAACCGGGGACACTTTCGAGCAATCTCCCGCCTCCGGCGCCGCTCAGGCTCCGACGAGCACGCTTCAACCCAACTCCACCCAGGAGAAATCTTCAGTTAAGCCCGCTCCGGCATTTGAATTTGGCATTGAAGACGGAACGCCCGTCTCGCTGACGCTGGCTCGCGAGCTCTCTTCCGCCAAGGAGTCCGCCGGCAATCGCGTTGATTTCGCGGTGGCAGAAGACGTCAAAGTGAAGGGCGTGGTTGTATTCCCCAAAGGCGGGATGGGCTGGGGCACCATTGTGGACGCAAAACCCAAACGGCGGATGGGGTGAGCGGGCAGGCTCGACGTGCCTATCGATGAAGTACGTCTTCTAGATGGGGAACGTGTTCCTCTTCGAGCCTCGCAGGAATCCAAAGGTAAGCGGCGCTCTGGCGCCATGACCGGCGCCATTATCGCCAGCGGCGTGCTCTTTTTCCCAATTGCACCGATGTTTCTCTTCATGCATGGCAAAGACGTCGTCCTTGCCAAGGGCACGCCGGTCACTGCATACATCGATCAAAACGTTGCTCTTGACCAGCATAAATTCGGCAGTCCTCCTCCTTCTGCACCGCCTAACCAACTTTGAGCGCACGGGGGCGCGATATCCAGATGTATGGCTACCTCCTACTGTTTGAGGTGGCCGCAACCGGTTGGCCGGCCACGTTTCGGAGGTCGTTCACCAGGTAATTCAGCGCTTGATCGAAATTCTTGTCGCGATTTCCTTGCAGCAGAGCAGGTTGGATGTGCTCTGTGAAAACCCAGAGGGTGACGCGCGTTCCGGGATCAACAATGGCCAGACGAAATTGCGGATCGGTAACCGAACGACTGGAGACCGAGGTCTGCCCTCCACCTGAAACGTACTCCCCAACGAAGGGGTTTAGAAAGCTTATTTCAAACACCAAATCTGCTTCTGCTGGACTACGCGCAAGGTCGTATCGTCCCCAGCTCTTTAACGCGGCATAGAATTGATTGTAAAGACGTTCGGGCTCTCCGCTGTACAAGTGGTTGTTATCTCCACCGGCATTGGCAACAAAAGCTTTTTTCCCGCTGTAGATTTGAGCGGGCAGCGGAGCAGGGAGGACATCTCTGGCCTGCTGGGCTCTCACGTTGGGCTCCAGCGCACAAGCAGCCGCAATAGCTCCAAAGAGGATCTTCAATTTGATGATTTTCTGCATTGTCTCGCTCCCTTCTGCATACGTGCAAATACAAATCGAGCCTGCCGCTAATCAATTGGACGACGAGAAATTCTGGGGCGTTTCAGACGTCGGTCGTGGCAGTAGCCCTTGTCAAACAAGGACTCATCGGAGCGGTGGGCAACTCAAGGGATTTCGCCCCTCTGGGGGGACGTTACCGGGCCGATTCTGCAATTCTGCCGGTTAGCTCGCGCAAGAAACTCTTTCCGTGAGAAATGCTGCCGCCAAAATTCTCGGCGATGGTCTGCCCCATGTCGGCCAGGGTGTCACGCACACCCAGATTCACTCCCGCGCCGCTGCACAGTGAATACGCCACGATGGGAACGTACTCGCGTGAGTGGTCCGTCGTCGGCCAACGCCGGTCAGGATCGCAACCGTGGTCCGCGGTAATCATCAGCAGGTCGGAAAGACTGAGCAGCGGCAAAAAATCGCCCAGCATGCGGTCAAACTCTTCGAGCGATTTCGCGAACCCTTCAACGTCCTTGCGGTGCCCGTACAGCATGTCGAAATCCACCAGATTGCAGAAAATCAGCCCGTCCCTTCGCTCTTTCGTCGCGGTGGTCAGTTTCTCCATTCCGTCGGCGTTGCCCTTGGTAGTGACATATTCGTCGACGCCGCGCCCGTTGTAGATGTCATGAATCTTGCCCACGCCGAGCACCCGCACCTTGCCCTCGGCAAGCACATCCAGGAGCATTGGCTTCGGTGGGTCAACTGCATAGTCATGGCGCCGGGTGGTGCGCGCGAAATTGCCAGCGGTTCCCGCAAATGGCCGTGCGATCACCCGCGCGACCCGATGCGGGCCATCCAGCAATCGCCGCGCGATTTCACACATGCGGTAGAGTTCCGTCATGGTAATCACTTCTTCATGTGCGGCAATTTGAAAGACGCTGTCGCCCGACGTGTACACAACGGGCTTCCCGGTCCGAACGTGTTCTTCGCCAAGCTCTTTGATGATTTCGGTTCCGGACGCCGGCTTGTTGCCGATGGTTTTTCTGCCGATCTGTTTCTCGAATTCCTCGATCAACTCGCGAGGAAATCCATTCTTGTAGACGGGGAAGGCTTGCTCGAGCCACACTCCGGCCATTTCCCAGTGGCCGGTGGTGGTGTCTTTTCCGGGGGAGCGTGTAGCTCCTTTGCCGAACGCGCCAAGGGGAGCAGCGGGAGCCGTTTGGAATTTCAGCGGCGCGATGTTCGCCAGCCCGAGCCGCACCAGAATTGGGATTTTCAGCGGGCGCGATTCCGCGATATGGCCCAGCGTATTTCGTCCCACGTCGTCATATTCTGCAGCGTCGGGCAGTTCGCCGATTCCGACGCTATCCAGCACAATCCAGAAGACTCGCCTATACGCATTCATGCTGGTTGGCGTAACCTCTTTGACCAAACTTTATCATACCGGCGCTGCTACCAATCCTGAACAAAGGTCCAGAGTTCTTTCGCGAAAGGTTATTCACCAAACCGGTGTGAATCTGGCCACTGCAGCCGGCGCGCTTTCCTGCTCCCCATTCACCCCTGTTGTTGTACAGTGTCGCCAGCTGAACTATTTTTTGTCCGCATGCGTAGTACTCAGTAGTGGAGGTGTGCCATGCCCGATGACAGCAATCCACGGCGCGTGTCTCTGGTTCTGCCGATTATCTTGATCACCATCGGCATTCTTTTCCTGGTGCGCAATTGGCATCCAGCCTTCGAGCCCTGGTCTATTCTGCTGGATTATTGGCCGCTCATTCTAATCTTCATCGGTCTGGGAAAGATTTACGACAATTTTCAGAGGAGCCGCAATCCCGGCGCTGTCGCCGGTATTTCTGTCGGCTCGACGATTGGGATTCTGGCGTTCGTTGTTGTCCTCGTTCTCCTTCTCTGGCACGGCCGCGGCATGGCGCGCAGGCGCGGTTTCTCGTCAGCCGTAAGCCACACTTCGCAGACCGTTGATCTTCAGGGCGCAAAGTCCGCTCGCGCCAAATTGGAGATGGGGGCGGGCGAGCTGACCGTGGGCGCGGATTCAGCGCACGCTCTCGACGCGGATTTCAGGTTTAACGGCAGCTACGATGAACCTCGCGTCGATTACCATGTCAGCGATGGTGTTGGCCAGATCGACATCGCCCAGGATTCTCACACGGTTCACTTTGGCAACTCGAGGAACGAATGGAATTTGCGCTTCGGCAAGGCACTTCCTCTCGAGTTGCGCGTGGAAATGGGGGCGGGGCAGGGCAACTTGGATTTTCGGGACATTCCCCTGACGCGCCTGGATCTCCACCTGGGGGCCGGCCAGGTAGATGTGGACCTGACAGGTGACCGCAGGACCGACTTGACCGCCGACATCGAAGGTGGCGTGGGCCAGGCCAACATCCGGCTGCCGAAAAAAATCGGTGTCATCGCCCAGGCATCCGGCGGCATCGGGTCGATTCGCACCTCCGGGCTAAAGCAGGAAGGCGGCTCTTACACAAACGAAGCTTACGGCAAATCACCAACGACGATTCATTTGAAAGTCACCGGCGGAATCGGAGAGATTGTCCTCAACCAGGAACCTTAGTATTTCTGGACACGATACGGCAGAGCGTGCAGTGCAAACTCGGCGTTTGCTCGGCTTTGACAGCCGCCTTATAATTTGAAGTTTAGGCAGTAGCTTTGAAACCTGCTGCCTAGGCTTCCCTTTGGCGACCAAACAAATCACCGCGTCCGCGGACATTTCGAAGCCGGAACGGGACACTTTGCGTGTCCGGGGCGCCCGCGTCCACAACCTCAAAAATGTCACCGTAGATGTGCCGCACAACGCTATCACCGTCGTTACAGGCGTGAGCGGCTCGGGCAAATCGTCGCTGGCCTTCGACACGATTTATGCGGAGGGACAACGCCGCTACGTCGAATCGCTTTCCGCTTATGCACGGCAATTCCTCGAGCGCATGGAAAAGCCGGATGTGGACGAGATTTCCGGGATCGCTCCGGCGGTAGCCATCCGGCAGAAAAATTCCACGCGCAACCCGCGCTCGACGGTGGCAACATCCACGGAAATTTACGATTATCTCCGCTTGCTGTTCGCGCGATGCGGCCAAACCTCGAATTACGGCGCCTGCATTGACGGGCACTTCGAAACGGGTGGGCAAAAAGACGGTGGCGCCACCGGCGGACGCCCTACGGCAGGGCTTGCTCGAATTGCAGAAGCGCGGTTTCAACCGCTTGTACCAAGCCGGACGTGTGCATGAATTTTCTTCGCCGGAGACTTTGCTCGATGTGGACTTTTCAAAACCGGTCTACGTGCTCGTGGACCGCTTGGCGGTCAATCCTGAGTCCCGCTCGCGCCTCGTGGACTCCATCGAAATCTGCTACCGCGAGGGGCAGGGCGAAGCCATTCTCGAGTTTATCGATCAGAGCTCCGGAAACGGGCCCGAGCGCCTGACTTTCAACGAGCGATTCGAATGCAAAAACGACGGTACCTTGTATCAAGAGCCGGAGCCGCGACTTTTTTCCTTCAACAATCCTTACGGCGCTTGCCCGCGCTGCCAGGGCTTTGGCAACACCATCGATTTCGACTTGAATCTCGTGGTCCCCGATCCCGGCAAATCCATCGAAGAAGGCGCTATCGAACCATGGACCAAGCCTCGCTATCGCGGGCTCTTCCAGGATTTGAAGACCTGGGCGCGCGAGCGTGGCATCGCGACCAATGTCCCCTGGCGGCAACTCACGGCCGAGCAGCGGCGCCTGGTCCTCGAAGGCGATCCCGAAAACGATTACGAAGGCGTGAAAGGTTTTTTCCAGTGGCTGGAGCGCAAGAAATATAAGCTGCACGTCCGCGTTTTTCTGAGCCGTTACCGTGGCTATGCCACCTGTCCTGAATGCGGTGGAACGCGGCTGCGTGCCGAAGCGCGAGCCGTGCGCATCACGGGAATATCCATCACGGATGTTTGCAAGTTCACGGTCAAGGAGGCGCGCGCTTTCTTCTCGAGTTTGCAACTCTCCGAAGCGCAACTGAAAATCGCAGACAAAATCCTTGAGGAAATCCGCACTCGCTTGCAGTTCTTGGACGAAGTCGGCCTGGATTACCTCACGCTCGACCGCCTCACTTCGACGCTTTCCGGCGGAGAATCGCAGCGCATCCAACTTGCGACTTCCCTCGGTTCCCACCTGGTGGGAGCGCTATACGTCCTCGATGAGCCTTCCATCGGCCTGCATCCGCGCGACACGCAACGCCTCATCGACATTCTGAAATCCCTGCGCGATTTGGGGAACACAGTTCTGGTCGTGGAGCACGACCCCGACACCATTCAAGCCGCGGATCATGTTATCGATCTCGGTCCCGGCGCAGGAGAACTTGGCGGCAAGCTGCTTTTTGCCGGTCCGTACGCCGCGATTCTCGAGGAACCCAAATCGCTCACGGGCCGCTACCTCAACGGCGAACTGCGCATTCCCGTTCCGAACAAGCGTCACAAACCCGCCGGCAAAGTTCTGCGCGTCTTTGGCGCTTACCTGCACAACCTGCAGAATCTCGACGTCATGATTCCGCTAGGGACGCTCACCGTGGTCACCGGAGTGAGCGGCTCAGGAAAATCCACGCTCGTGCATGACGTTTTGTACAAAGCGCTCGCGGCGAAGCGCGTGGGCGGGAGCATCAAGGAATTCTGTGACCGCATCGAGGGCGATGCGAATATCCGCGAAGTGGTAATTGTTGACCAGTCGCCCATCGGGCGCACACCGCGTTCCAATCCCGCCACGTACCTCAAAGCCTTCGACGCCATTCGCGAAGTCTTTGCGGACACGCCCGACGCCAAGCGCCGTGGCTACGCCGCAGGCCATTTTTCTTTCAATGTCCCCGGCGGGCGCTGCGAAACGTGCCAGGGCGACGGCACGGTCACCGTGGAAATGCAGTTTCTCGCGGACGTCGAGCTGATTTGCGAAGAGTGCCGTGGCACACGCTTCAAGAGCGGCGTGCTGGAAGTGCGTTACCGCGGAAAAAACATTCATGAAGTGCTGCAGTTGACCGTGCGCGAAGCGCTTGCCTTTTTCGTCAACGTTCCAAAAGTCGTTTCGAAGCTGCGCATCCTCAACGAAATCGGTCTCGGCTATTTGCGTCTCGGCCAATCCGCCACCACTCTTTCCGGCGGCGAAGCACAACGCCTCAAGCTTGCCGCGCATCTCACGCAAACAGACAACTCGGGCATTCTCTACATTCTTGACGAGCCCACGACCGGATTGCATTTCGACGACATCGCCAAGCTGCTTAGCGCCTTCCGCAAATTACTGGAAGGCGGAGCGTCTCTACTGGTCATCGAGCACAATCTCGACGTCATCAAGTCCGCGGATTGGCTCATCGACCTGGGACCGGAAGGCGGAGACCAGGGCGGCAAGATTATCGCCACCGGCACTCCCGAGCAGGTGGCGCGCAACGCGCAATCACATACGGGCCGGTTTCTCGCTCGCGTCTTGAACGGCAACGGGCAGGCAAAGCGGCCGCCAAACGGGGCATCCAAATCCAATGGCGGCTCCGCTACCATCGCGAATGGAAACAAAACGACGCCGGCTGAACCATGACGCTTTCGCATTTTGCTAGAAACGGTACGCTCGCGCTGTGCTGCACCTTGTCTGGCCCTTTCATCATGCGGGCACAGTCACAGACCTCTCCGAAAACGAAACCGGCGGTCCCCTCGAAACCCCAAAAACTTGCCAATCCTCTTAACGACCTGCTGGATGAAGCGCAGCGCGACATCGACCAGAAGCAGTTTGAAGCCGCCATCGCACCTCTCCAGAAAGTTCTCGCAGAACAGCCGGACTTTGCCTACGGTCATTTTCAGCTCGCTTACGTCTACACTGCGCTAAAAAAGCCGAAGGAGGCGCAGGCCGAGTACGAGCGGGCCGCTGTTCTTGATCCCAAAATGTCGGCGGCTTACGTGAATCTGGGCATGCTGCTTCTGGATAACCGCGAGGACGCCGCCGCGGTCGCTCCGCTTCGCAAAGCCGTCGAGTTGCTCCCGGCAGAGAGCCGTCCTCGCTATCTCCTCGCCGTGGCGCTCGATCGTTCCGGCGACCGCGCAGGCGCCGCCGAAGCATTCGAAGCGCTCTTGCACCTCGATCCCAACGACATCACTGCAATCGAGTACCTGGGATGGATGACCCTTCGCTCGGGCAAGTCCGCGGAAGCCGAAGTCCGATTCCGCCGCGCCGTGGAAGTTCAGCCAAACGGGGCCGACGGAGTCCGCGGCCTTGCGGAAAGTCTGGAAGCGCAGAAGAAGCCGGAGGCCGTTGCCGCCTACCGCGATTACCTCGCGCTCAGGCCCGACGACGCGCAAGCGCACGCCCGCTACATTCGGCTTCTCGTGGATCAAGGACAAAATGACGCGGCGCTCGCCGAACTCGATCGCACCGACGCCGGCAAGCCTTCCATCGAATCGCTGAAGCTCCGCGCAGACATCCAGATTGCGCAGAAAAAATGGACCGACGCCCTCGCGACGCTACACCAGGCGGTGTCTCTTGCTCCGAACGACGCACAACTTCGCGGCGGCCTGGGCCGCACATTCTTGCAAGTGCGCGATTTTCCCAACGCGGAAAAGGAACTCAAAGCTGCCATCCAACTCGATGCCAAGAGCGTTGATTACTGGAAGGATCTCAGCTCCACCTACTATCTTTGGAAGAATTATCCCGCCGCCCTCGCGGTTCTCGACCGGATTGATAAATTCGAAACTCCCGGAGCAGGGAGTTGGTTCATCCGCGCACTCTGTTACGATCATTTGAACCAGCCGAAGCCAGCCCTGGAGGCCTACCAGAAGTTCCTTGACCTCGACCAGAACAAGCATCCCGATCAGGTCTGGCAGGCTCAGGAGCGGAGTAAGGTCTTGCGACGAATGCTTGAAGGCAAAAAGTGACCCTATGACGATGCTCCGGAAGCTCCGGCAAACGCTTGGCTGCGCAGCGATGATTTCCTTGATGCTTTATCCGGCTGGTGCGCCGCAGAGCGTCGCGGAATTGCAGGCCAAGTTCGATCGCGAAAGCAATTCCGTAAAGAAGGCGAAACTCCTGGTCAAGCTGGGCGATGCGCAATTTGAGGAAGCGCGGCGCGCGGAAAAAGAAGACGATCACAACACCGTAGACTCAACGATGGAGAAATACCGCGACAATGTGCGCGCTGCCCTCGAGGCTTTGAAAAAGCAGCATGCAGACGCTGAAAAACACTCCAATGGCTACCGCCAGATGGAAATCCATGTGAAGCTGGGAATCCGCGAGGTGGAAGATTCGATGCTCGCCGCCCCCGCGCCCTACAAGCCTCCGCTTCAAATCGTGCGTCAGGACCTGATCGCGATGGACGAAGAAATGATCCGGCTGCTCTTTCCTCACCGGCCCGCCGATAAGCCGGTCCCTCCTCCTGAGGTAAAACAGCCATCATGATGAAACAACCATGAAACGCAAATCCCTAATTCTTCTTCTGGCTTCTTTGCTGCTCTTGATCTCTCGCCCGATTTGCGCGAAAGCCTCACAGGAAAAAGACTATTTGAGCTCGGTTGAAGCCGACAAGATTCGCGATGCGGAAACCTCCAACGACCGCATCAAGCTGTTTCTCAGTTTTGCCGAAGACCGCTTGAAGAAATTTCAGTATGAAATCGAGCATCCTTCGTCGAACCGCCACGCGGAAATGCTGAATGCTCTGCTGAATGCGTACATTGGCTGCGTGGATGACGCAGCCGATGTGATGCAGCTGGGAATCGAAAAGCAGGAGAACATCCGCAAGGGCATCGACCTGATGGCTTCGCGCACCAAAGATTTTCTTCCCATTCTCGAAAAGTTTTCTACGAATGGGCCGGAGCTGGAAATCTATAAGGACAATCTGGACGATGCCATCGAAGGCACGCGCGACGCCATGAACGACGCGGAAAAAGCAAAGAAGAAGGTAGCGCCTCCTCCTATACGCCGGAAACACTAACCGTGTGTCGAGCGCCTTCTTTGTCATTCCGAACCCCGAAGCGGGTGAGGAATCTGCTTCTTTCCAACGTGTCCAATATGGGCCTTGTTCTGCACGCCGTTTCGTGGAGAAATGAATAGCGTGACGAAATCTCGCTGCAACCAAAACTCTTCCGTCCCCGGTGGCGCGGCCCTCTTTCAGCGCATGTTTACGCGCCTGGGCTGCGAGGGCCGCCCGCCGCGCTTCCGCGTCGAGTTTTATCCATATTCCAGCCTGACACTTACAATTCGCCGCCGCGAAGAAGTCGTCTTTGTGCGCTTTTCCGACCTCTTGCGCCGCGCGCCTCTTCCTGTGCTCGAAGCGGGTGCGGCCCTGCTGCTTTCGCGTGTGTACCGGCGAAGAGCGCCCGCTGCGCTCGTCGAACCCTACTTGGAATACTCGCGCTCCGGCCGCACCCGCAGCCGCATGAATCGCATGCGCCTCCGTCGTGTTCGCCCGCGTCATGCAGGAGCGCGCGGGCTGCACTTCGATCTGGAAGAAATGTTCGATGAATTGAACGGCAAGTATTTCGCGGGAGAACTGCAAAAACCGTACATCGGTTGGAGCTTGCGCGGCTGGCGGCGGCAATTCGGCTGCTACGATCCCGGCCCGAACCAGATCCTTCTCAACTGCCGCCTGGATCATCCGCGCGTCCCGCAATGCGCCGTGGAATATGTACTATTTCACGAGATGCTGCACGTCAAGCATCCCACGCGGCGCTCTGGCTGCAGCCTGGTTTCCCATTCGCGCGAATTTCGCGCAGAGGAAAAGCGCTTTCCCGAATTCACGCGCGCCCGCCGCATCCTCGACCGCTTCGCGCGCTAATTCCTTCCAGCGCCCTTTGAATCTGAGGAGTCACGTTCCTTGACACATCTGATTTTGAGACGATTCCACTTGACCGGTTGAGCCGGCAGCGTTAATCAGATGGAAGGACTAGCCAAAAAGCTGACGACAAGAACGCGTCCGATCAGATGCAGCACGCCGCACTTAGCTTGTAGATGTCAGCATTCCGGCTTGCTCAGCGGTACTGGATGCGAGTCGCCTTCGCAATCGCCACGGCACGAAATACGCCGGGGAGGTGGATAGGCCGAGTGCCACCCACATGCTCCCTAATACAGCCAGCAGCATCCACAAGGGGAACTCTGCGCGCGCACTCTGATCGATACACAGACCGACTTCCCAGATTGCGCCGAAGGCCAACGCCGGAAGTGAAACCACGACCTCCCACCATCTGATCTTCGGCAGCAGAATCTTGTGTCTTGAGAAGAGCAAACCCTCAATGCTACGACCAGCCAGCCACCAGAAGAATATGCCGATGATCGGCCAGCTTAGGTCGTGCCACGTCCACGTGAACATGCCCTTCGGTGTCCATTCGCTATGCGCCGGGCTAAGAATTGCGTATGTCCAGTCGGCAAGCCGCCCGGCAAGTTCAGTGCTGCAACGGCCCACTCCCTCGCTTCCGAAGTTTTTATCCTCCGTTGTACATCAGGATCCGCCAGGTCGAACGGAGGCAATCTAGGAGTGACGGGATTTCTCGCAGCCGCATCGTGCGAGATGCCATACGCTCGCAACGATGCTCGTATTTGACCGACCAACATCGGGCGCATCGGCCACAGGATCACGGCGCACAAGAAGAGTTGAGCGAGGGGAAATATCCAGCGGAGGGGAGGTACGCGGGTCTCTGGTCTCATGGAAGTGCCGGCAGTCTAGCTTTTTTCCTGCCGTCCACAATTCGGAAGCTAAGTCCCGTAAGTCGGATTATCAGACAAGCAGCTTCCGCGAGGCCCTGAGCGGGCGCCCCCAAACCTGCGCCAGCCACGATGGCGTAAAGCCAGTTATTCCTTCTTCTCCTTTTCCACTTCTTTGTAGAGTTTTTCGAGTTTCTTTTTGATTTTTGCCGCGTCTTCGGCATGCGGATACAGATCGAGGTAGCGCCGGTAGGATTTGATGGCCTGTTTCTTTAGGCCCTTTTTTTCTTGGGCCTCGCCGAGATAACGGAAGGGAATCGCGTAGCCTGGCTTGGCCTCGATGGCGTCTTGGAAACGGTCTATAGCCGCATCGTAATCGCCCTTGTGCATGTAATGCTCGCCCACCTCGATGTCTTTTTCCGCGCGCAAGGGATCCCACGCGGGCTGATCGGGGGCGTTCTTCGTCGCCGAATCGTTATTGGGCTTGTTAGGTTTGTTAGCCGGTTTTGCCGGTGCGGGAGCCGTGGCGTCCGGAGGTTTCGACGAAGACTCTTGCTGCGGATCCTGCGCGTACCCCGCGAGCGGCATCGCCATCAGGAAACCAGCCAGCAACAAAGGGTGAGCCGCAATTCGCATGTACTTCTGGATGACGTCGAACGGTTTCACGTTGCCACGCACTCTAGCTATTCTCCTCTTCCACGAGTCACCAGTTACTAGTCACGAATCTAGTATGATGGAAGTTGTACCTTGAAAACAAAACTATGGCGCAAATCCTGACTTCGTTAGCACAGGCAGGACCAAACGCATGGCGCACAGCTGGTTACTGACTACTGAGAACTGATAACTGACGACTGCTTCTTCCCATGGAGCCCCGCGAAAAAGCCGCCCAACTTCCCGAGAGTCCCGGCGCATACCTCTTCAAGGACGCTGGCGGGACCGTTTTGTATGTCGGCAAAGCGCGCAACCTGCGCAGCCGCGTGCGTTCCTACTTTCTCGAGTCGCGCTGGATGGATGCCAAAACGGGCTCCCTGGCGCGCGAGATCGCCGACCTGGAAACCATCGTCGTCGGCAACGAGCGCGAGGCCCTGGCGCTCGAACACAACCTCATCAAGAAGTACCGGCCGAAATTCAACGTCCTGCTCCGCGACGACAAAACCTATCCTTACATCAAGTTCACCGCCGCCGAAAAGTATCCGCGTGTCTATTTCACGCGCAAAATCAAGAAGGATGGTTCCCTTTATTTTGGGCCGTACTTTCCCGCAGGCTTGGCGCGCCGCATTCTGCACTTCATTCATAAACGCTTTATGGTCCCATCCTGCACCGTGGACCTCACCCGCAACCATCCACGGCCCTGCTTGCAGTATTACATCAAGCGCTGCCTTGGTCCCTGCGTCGCCGGGTTCACCACTGACGAGCATTACGCCGAAGCCGCACGCGATGCGCGCATGTTCCTCGAAGGACGCCGCCACGACTTGATGAAAAGTCTTGAAGAGCGTATGACCACCGCCGCCGAGAAGGAGTTGTTCGAACAGGCTGCCGCTTATCGCGACTTGCTGCGTACGCTCGAAGATATCGAAGAGCGCCAGCGCATCGCCGCAGCGCAGGGAGATGACACCGACGTCTTCGCCTACTACGCCGAGCCGCCGCTGGTGGCCGCGAATCTCTTTCACCTGCGCGGTGGACGCGTCGTCGACCGGCGCGAATTTTATTGGGAGGACCTCGAAGAATTTGATCCCAAGGAATTTGTCCCGTCCTTGCTGAAGCAGCTCTATCTCGAAGCTGAGTATCTGCCGAAAGCAATTCACGTTTCCGAAGATTTTGAAGAGCGCGCTTTACTGGAAGAAACGCTCACCGAGCGTGCCGGTCACAAACTGGAAATCTGCACGCCGCAGCGCGGTTCGAAACGCGCCTTTCTTGATTTAGTGGAGAACAACGCAAAGCACTCGTTCGAACAGCGCTTCCGCGTCCTCAAGCCTACTTCCAAAGCCATCGGCGAGGCGCTCCAAAGTGCCCTGAACTTGCTCGAAGAACCCAAGCGCATCGAAAGTTTCGACATTTCCCACATTCAGGGAACCGACACGGTAGCTTCGATGGTGGTTTGGGAAAACGGGCGGATGAAGAAATCCGAGTACCGCAAATTCATCATTCGCGGCGATGACGGCGGCGGCAATGGGGTTTTGCCGCGCCTCAACGACGATTTTTCCAGCATGCGCGAAGCCGTCACGCGCCGCTATCGCCGTCTTCAGGAAGAGAAAAGAGAAATGCCCAGCCTGATTCTGATCGACGGCGGCATCGGACAACTGCATGCCGCGGCGCAGGCGCTCGAATCGCTCCAGATCATCAACCAGCCCGTAGCCAGCATCGCGAAGAAGGAAGAAGTTCTCTTCGTCTTGGGCCAGGAAGATGAGCCCATTGTCCTGGAGCGCCATTCACCAGTGCTTCACCTGATTCAACAAATTCGCGACGAGACGCATCGCTTCGCCGTGACCTTCCACCGCCAGCGCCGCGGCAAACGCCAAACGCAGAGCGTGTTGAACGAAATCCCGGGTGTCGGGCCGAAGACCGCGCAGAAATTGCTAAAGGAATTCGGCAGCGTCGCGAACATTCAGCGGGCAGGCGTGGAAAAATTAAGCGCAATCATTTCACGAAAAAGCGCCGAGAAAATCCTTGCGGGCCTGGAGCATTCAAACAAGCAGTAACCGTTCGAATCGTCAATGCCGGTTAGGTGGCATTGCAGCCTCACGTTTGCTGTGCTACGGTGGGCATGGAGGCTGTCATGGCGGACAACGTAGGTTCCAAGGTGACGTATTTTCTCGTAGGTCTTGGTGTTGGCGCCCTGGTGGGCGTGCTTTTTGCGCCGAAGGCCGGCGAAGAGACGCGCGATTTCCTTTCGAAGAAGGCGGACGAAGGAAAAGAATACGCGCAACGCAAGGCGCGCGAATTGCGCGAACGCGCCGATGAATTGATCGAGCGCGGAAAAGAAGTGGCCATCCGGCAAAAGGACTCTATCTCTGCGGCCGTGGAAGGCGCGCAGGAAGCGTACCGGAAAGCCGCGAAGTCTTAAGAACTTTCCGTGTAGGCCAGGTGGTGTGTTAGCACGTGATTTCGCCCCCTAGAGGGGCGTGCGGGGCGCGTATGCAGGTGTGGCTCGAAGTTTTCAGTATGGTTGCGGCGCTAGCTCTCGTTGTGCAGGTGGTGATTTTGACCGCGCTGCTTTTTCAGATGCGCCGCACGACCGACAACGTGAACCGGTTGGTGAGCGAATTGCAGTCGCGGATGGGCCCGATTCTCACGCGGGTACAGATTCTGCTCGACGACACACAGCCGAAAATATCCGCAATGGTGAACGACGCCTCGCACATGGTGTATCTGGCGCGCGGGCAGGCCCAGAAGGTGGACCGCGTGTTCACGGAAGTGGCGGACCGGCTGCGCGGGCAGCTGATGCACGCGGATCGCATCCTGACCGGCGCGCTCGAAGCCGTGGAAGAAGCAGGCTCGCAAGTGAAGCACAGCTTCTGGCTACCGGTGCAGAAAGCTTCGGCGCTGCTGCAGGGAATTAAGGTGGGACTCGACCTTCTTCGCTCGCGTCGCCGCGGCTCCGATCGCCGGCGCGGAGATGAGCCGCGCGAAGCGCAAGAAGAAGAACTCTTCATTTAGTCTTCAGTTTTCAGTTTTCAGTAGAGATTCGCAGACCAGAATGGATGGCATTTCTGCTGCCCGTTCATTTCTGCTTCAACATAAGCACTTGCTGGATGGTCAGCTTGCCGTTTGTTTTGTGTTCCTGTTCGAGTGAATTCCGAAGCTGACAATACAAAACTGAGAACTGACGACTGACAACTGGCTACTCGGTTCAACGAATCCAGGCGCCGGCGAGGACGCGGTCGCCGTCATAAAAGACGGCGGCCTGACCGGGGGTGATGGCGCGCTGTGGCGTGTCGAAAGTGAGGTGCGCGCAATTGTCATCGAGAGC
>QHYM01000071.1 GCA_003223295.1 Acidobacteriota bacterium | reverse complement strand
AGGATGCCAAGTACGAGTCAGTGCGTGAGGAAGCCGATCCCACCGCTTTCTTTCCCGCCGCCCAGGTTCCGATGTTCTTCGAGACAGAAACCCTTGAGGTGCGAACTTCGACTCCCCCTTCGACCTTAGTCGGGCCGATTCAGACGGCGGTGGCGGCCGTCAATAAAGAAATTACGCTCGAATTTCACACCCTGGCAGATCAAGTTAGCGATTCGTTGGTCCAGGAACGACTTCTCGCCCTGCTCTCCGGATTCTTTGGCAGTTTGGCGCTGCTCCTGGCGATGGTCGGACTTTACGGTGCGCTCAGCTATCTGGTGACACGTCGACAGGCGGAATTCGGAGTCCGCATGGCGTTGGGCGCGGAGCGGGGCTCCATATTTACGCTTGTCATGGGGGACGTGGCCTTCATTGTTGCTGCCGGTGTTACTGCGGGAGTCCTCATTTCCCTTAGTGTCACTCGAGTGCTCGCGACCCTGCTTTTTGGGCTGGGAGCACATGATCCTTTGACGCTAGCTGTTGCGATCGCCTTGCTCTCGGGCGTGGCCTGCGTTGCGGGCTTCATCCCTGCTCGGCGGGCGACAAAAGTCGATCCCATGGTCTCTCTGAGGTACGAGTAAAAGGAGAGTCGGAGATGCGACCGGAGCATTGGCTGTTCACGATTCCGCTGCGGCTGCGCTCGTTGTTTCGCTGGGCCCAGGCGGACCAGGAATTAGACGACGAGCTGCGCGACCACCTCGAACGAAAAACCGAAGAATACGTCGCAAAAGGGATGGCACCGGAGGAAGCGCGGCGGCGGGCGCGGCTAGACCTTTGCGGCATGGAAAGAGTGAAAGAGGAGTGCCGCGACGCGCGACGTGTCACTTGGTTCCAAGACTTCGTGCAGGACATTCGTTACGGCCTACGCATCCTACGTAAGAGCCCTGGGTTTGCTTCCACAGTGATTCTCACACTCGGATTGGGAATCGGCATGAACTCAGCAATTTTCACGGTGGCAAATGGCTTCCTGCTCCGCGAGCCTCCCATCACAGATCCTTCCAGCGTAGTTATGGTGACGATGGCCAATCCTTCGAAACGCTTGGAGCGGAATCCAGCAACGGCAACCGAATTCTTAGCTCTGCGCGGGGAGCCGTATTTATTCGATGACACAGCAGCGCTCCAGCTTGACAACCTGCCGTTGACTGGACGTGGAGATCCCGAAAGCGTGACAGTCGCGCGCGTTACGCCCGACTATTTTGCACTTCTGGGTGCACCAGCCCGCGTGGGGCGGATTTTTGGTCCTGACATGACCCAAGCAGAGCAAAAATTCAACGCGATAATCAGCTTCGACCTGTGGCAGCGCACCTTCGGTGCCGATCCTGGAATCATTGGCAAGACGCTTACACTGGCAGGACAAATCTACACGGTTATCGGGGTTATGCCGGATCAGTTCAAGTATGCATTTGTGCCGTGTGCGGTTTGGATTCCGGATTCTTTCGATGTACGACCACTCAGTTCAGCGCAGAACGAACAGCGAAACCTTAACATTTTCGCAAGGTTGAGGCCGGGCCGGACTCTTCGTGAGGCGCAGGTGCAGACGAACGCGATCCTCGAACGCCTTGCGCACAGCAGTCCCACTGACAAGGGTTGGGTTGCGAACGTCCTAACACTCCAGGACGCCTTAGTCGAGGAGGGCACCCGAATTGCGGTCCTGCTCTTAATGGGAGTGGTAGTTTTTGTTCTTCTCATCGCGTGCGCCAATGTCGCAGGCATGTTCCTTGCCCGTTACGCGGGCCGCGCGATGGAATTCGACGTCCGTGCGGCTCTGGGAGCTGGGCGCCTTAGGTTGATTCAACAATTGTTGGGAGAGAGCCTGCTCTTTGCACTCTTTGGAGGCACTTTTGGTCTGCTGCTATCGTACTGGGGTGTTCACCTTCTCCGGGCTAAACTGAGTTTCAATGCTGAAACGGCTTGGCTGGCTGGAAAGCTCCAAGTCGACAGCAGAGTTTTTATCTTTACTTGCGCAACGTCCTTTCTGACCGTGCTCTTGTTCGGGGTCCTTCCCGCGCTTACAAGCTCGAAACTTGAAATACAGTCGACTCTGCACAGCAGTGGTGGAACACGGTCTCGAGGTCGAAGAGAAAGCCGTCTGCGGGGTGGATTCGTTGTCGGCCAAATCGCATTAACAATAATGCTAATCGCCGCGACGGGAACGTCCATCCAATTGGTGATAAGAGAAATCCGGGCTCAGCTAGGATTCGACCCCCAAGGCGTGCTTTGCGCCAGTTTGTCCCTTCCGAGCTCGAAGTATCCGAGTGTTCAGACCCAGGCGGCGTTTTTTAGCGACCTTCTGCAGAGAATTCAGGCGCTTCCCGGAATTCAGTCCGCCGCCGTGACACAGGAGATTCCAGAGTCGTTCCCACGCCGACTCGCATTTGAACCTGGGGCCGATCTAGCCTCGAAGCCGGAGGAGCGACCACAGGCCGGAGGCTACTTCGTTTCTCCCGATTATTTTCGCGTGATGCGAATTCCGATTTTGAAGGGGCGGCCTTTCTCAGCCTCTGACAGTGCGCTTTCGGCAAGGGCGAGTATCGTCAACGAATCTCTTGCGAGGCAGTACTTTCCGAACGCGGACCCAATTGGGATGTTCATTCGCACTTACGCCGACCCCTCCACCGCGGCGGTTTCGCGTCAGATCGTGGGGGTCGCGGCGGATGTCATCGACCGCGTGGGACAGAGACAGAGCGTTCCCCAAATTTATGTACCGTTCACGCAAAACCCGATGAGTGCTATGAGGGTCGTCCTTCGCGTGAACGGCGACTCCACGACTCTCGCTGCCCCTGTGCGTGCTTCGGTTTGGGCAATTGACAAAGATCAACCGATTGGTGATGTCCAGGCGATGACTCAGGTGATTGAAGCGAAGGGTTCTGTGGACCGCTTCTTAACCGGCCTGCTTTCCGCCTTTGCCAGCATTGCGCTCGGGCTCGCGACGATAGGAATCTTCGGTGTAGTTGCCTATATAGCTGCACAACGAACTCATGAAATTGGCGTGCGAATGGCACTTGGTGCGCAGAAACGTGATATTTTCCAACTCGTTTTAGGCAGAGGTATCTTTCTTGCTGTAACTGGCACTGCAGTGGGACTCATCGGATCGTTTGTCATCATTCGAATCCTCGCTAGCGTCGCTTACTCAGACTCTTGGCTTCATGGATTGTTGATTCTCGCAATCGCCCCAGCGATCGTCGTATCGGCGGCTCTGCTTGCGTCCGGCATCCCCGCACGCCGCGCCATACGTGTCGAACCCATGGTTGCCTTGAGATACGAGTAAGGGAGGGCCGGAGAATGCGACCCGAGCATTGGCTGTTCACGATTCCGCTGCGGCTGCGGTCGTTGTTTCGCTGGGCGCAGGCGGACCAGGAATTGGACGACGAGCTGCGCGACCACCTCGAACGAAAAATCGAGGAATACGTGGCGCAAGGGATGACCCAAGAAGAGGCGCACCGCCGGGTGCGCCTCGACCTGGGCGGTATCGAGCAAACCAAAGAGAAATGCCGCGACGCACGCCGCGTGAACTGGATTCAAGACTTCGTGCAGGATTTACGCTTTGGTCTCCGCATGCTGCGCAAGTCTCCCGGCTACACCGGCGTGGCCGTCATCACTCTGGCGCTGGGCATCGGAGCGAACACGGCGATCTTCAGTCTGATTGATGCCGTGATGCTGAGAATGCTGCCTGTCGAAAGGCCCGAGGAGCTGATGCAGGTGCAATACGCAGAGTCGGACTGGAGTGGCGAGGGAGCAAGCTTCACCAATCCTTTGTGGGAACAAGTTCGCGACAAACAAGACGTCTTCTCGGGTGTGTTTGCCTGGGGCACCGACAAGTTCAATCTATCACGGGGCGGCGCCGTTCACCTGGCAAACGGAATTTGGGTGAGTGGAGACTACTTCAACACTCTTAGGCTTCATCCTGCCGCAGGGCGGCTGATCTCAGCCGCCGACGATCAACGTGGCTGTTCGGGTGTAGCCGTCTTGAGCTATGGGTTCTGGCAGGACCACTATGCGGGGACAGCGAGCGCTATTGGCAGCACCATTTCGCTAAACAGCCACCCCTTCGAAATCGTGGGTGTTGCTCCGTCCGGGTTCTTTGGATTGGATGTCGGCGAGAAATTTAACGTCGCAGTCCCGATCTGCGCTGCGGCGATGTTTGACGGGAAAAACAGCCGACTGGACGGCCGGTCCCGGTGGTGGCTGAAGTTGGCGGGACGCCTTAGGCCGGGAATCAGTCAGGCCCAAGCGAGCGCGCGACTAAGGGTACTCTCGCCTGCGATCTTCGCCTCGGCCTTGCCGCAAGATTGGTCTGCGGATGGGAAGCGGGACTTCATGAAGCATACGGTGGTAGCAGCTCCCGCAGCGAGTGGCCTTTCTGATTTGCACCGGCAATTCGAGCGGCCCCTGGAGGTTCTTATGTTCGTCGTCGGACTCGTCTTGCTCATCGCGTGCGCCAACATTGCGGGGTTGATGCTCGCGCGCGCCACGGCGCGCCAAAGGGAGATCTCAGTGCGGCAGGCGCTGGGCGCAAGCCGCCTACGCCTAGTTCGGCAACTGCTGACGGAGTGCGTCCTCCTTGCTTTTGCCGGCGCACTCTCGGGAATCCTGTTTGCACGGTGGGGTGCCGCGCTTCTTGTCCGCTTTATCTCCACCACGAAGAACCAAGTTTTTCTGGATCTTTCACTCGATTCCCGTGTCCTCGGTTTCACGGCCGCCGTTGCCGCTCTCACATGTATCTTGTTTGGCCTTCTACCAGCGCTCCGATCGAGCCGCGCATCACTGACTTTTGCCATGAAGGGCGGCCAGGCCTTCGAAGCGGATCGGCCCGGGCGTATTCGCGCTCACAAGTGGATCGTGGCCTCCCAAATGGCGCTATCTCTTGTCTTGCTGGTGGCTGCGGGGCTGTTCCTTCGAAGCTTCGCCAAGCTCGCATCTCTTGATATCGGGTTCGATAGGAACAACGTTCTGCTCGTGGGCACCGACTTCAGACCAGCGAAAGTACCCGCGGAGCAGCAGTTCACCACGATTGAAGAGATTGAGAGGAGACTTGGCGCACTTCCTGGCGTACTTTCTATCAGCTTCTCAGGCATTACGCCCATCAGCGGTGGCGGCTGGAATGAGTGGATTCGCACAGACTGGTCGAAGAGCCTGACCGGGCATGACGCGCTCAGTTGGTTCAATTGCATCTCGCCGGGATATTTTCAGACGCTGCACATGACGTTGCTCGCTGGC
>QHYM01000070.1 GCA_003223295.1 Acidobacteriota bacterium | reverse complement strand
GAGGTGCGGTTGTTCAGAATTACGTCGACCTGAAATCCAACCAGGGCGTTTCCGCTTTTGACATCACTCACTTTCTATCTTTTGCTGCTGTTTATGAGTTCCCCTTTGGCCAGGGCAAGAGACGGTTGCGGAGTGGCCCTGTTTCGTGGATTTTGGGGAACTGGCAAGCCAACCCTCTTTTCCAGGCACGTTCCGGCCAGCCATACACGTTGAATGTCAGCGGCGACATCGCAAATATTTCGGGAAGCGGCGGAATCTCCGCGACTGCGGCTAGCGGCTATGGACGGCCCAACGTCATAGCCGATCCGTTTCAAGCGGGGCCGGTAGCCGCCAATCCTGATACCAACTGTCACTCGACCATTTCCCAGGGCGGGCGTGCCGCGGACGCAGTCCAGAACTCCGTAACCTGGTTTAATCCTTGTGCCTTTACAGCACCCGGTCAGAACGGCCTTCCGTTTGGATTCGGGAATCTTGGACGCACAACTTATCGAGGCCCGTCCGTGTTCAACATGGACTTCTCCATGATCAAGAACATTCCTCTACACAGAGAAGGCATGAGACTGCAGATGGCCTTCGAGGCTTTTAACGTTTTCAATATTCAAAACCTGGACACACCCTCGCAACTGAACATCTCCAACAGGAGCGCCGGGGTGATCACCAGCCTGGCGCAGGGTACGACGCCGCGAGAGCTTCAGTTTGGGCTGAGATTCGTCTTCTGATAGCGATATCGTCCGGCGGGAAATGCTTTCTAGAAGGTACGGCGGCCTTACCCCGCCGCCGTGCCTGGGCCGGTGAGCTTGAAACGTAAAGCCAACTGCGCTTCTACTCGGAGTACTGACTAATGAACAAAAAACAAACCTCGCGACGGAATTGGATACGCAATACCAGCTCCAGCATTGCTGGGGTTGCTCTATCCGGCGGGATGACAAGTTTTGCCTCGGTTGGCGGCCGCGCCCTTGAGCCTTTGCAGGCCCAGACGAAGACGTCGCCCACAACCGACGAGGCGGATCGCGTGCGTCGGATGAAGTGGTGGCACGAGGCGCGCTTCGGCATGTTCATTCACTGGGGGCTTTACAGCGTCATCGGCCGCCACGAGTGGGTCATGGAGAACGAAGGCATCCCGGTTTCGGAATATGCTCCTCTGGCCAAGCAATTCAAACCGAAGCCGTTTCCCGCGCGCGAGTGGGCCAAGCTCGCCAAGGAAACCGGCATGCGTTACATGGTCATGACCACCAAGCACCACGAAGGTTTTTGCCACTTCGACACCAAAACCACGGACTATTGTTCCCCAAAGCAAGGACCGGGCCGCGATCTCGTACGCGAATACGTTGACGCCGCGCGCAACGAGGGCATGCGCGTCGGTTTTTACTATTCCTTAATGGATTGGCACCATCCGGACGGCGCGCACTGCGCCACGGATGAGGCCGCGCGCAAGCGCTTCGTCGATTACATCCATACCCATATCCGCGAGTTGCTGACCAACTACGGAAAAATTGACGTGCTGTGGTATGACGTTTCGTGGCCGCTCGATGCCGCCGGCTGGGAATCCGAGCGCATGAACAAAATGGTATTCGAGCTTCAACCGGATATCATTGTGAATAATCGCAACAAACTTCCCGGCGATTTTTCAACTCCCGAGCAGCAGATAACCGCTGATAAAGAAGGCCGCGCTTGGGAGTCCTGCATGACGCTCAATGACAGTTGGGGATACCAGCGGGCAGATGATGATTGGAAGGGCCCGAGGCGCGTCATCCAGAATTTGATTGCCTGCTCGCGGGACACCGGCAACTACCTGTTGAATATAGGTCCGCGCGCCGATGGCAGCGTGCCCGAAGAGTCCGTCCGCGTGCTGACGGAAGTCGGACAATGGATGCGGCGCAACGGCGATACGATTTACGCATCCGATCCGTGCCAGCCACGCCGCTCGAACTACGCTAGCTTCACGCGCAAAGGCAACACGCTCTTCATGCACGTGCATTTCTGGCCGGGCAAGTATGTGGCGCTAGCGGGATTGCAAGCGAAGGTGCAGTCCGCGCGCTTCTTTGCGTCCGGTCAAAAAATAGATTTCCAGCAGAATCCCTACCGCGTTCGCCTCACCGGGTTGCCCACCGAAGCGCCCGACCATCCGGTGACGACCATTGCTCTGGAATGTGACGCCGAACCCACGCAAGACAACATTTTTGTCCGCAAAGAAAAGCCACGCGATGGCGTGTGAGGATGCATGGCACGATCAGTGGCAAGCAATGAAGTCCAAGGCTAAGGCTATACGGAAACGGAGCGTCTTTCCGCCAATTGGCGTGGGAATCGTCGCCGCACTCTGCTGCCTGGCGCAGCCAAGTTTTTCGTCGACGCAAGCCCAACCGCAATCGCAGCCGCCCAAGAGCCGCAGGTCGCAGCGCGTGCACATGCAGGAGGTGCAGGTTGCAAGCCCGGACGGCAAGCTCAAATTCACAATCCTGCCCAATGCGGAACGTCTCACCTTTACGGTAACATTTGGAAACGCCACAGTGATTGAGCCCTCTCCCATCGTCATGAAGCTCGATGGGTATGATCTTTCGTCCGGAGTTGTCTTCGACAATGCGGAACGCTACGAGCTGAATGACACGTATCCCTGGTACGGGGCGCACAGCACCGCCGTGAATCAATGCAACGGCGTGAAAATCTCTCTGACTCATGATCTCAGCTTTACGAATTACACTTTGGAAGTTCGCATCTTCAATGACGGCGTTGCCTTTCGCCATGTTATTCCCGGTGAGGAGAAAGCTGCGCGCGTTCCGGACGAATACACCACGTTCGTGATGCCGAGCGGCTCCACACTGTGGTACGGCGGACTAGCGGACGGGCATTACGAGACGGAATATGTCAGGAAAGACATTGCTGACGTTCAACCTGGCGAATGGAGTGGGCCGCCGCTGACTTCTAAGTTGCCGCGTAATGGCGGTTACGCGTCCATCACGGAAGCAAATTTGGTGAATTACAGCGGCATGGGACTCGAAGCCAATGGACACAACGGCTGGGTGGTCGGCTTGGGGCATCGTCAGCCATTGAACTGGCCGTTCGAATTGCGCTACGGCAGGGAAGAGGCCAAAGTCCTTGGCAAGGCTGCATCCATCACCGGAACCATCACCACACCGTGGCGCGTGGTGATGGTTGGCCGGGATTTGAACACGCTTGTGAATAGCACGATCTTGCCGAACCTCTGCCCGCCTCCCGATCCGAAGCTTTTTCCTGAAGGAATTCACACGGCTTGGATCAAGCCGGGCCGTGCGGTTTGGCGCTACCTCGACGGCGGCCCGCAAGGCGTGGACGGCATGAAAGAATTCTCGCGTATGGCTGCTGAACTGGGGTTCGAGCACAACATTCTTGAAGGCTTCTGGAGCAAATGGACGCCAGAACAGCAAAGAGAAGTTGTGAATTACTCCCGCGAAAAAGGCGTAAGTGTCTGGTTCTGGAAGCACAGCAAGGAGCTTCGCACTCCAGAAGCACGCGACGAATTCTTCAAGTCGCTTCACGACCTGAGCGTGGCGGGCGCAAAGATTGATTTCTTCGATCACGAAGCCAAGGAAGTGATCGACCTTTACGAAGCGCTTCTCCAGAAGGCCGCGGAGTACCAAATTCTGGTGGTCTTCCATGGCGCCAATAAGCCGACCGGCCGCGCGCGCACCTGGCCCAACGAGCTTGTCCGCGAAGCGGTACGCGGAATGGAATCGAGCGCGCTGAAGGATCGGGCCTGGCACGAAACAACTTTGCCGTTCACGCGGTGCCTTGCCGGGCCCGCCGACTACACCGCGATGATGTTCAACGATCGGCGCCGCAATACGACCGTCTCGCATCAGATCGCTAGCATTGCCATCTTCACAGCGCCTCTGCTGACGATTGCCACCAATCCTGAAACCATCTTGAAAAGCCCCGCGGTCGATGTGATCAAAAGTGTCCCGCCGGTGTGGGATGAGACCATCGTTTTGCCGGACTCGGAAATTGGAGAACTTGCTGTGTACGCGCGGCGAAAAGAGAACACCTGGTTCTTGGCTGTGATGAATGGACTGCAGCCAAAGACGTTGCACGTGCCCCTGTCGTTTCTTGGCCAAGGCGAGTACAAAGCCGTACTGGTTCGTGACAATCAAACGGATGATGCGGCGGTGGAAATGGAAAATACAACTCGGAAGCGATCGGATTCGCTCGATATTAGTTTGCGTGTGGGTGGCGGTTTGCTAGCCCGTTTTTCTCCAACGAAATGACCTCTGTGTCCTTCCCTACGCTCGATTCGACGACACCCCGCGCTTTCTCAAGATTGTGCCCCTTGGGTCACCCAAAGCAGCGGCTGGCGTATTGGGTAGTTACGGATGATTTCTTCCGCGGACGGGTCTGGATTCAGCTTGCTCCAGACCGCGAAATATCCAGGCTTCGAGAGGGAAATTCCCGCAAATAGGAGGCTGGGATGCCGCACCGGCCAATCATCAAAGTACTCCACATCATGCGCGTAAGGCCACGCTTTCTTGTCCGCAATGAATGGAAACATGAATGCCATCGCTTTGGCGAAACCTCGGCCATCGGAAAGCGAATAGGCGAAAAGATTGTCCGCGGGCGTCGAGAGAATCTGGCAGACAGCGGACATGACGTCGAGGTTGAAAAGGCAGTAGCCGTAAGGTTTCGTGCGGGCGAGCTCCCGAGGGAAGCTGCCATCCGGAGCGATCTGCTCCGGCACCATGGCTTCCTTGAATCTCTTTCGACAAAACTCGATTAGCTCCATGTTGCCGGTAAACGCAGCGAACTCTGATGCCTGCATCAGCCAGCACGTTCCGTGGTTATTCGTCGCGTCCCGTTCCTCCTGGCCGTTCTTGGAGTTCATCATCCATTCCAAATAGTCGGCGAACCACTTGCGCAAGCCGCTCATTTCCACCGCGGAGAGCGCGCGAGACTTCTCCAGTAGCGGGATGGATTGGACGACTTCCACAAGATGGATGGTGTCAATAATTCCGGTTCCACGCCCAGTAGCTACTCCATGAATTGCTTGGGCGTACTGAAGGTTTGCATGCATAAGCGTCGCAGCGTCGAGGAACCACGCTCGTAAGTGTTTCACGGCGTGCGCTGGGTAGCGCGCGTCGCGGGTGAGAAGCCATGCGGCAGTCAAGGCCGGAACCTGAATACTAAAGCGAACAAGCGCGTGTCTGTGAGCTGTGAAATTG
>QHYM01000069.1 GCA_003223295.1 Acidobacteriota bacterium | reverse complement strand
TGGCACGTTCGAAGATATCTCTTCTGCTTCGGGCCTGGGGCAAGTCTCGTTGGCGTGCCGTCGCGGCACGGCATTTGGTGACGTCAATAATGACGGCAACGTGGACATGGTGATTCTCAATGTCGGCGAACCTCCCACGTTGCTGATCAATCGTGCCAGGAATTCCAACCATCGCGTGCTGTTCAAACTTGTGGGTACGAAAAGCAATCGGGCCGCGATCGGCGCCCGTGTCACGATTCTCGTGTCCGGTGTCCGCCAATTCAGCGAGGTTCGCGCCGGAGGGAGTTATTTGTCGCACAACGACCTGCGCCAGCACTTTGGTTTGGGTAGCGCCACCAAGATCGATTCCGCGGAGATTCGCTGGCCCAATGGTAAAGTAGAAGCGTTGCAAAATCTCCATGCCGATGCCATCTACACGATTGTGGAAGGGGAGGGAATTCGGGAAACAAAACCGCTTTCGCCCCTACCCGATAGCACGGCAAAGTAGCTCACTTTGATCGCCTGTGGCCGGCTTCGAGGACGAACAAACTGCGGCGGCCGCGCTGATTTGCATTCAAGAAACGTCCCGCATAGTTTTCCATCGCAACGAATGTTTCAGGCAGTATTCTAAGGTCTCGCAAAAGCGATCAGGTCTTAAAACGGCATGAAAAAACTACGTTTCCTCGTCTCATTGACGACCAACGACAACGATTATCAAATCGAACAGGCGCAGTCCGCAGAAGAAGCCGCTCGGAAACTCGGCGTCGAGCTCCAGGTCATTTACGCCGATAACGACGCCATCACTCAGAGTACGCAGCTTCTCAAGGCCATCCAGGCCGAAGAGTCTCACCGCCCCGATGCCATCATCTTTGAGCCCGTCGGCGGCACCGCTCTTCCCCAGGTCGCTCGCGCAGCCGCTTCTGCCGGTATCGGGTGGGCCGTTCTCAATCGTGACGCCAATTACATCCCGGAACTCCGCAAGTCCTCGTCCGCACCCGTTTTCGTGGTGACTTCCGACCATCTCGAGATCGGCCGCATCCAGGGCCGCCAGATCGCCGCGCTCGTGCCTCATGGCGGCGCTATTCTCTGCGTTCAGGGGCCTGGCGAAAACTCCGCCGCCAAAGATCGCACCACGGGCATGCAGGAAACCAAGCCCGCCAACGTCCACGCCACCCTCTTGCGCGCCCAGTGGACCGAGGAAAGCGCCCAAAAAGCCGTCCGCTCCTGGCTGAAGCTCACCACTTCGCGCAAAGCCGCCATTGACCTCGTCGCCGCTCAGGACGATTCCATGGCCATCGGCGCGCGCAAAGCCTTTGAAGAATTGCCCGTCGAAACGGAAAAAGAGCGCTGGCTCAGCCTGCCTTTTCTCGGTTGCGACGGCCTGCCCAAGACCGGCCAGGCCTGGGTTAAAAGTGGCCTTCTCGCCGCCACCATTTTCGTTCCTCCCAACACCGGCCAGGCCATGGAAATGTTTGTGGACGCCCTGCAGCGCGGCAAGCAGCCGCCCGAGCGCGCCCTCACCGTGCCTGTCTCCGTGCCCCCTCTTAACGATCTCAAGCGCCGCTGATAATTTGAATTCCCTTAACCCAGCCTTTCGCCTTCCATAACAACGATTCCTCTAGAAAATCGATTTTCAGTGCTTGTTTACGCATCACACCGTCGTATAATGCCGCAGAACAATGGTGTCAGTTTGCGGTGCTGCGTTTGCCGAGGTGACGCGCATGGAGTCTCTCCCCAAAGATTCGCTGCCCAAGGATTCGGCGCACCAAGATTGCGCGCTCCAAAACTCGATCGACCGCAGGCAGTTTCTCGCTGCCTCCGGCGGCCTGCTGGCGGCCACTGTTCCCGGCGGTTCCGTCGTGGCCCACGCAGCGGAATCGGTAGCCTCCTCGCCCTCCGTAATTCCCAAACCTGCCGGCAACTTGCGCAGAATCCCCATTGGCGTCTTTGATCCGGTCTACGACCGTCTTTCGCTCGACGCCATGCTCGACAAGGTCAGCGCCCTCGGCTTCGAAGCGATGGAAATCGGCACCGGCGGCTATCCTAACAATCACCATTGTCCTCTCGACGACCTCATCGCCGAGCGCTCCAAAGCCAAAGCTTGGCAGAAAAAGTTTGAAGACCGCGGTATTCGCGTCGCCACGCTGAGTTGCCATGGCAATCCCATCCATCCGGATGCCAGCATCGCCAAGAAGGATATCGACACCTTCCGCAAAACCGTCCTTCTTGCCGAGATGCTCGATGTCAAAGTCATCGTTGGCTTTTCCGGCTGTCCCGGTGGCACGCCGCAGGATACGCAGCCAAACTGGATCACTTACCGCTGGCCTCCCGAATACGCCAAGATGCAGGATTGGCAGTGGAAAGAAAAAGTCGTGCCGTACTGGAAGGAAGCCGCAAGATACGCTCGCGAGCACGGCGTCAAGCGGCTCGCTCTCGAGATGCATCCCAACTTTGTCGTCTATAATCCGCGCACGCTCATCAAACTGCGCGAAGCTGTCGGCGAAGAAATTGGCGCCAACAACGATCTCAGCCACCTTTTCTGGCAGGGTTGCGATCCCGTTGAAGTCATTCATTTCCTCGGAAAGCAGGGCGCCATCTATCATGCGCACATGAAGGACACCGTCTTTTTTCCCGAGAACGTCAACAAGTATGGCGTGTTGAACTTCGCTTTCGAAACCAGCGACCTCGACTCGGCCTCAGAAACGTTTCGCGCCGTGGGCTACGGCCACAGCGCCAGTCTTTGGAAATCTATCATCAAGGCTTACATGGACGTCGGCTACGACGGCATCCTGAGCATCGAAAACGAAGACCCCATCCTGGCTGGGGAAGTCGGCGTCGAGCGCGCCGCCTACGTTTTGAAAAACGTTCGCAATGAAATCTTGGGGGCTTGAAATGCATCGCCGAGAATTCATGGGAGTTTGCGCCGGCGCCGCTGTATCAGCCGCGGTCGGAGATGCCTCTGCTGCCGCGCTGCCGGTTCCCCCGGCCCCGGAAGCCGACGGCGTGCCTTTCTCCCTTACCGTGATGCTCTGGACCGTCTACCGCAATCTCCCGTTTGCCCAGCGTCTCGAAAAGGTCGCCGAAGCCGGCTATCACGCCGTTGAGCTTGTCGATGAATTCAAGGATTGGAAAAAGGAAGATTTTGCCGAGGCGCGCCGCAAGAAGCGCGAACTCGGCATTGAGATTGACGGCACCTGCGGCGTATGGATTCCGCTGGCGGATTCCACCAAACGCGACGCCTTTCTCAAATCCTTGCGCGACTTCATCCCCTCCATGCGTGAACTCGAATGCACCCGTCTCATTATGCAGACGGGAAACAAAATTCCTGGCCTCTCTCCCGAGGAAATGCACACCAACTGCATCGAAACCCTTAAGCGCGGCGCGGACATCGCCGCTGAAAACAACATCGAACTCCTTATCGAAAATATCGACCCGGAAGAAAATCCCAAGTATTTCCTTACCCAGTCCGCCGAAGGCTTTGAAATCGTGCGTTCGGTCGGCAATCCCCACGTCAAGTTTCTCTACGATCTCTTCCACGAGCAGATTTCCGCCGGTAATCTTATCGCCAAGCTCGAAAAAAACATCGATCTCATCGCCATCGTCCACGTTGCGGACGTTCCCGGCCGCCACCACCCCGGCACCGGTGAAATCAACTATCCCAACATTTTCCGCAAGCTCGCCGAACTGCGTTATTCCCGCTATGTCGCCATGGAATTCCATCCCCTGGGCGATCCCGTGAAGGAATTGCGCGACGCTCGCGAACTTGCCATCAGCAGCGCGCGCGCCCAGCGTGCCGCTCGTACATTCGAATCCGGGAGGAAATATGAATCGGCGTGATGTGCTTCGCATGCTTACAGCGGGGGCGGTTCTGCCCGCCATGACTCCGGAGCTTTTTGCTTTCTACCGCCAGGCGCATCCGGACGCCTCCTACTCTCTACGCACTTTGAATCCTCACCAGAACGATACCGTCGTCGCCATGATCGATCCGATCATCCCTGCCACCGATACGCCCGGCGCCAAAGCTGCCCGCGTCAACGAATTCATCGACGTCATCCTCACCGAATGGGCCACCGATGAAGAGCGCCGCAATTTCCTCGACGGTCTCGCGGACGTTGATAAGCAAAGCAACGAGCTCTTCGGAAAGGATTTCGCCGCTGCTTCAGCGTCCCAACAACTCACGCTCTTGCGCTCGATGGACGATGCCGTCTCGATCGCACGCACCGAAATGAGACGCCGGGCTTCCAATACTCCCGACGAGGAGCGCGACACTCAACTCAAAGGCAAATTCTTTGTGGTGTTCAAGAACATAACTCTCCATGGCTATTACACGTCGGAAGTCGCTTTTACCAAAGAACTGAATCTGGAAATTATTCCTGGCTCCTTCCACGGTTGCGCGGCGGTTCCCGCAAACAGAAAGGCATAAGCTCATGGCGCAGAATTCGAATACCTACGACGCGGTCATCATTGGCTCGGGAATCACCGGCGGATGGGCCGCCAAGGAACTCACCGAAAAAGGCCTCAACACGCTGGTCCTGGAAGCGGGCCGCACCATCGATCCCAACCACGACTATGTTGAGCACGTTCCTGTTTGGGAACTTAAATACCGCGGATGGGACAATCGTGCCGAACGTGAACGCACGCAGCACATTCAGCGCGAATGCTTTTACGCCTGCGACGAGTACTCTCACAAATTCTTCGTCAGCGACGCCGAAAATCCCTACTCCTCCGATCCTGGAAAGCATTTCTCCTGGATTCGCGGCCGCCAGGTCGGCGGAAAATCCATCACTTGGGGCCGCCAAAGCTATCGATGGAGCGATCTCGATTTCGAGGCCAACGTGAAAGACGGAGTCGCCGTCGATTGGCCGATTCGCTATGCCGACATCGCTCCCTGGTACGACTATGTGGAAGAATTCGCCGGAATCAGCGGCCAGCCCGAAGGTCTCCCACAGCTACCTGACGGCAAGTTCCTTCCCCCGATGGAAATGACCTGTGTCGAGCTGGATTTCAAAGACGCGCTCGCCAAGCACTTCGACGACCGCATCATGACCATCGGCCGCTCTGCGGTGCTCACCCGCGTCCATAAGGGCCGTGCCCCTTGCCATTATTGTGGGGTTTGTCATCGCGGCTGTATCACGCAATCCTATTTCAGCAGCTTGAATTCCACGCTTCCTGCCGCGCAGAAAACGGGTCGGCTGACTCTTCGCGTCGTTTTTCTATGTGCCTCGACTCTCGAGTCCACTCGCATTCTTCTCAATTCCGCGACTCCGGAATCTCCCAACGGCCTTGCTAATTCCAGCGGCGAGCTTGGCCACAATCTCATGGACCACCACATGGGCGCCGGCGCGAACGGCATGATGCCGGGCCATGAAGACAAACTGCCCTTTGGCAACCGTCCCAATGGCATTTACATTCCGCGTTTTCGCAACGTCAACACCAAACAAAAGGCTTTCATCCGCGGCTATGGCTATCAGGGTGGCGGATTCCGCGAAGGCTGGTCGCGCGGCACGTGGATGAGTGGCATCGGCGCGGATTTCAAGAGCGCGCTTCGAAAGCCCGGTCCTTGGCGAATGGGCATGGGCGGATTTGGCGAGTGCCTCCCCAATCACAACAATTATGTTGAAGTCGACAAGGAGAAACTGGACGCCTGGGGCATTCCCACCCTCAAGATTCACTGCGCCTGGAACGACAACGAACATGCCATGTCGAAAGATATCGCGATTCAAGCGGGAGAAATGCTCGCTGCCGCGGGCGCCAAAGACATCCAGGTGTATCAGGAAATCAGTTCTCCGGGCCTTGGCATTCATGAAATGGGCACGGCGCGCATGGGCCGCGATCCCCAGACATCCGTGCTCAACGCCAACAATCAGGCGCACGACGCCAAGAATCTCTTCATCACCGACGGCGGTTGCATGACTTCTTCTTCCTGTGTGAATCCGTCGCTGACCTACATGGCGCTTACGGCGCGCGCCTGCGATTTTGCTGTCTCCGAAATGAAGAAGAATAATCTGTAGCGCGGGGACTTGCCTTGCTCATTTTAAGAGGAAGAGTATCTTGTAGGGGCGGGGCTTGCCCCGCCCGCTAGCCCCGCAATCCGCGGTCGCAAAGTCCAAGGAGAAGCTCTCAAAAATGCCGCAGGTAATTCGTTCTCCCAAACAATATGACGTTTGCATTATCGGCTCCGGCGCAGGCGGAGGCATGGCCGCGAAAGTCCTCACCGAGGGCGGCCTCAACTGCGTCCTGCTCGAAGCCGGGCCGGAGGGCGCGCGAAAATTTCGGGGAGTTCCTCGCGCCCAATGGCGCCTGGCAGATTGAAGGCGAGCCCTACACTTCCGCCCCCGGCTCGGATTTTCAGTGGTTCCGCTCGCGCATCGTAGGCGGGCGCACCAATCACTGGGGCCGCATCGCCCTCCGCTTTGCTCCCGTCGATTTCAAATCCAAAACGCGCGATGGTCTTGGCGACGATTGGCCCATCACCTACGAAGATCTCGCGCCTTATTACGACAAAGTGGAATCCTACATCGGCGTTTTCGGCACCAAAGAAAATGTTCCCAGCGCGCCCGACGGCGTCTTTCTCCCTCCGCCTAAGCCTCGCTGCACCGAGTTGATGGTCAAGAAGGCCTGCGACAAGCTCAACATCACCTGCATCCCGTCGCGCCTCGCCATTCTTACGAAATCCGTGAATGGCCGCCTGCCTTGCCACTATTGTGGCCAGTGCGGGCGGGGCTGCGTCACGGCATCCAACTTCAGCTCCAGCCAGGTCCTGCTTCCTCCCGCGATGAAAACCGGCAAGCTCACTATGGTCACCGGGGCCATGGCCCGCGAGATCCTTGTCGACAAAGAGGGCAAAGCCACCGGCGTCTCCTACATTGATAAAGCCACGCGTTCCGAAAAACGCGTCAACGCTCGTGCCATCGTGGTTGCCGCCAGCGCTTGCGAATCGGCGCGGCTGCTGCTCAATTCCAAGTCCGCTCTTTTCCCCAATGGGATTGCCAACTCCTCTGGGGTTGTCGGCAAATACCTGACCGATTCCGTGGGCAGCGGCGGGTACGGTTATTTCCCGCAACTTGAAAAAACCGTTCCTCATAATCACGACGGCACCGGCGGCATGCACATGTACATGCCGTGGTGGAAATTCGACCGCAAGAATGATTTTCCCCGCGGCTATCACATCGAATTTGGCGGCGGCCGCGAGATGCCTGGCGTCGGCATTTTCAACGGCATGAATCGCGATGAAGAAGGCTACGGCCTTTCTTTAAAGCAGCGCGCTCGCAAAACGTATGGCTGCCACATCGGCTTCGCGGGCCGCGGCGAAATGATTCCTAATCCGGACACCTACTGCGAAATTGATCCCGACCTCGTCGATCAATGGGGCATCCCCGTCCTGCGCTTTCACTTCAAATGGTCCGACTATGAATTGCTTCAGGCCAAGGACATGCAGGAAACTTTTCGCGCCATTGTGGAAACCATGGGCGGCGAATACAAGACCCGCACTTCCATTCATGGTGATCTTCCTTTTGGCATCGAGCCCGGAGGAAAGATTATTCACGAAGTCGGCACGGCGCGCATGGGCGCGGATCCCAAAACTTCCGTGCTCAATGGCTATTGCCAGGCCCACGACGTGAAGAATCTTTTCGTCACCGACGGTGCTCCGCTCGTCACCAATCCCGACAAGAATCCCACGCTCACCATCATGGCGCTCTCGTGGCGAGCCTCCGAATATCTCCTCGACGAAGCCAGAAAGGGCAACCTCTAATGGCCAACGAATCCATCTCCCGCCGCGACATTCTTCGCACCTTCGCTGTCGGCGCCGCTGCTGGTTCTGTCTTGCAAGTCATTCCCGCCGAAGCTGCCGAATACATCCACCAAGTGGTCCGCAAGGAAAAAGCAGCGTCTCCGGCAGGGAATTACATGCCGAAATATTTTTCCGCGGTGCAGTATGCTGCTCTCGTCGTTCTCTGCGACATGATCATTCCCAAGGACGATAAATCCGGCGGCGCTGTCGAAGCGGGCGCCCCCGAATTCATCGATCTCCTCACCAGCGAGAACGAGAAATTTCAATTGCGGCTTGGCGGCGGCCTCTTCTGGCTCGACGGTTATTGCACCGATCATTACGGCAAAGTCTTTCTCGATTGCGCTCCGGAGCAGAAGAAAGAAGTCCTCGACCTCATCGCCTTCCGGAAAAACGCCAAGCAGGATCCCTCGCTCAGTCATGGAGTTTCCTTCTTCGCTCTTCTCCGTAACATGACCTGCGACGGCTTCTACACCAGTAAAATCGGCATCGCCGACCTCGGCTACATCGGCAATACTTCGCAGCGCGAATTTCCCGGCTGCCCGCCGCTCCCGGAGTGAACGGCAACAAGCAACGTAGTTCTCGCGAAATTCCTTAGCCGCCTTTGTGCGTTTGCCGATCCTTGTTTCTGTTGTTATTCTTGCGCTCCTTGGCTCACACGCCTCTCCATCACGATTCGGCTCCGCGGCCTTCGTTATGGCCGTGGGTTTGCCTTATTGCGCTCGCCTATTTTGTCTTGCATATGGCGACGGCCACGCGCTATGGCTACTTTCGTGACGCGCTATATTACCTCGCTTGCTCTGAACATCTTTCCTTCGGCTATGTGGATCTGCCTCCGCTTTTCCCGTTCATTGCCTGGATCGCGCGCCACACCCTTGGCACTTCGCTCCCCGCGCTGATTTTCTGGCCTGCGCTGGCGGGAGCGGCGCGCATCGTTTTGGCCGCCGCGTTCGCGTGCGAACTTGGCGCGAAGCGCTACGGCATCGCGCTTACCGCCGCACTGGCCGCCACTCCCGCGGTGTGGTGGGTCATCGATCACCAGTTCGCCATGAATGCTTTCGAACCGTTGTTCTGGACCGGTTGTGCTTACGCCATCCTGCGCATGATTAACACGCAAAACCCAAAGCTCTGGCTCGCTTTCGGCGCCATCGCCGGACTCGGGCTCGAAAATAAATACTCCATCGCCATCTTTGCCTTCGCTTTGCTTTTCGGACTTCTTCTCACGCAACAACGCAAACTTTTGTTTACGCCATGGCTTTTCGCGGGCGGCGCGGTGGCGCTCCTGATCTTTCTTCCCAACTTGATTTGGAATATCCAGCACCACTGGCCGTTCCTCGAACTGATGCACAATATCCGCGGCACTGGCAAAGACATTGCTTACCCGCCGGCCGCGTACCTGGCCCAGCAAATCTTGATGATGAATCCATTCACTTTTCCATTCTGGCTCGGCGGCTTGCTTTTTTATTTTTTCTCGCGCGCCGCAAAGCCTTATCGCAATTTCGGATGGGCGTTCATTATCACCTTCGCGTTTTTCCTGATTTCGCATGGCAAAGATTATTACGCAGCTCCGGCTTACCCGATTGTGCTGGCAGCGGGTGCCGTTGCCGTCGAGCATTTTCTGTCCCGCCCCATCGAGCAACAAACAAAGTGGCGCGCCATTCTCAAGCCGGTTTGCTTCGCGTGGCTGATCGCGGGAGTCGCGATTGTTTTGCCGCTCGTTCTTCCCGTGCTTTCGCTTGATGCTTTTGTGCGTTATCAATCGCATTCGCCGTTGCAGCCTAAACCCACGGAGCGCAGTTTCGTCGGCACCGTTCTCCCGCAGTATTACGCGGACGAACTTCCCTGGCAGGAGCAAGTCGCCGCCGTCGCTCGCGTTTATCACTCGCTGTCGCCTGAGGAGCAGACCAAGACCGCCATTTTCTGCGACAACTACGGCCAAGCTGGCGCCATCGATTTTTTTGGTCCGCGCTACGGGCTACCCAAAGCCCTCAGCGGCCATCAAAATTATTTTCTGTGGGGGCCGCGCAACTACACAGGAGCAATTGTCATTCTTGTCGGCCAGTCTGAGTCCGAGGCGCGCAAGGAATTCGCTTCCGTCGAAGTGGCCGCAACGCTGAACATTCCTTACGCTTATTCCTACGAGACGCGCCCGATTCTTCTTTGCCGCGGGTTGCAGTGGAACCTGCAAGCGGTCTGGCCACGCGTGAAGTACTGGCGTTGAACGCTGCTCGGCTGGCGCCGTCTTGCCATTCTCCGCGATTTCAATTGTCGAATCGCCATTTTCCGGTTTGGGGCTTTTGCACAGCCATGCACAGCTTTCCACAGCGAAACTTTCAGATTCCTCTTGCCAGGAAAAAGCGCTGGGCTTACGCTCACGCACAGATTGAGCCGGGAAGCCTCAAAAACTTTGCGGCACAATTAAAAGAGGGCGCAGCGGCCGCAAGGCCGTTGCGCCTTCAATCTTTTTAGCCTCAGTTTCCATCCCGTTTCCTTCCCTTTCTAGGGCGCTTCCTGCCTGACTCCCTGCGGTTCTTGTACGGTCGACTTTTCGGGCCCGGTCGCTGGACAAGTCCATTGGCCTCAGGGGTTTACCGGACGGTCGAACTCGGCTTCTTCCGGCCGCTAATTGCTGTCCTCTCTCGATTGCAAACCAGTCCGCTGCGGCTATCGTGGTAAGGAGGACGAGAGCGTCCACAAATTCAGGATCAACGGCCCGCGCTGTGGCCCCCGCCAACGCCGAACCATGAGGCCGCTCCATCCAGAGGGCCAAACATGATCAAGGTCAAGTCGAGCCAGAAGATCTTCACGGACACAGAGACTGCCAACCTCACGGGCATCTGCATCGAGCATCTCCACAACCTGGCGCGCGCCCGGCACATCGGCTTTATCGCGCGAGCGGCCGTC
>QHYM01000068.1 GCA_003223295.1 Acidobacteriota bacterium | reverse complement strand
GAAATTCCTTTGCCATTCAACGTATTTGGTGAGAAGAGGCAGGCGTGTCCCTCGGGCAAACCACCGGCACAGGATAGTTGAACTTGTTGTCCGAAACTGGAAAGAGGCTCAATTCTGACTTGCAGCGATTCAGAACGCACGGGTGTAACACGCAGAGTTCTAGATCCAAGAGTCATTGTGAATCCTGGCCCCGTTTCTGGCCAAAAGTTGTAAAGCGCAGGTGATACACTTGGGGAAAACTCGGGCCCCCCTGAAAAACTTGTAGTGAAGTTGTGAATTCCGCTTCCAAGGGTGCCGACCCGCAGGACTGCATTTGAAGATAGATCTGTCACAGCTGTTCCCAGAATGGTTCCACCATCCAGAAAGGTCACCGTACCCGCTGGCGATCCTTCTGGAGAGCTGACGGTTGCGACCAAAGTTGAACTGCTATTCGGCGGATTCATTTCGGGAGCCAACGAAACCAGCGTCGCACGCGCCGTAGCCGCAGCCGCCAGCACGGAAATACTAACGGGCGCAGAAATACTTCCGGCGAAAGGACCATTCGCGTTGAAAGCAGCCGTGATGGAGTGAGAGCCGGCTACCAAAGACGCCGTGCTAAATGTCGTATTCCCGCCGGCATTGAGGGGAAGCGTGCCTAGCAGGACGGTTCCGTCGTAGAAGGAAACGCCGCCGTACGGAACCCCGGAATTGGAGCTGACCTGCGCGGTAAAGTTCACCACCGCGCCCGCGGTTACCGTAGTTGGGCTGGAAGTAAGTGTCGCGCCTGTGGCGATAGCGTTTACCGTCTCCGTGGTGGCCGCCGACGTACTAGGCGAGAAAATCGCCGCCACATAAGAACTTGTTCCTCCATTGAACCCGTTTTCTGTGAACCCTTGGAACGTCGCGGCGAGCGAATGAACCCCAGGCGCCAACAACGCAGTATCGAAATGCGCGGTGGCGGCTGAGTCGATGGTGGCTGAACCAATGCTGGCCGAGCCGTCCAGGAAGGTGACCACACCAGCAGGAACACTAACTGCGCTTGTGACGACGGCCGAGAGGCGCACAGTTTGGCTGGCCAGTATGGTCGAAGGCGCCGCTGTCAGGACCGTTTGCGTAGCATAGGTCGGAGGACTGACTGTATGCGACACGGAGAAACTGCGCGAGGCATAATTGCTGTCACCGTTGTAGGTTGCTGTGACCGTATGCTGGATGGGTATCAAAGTTCCTGTGAAAGTGTAGCTCGCCGATCCGTTGGCTAACGGTATATCTGCAAGAAATTCTCCATCCACACTGAAACCCACCGTACCGGTAGGTGTCGTCCCGCCGCTAGTTTGGCTTGCTACCGTAAGAGTGATCGTAAACGGTTATACGACTCGGACCTGAATGCCCGATCATTCTTCACACTGAACGACCGCGAAATACAGAACATTTCCTATGTCTATGGCACAAAACTGAGCCCCGATGGCAGTCTGCTCTTTCAGCCTTCAACGAACGGGATCGATGTTTACGACGGGCGGCTGGGGACATTGCACAACCGAATCGCACTGCCGTTTGCGCTTTCTCCCAACTACGATGCGCTGGTGTCGGATGGCAGGGACAACATTTTGCTTGCAATCACCGGCGCCGCCGGAAATGGCGTAGCTGTCCTCGACTTGACCTCTATCGCGGAGCCGCCGCCATTGCCATACGTCGCTGCAGTTTCCTCGCAGAGGCAGGGTGAATCTCGTCATTTCGACTGGACTGCAAGTCTTCAGGTATCTGGGCAGGCGAACGCGAAGAAGAACCCACCAATGTCTCATTCTCGTGTCATCCCCCACGTTACAAATTCCATTCTCTTCCGTAAGTAGCCCTTCCTTCAGGTGCACATTCTAGGCAGTTCCGCACTCTCGGCCGGTTCCAGGGTGAGGGCCAAAATGAGCCGCGCGCAACCGCTTTGCCAGATCCGTGAGGGGCTCAAGCCCTAAAAGCAACGGAGCAGGCGCGCTGACGTGCCTGTGCCAAAACAGTGCCAGATCCTTAAGGTCGCTTAGGGAGACGCCTGCTGTTAGAGCACTGGAGCGGGTGCGTGTGGAAGTGCCTGTATAAGGGAGGCCGCCTGCTGCAAAAGCACGCGACTTTCCTGTGCCAAAGCTGTGCCAGAATCCAACGTTTTGATGCCATTCGGGTTAGCTTTTGAGCGAAAGCAGACTCCCCGATTTGTTGGAAACATTAGTAGTTAGAAGTAAGCGAAGGAAATGTTGGAGTCGCTCTGTGCGCGCCCAAGGCAGGCGCGCTACCAGGCTGCGCTACGCCCCGACATGAAGTGCTGCATTCATTCTAAAGCACTTCCCAACTTTACTCCTAATCCGAGTCATCATTTTTGGCCTCACTGTGCCAAATACTTTTACTGAATCGTGGCTGTGCCAGAATCCAGCGGCATCTCAATTGGCTTGGCGGTTCATTTTCTCCAAAGCCTCTCGCTTCATCTGCAATTTCATCTGCGAATATTTCTTGAAGACCTTTGCGTCGCCCTGTCGAAGGAGTTGTGTAACCCACTCGTCGGCGACACCGCCTGCACTGAGCCTCGTCGCATAGGTGGAGCGCAGGTCATAGATCCTGAAGTAGGGAACTCCTGCGCGTTTCAGTGTCTTCCGCCATGCAGTCTTGAGATTCTTATGGTGACCGGACGGATTTTTGTTACTTGGGAACAAGAAGGGCCCGATCCCCGAGATCAGCATCTGGCTCTTGAAGGCTTCGATCGCTAGAGGCGTCAGGGGAATTTCAGCGATACCGTTCGGAGTCTTGGAGTCGGGTATCCAAACGGTGGCATTCACAAAGTCTATTTGGTCCTTCCTCATGGGTGTGAGTTCCTTGTACACCCTGAGTCCCGTCTCTGTGATGATCTGAACGATATTCCGAAGATGTGGCGGAGCCTGGGATTCAATGCGGCGTTGCTCTGACCAGGTAACGTAGTGAGGCCGAAAGAGGCCCCTCACCGCCACTGGGAATTCAACGCCCCAACAGGGATTGGCTTGCAGGAGTTTCTTGCGCACCGCTACGTTCAGCATTCGCCTGAGAACCCTCAGCTCCTGATGAACCGTAGTTGGCTTGAGCACTCCCATTTGCCTGTAGCCGAGTTCTCGTGTTCGCGATCCCAAAAATAAGAAAAAATCCTCGGTACCAGTACATTGTTTTTCTCGCGAACTAAGGGTGGAACCACAAGTGAAGGGAGGGCTCTGGCTTGACCGCAGCTTCGGTATGGTAATTCCACTAACGTAGGCCTAGAATTCTGTCCCACTCTCCCTCAGTAAGCCTGCTCGCAGGAGGACCACATGATTCGCAATCTTCAGGAAGGACCGAACACCGTTGAAGTGCAGGAAACCACGTTTTCGCTCGACATATTGGGTCGATACGTCTGTAACACCTACGATGAAGCTGTCAACAATGGCGGCTTCCCGTTCGATGCGATTGTCATCGGAGCCGGGATGTATGGCGCCTACGTCGCGGAGAAAATCTACCGAAAGGGCGCTGGCAATCTGCGCGTCCTCGTTTTGGATGCCGGGAGCTTTCTTGTCTCGGAACATGTCCAGAATTTGAGCCGGATCGGCCTGAATGTACCAGGCCCAACGACCATGGACCCCGGCGTCCCACGAGAGCGAGTCTGGGGACTGCCTTGGCGCAGCAACGTAGGATTCCCCGGACTCGCCTACTGTTTTGGAGGGCGGTCACTTTACTGGGGAGGTTGGTCTCCGAAGCTAACCGACGCAGATCTGAAGAACTGGCCCACAGAGCTGCAAACATACTTGAAGGCCAACTACAGCGACACAGAAAAGGAAATTGGTGTAGACCCTGCAACGGATTTCATTAGTGGCGATCTCTTTGATGCCCTGAAGAGTGCGATGGACACCGCGGCTAAAGCGGTTTCAACTGTCGACGGGGTTCAGGTCGCGCCGCTTGCCGTACAAGGATCATCGCCAACACCCGGTATCTTCCCATTTGACAAGTACAGCAGTGCGCCAATCTTCGTGGACGCAGTCCGTGAAGCTGCCGGCGACCCGGACAACGTCCGACGCTTGTTTCTCGTTCCTCACGCGCATGTCGTCAAACTTCATGACAGCAACGGCGTGATCAACGCTATCGAGCTCTACTACAACGGTCAGCAACAGTTTATTCCTGTTTCGCTGGACTGCGCGGTTGTCCTAGCCGCGAGCACCATTGAATCGACCCGCCTCGCGCTCGAGTCGTTTCCCACGCCGCTCATGGGCCGCAATCTGATGGCGCACCTACGCAGCAACACAACGGTTCGCATTCCTCGGACCGTATTCGGCACGCTTCCGAAGCAGGTTACCACGGCGGCGATGCTGGTACGGGGCTCGACTCCTCAGGGCAGGTACCACTTCCAGGTGACCGCCGCCGCGGTCGATTCTCCAAATGCTGAGCAAGCGATGTGGCGAATGGTCCCGGACGTTGATCTTCTCGATCAATTACTCGCTTCGGAGGAGTTCGACAAAATCACAATCACGTTCCGGGGCATTGGCGAAATGGTGGGAGACAAGAACGCGACAAACGCTAATGCGGGAACAAGTTGGATGGACTTAAGTCCGTTCGAGAGCGACGAGTTTGGGATGCGCCGGGCCTACGTGAGCCTGGTTGCCACAGCAAAGGACAGAACTTTGTGGGACACGATGGATCAAGCCGCCATACAGCTGGCGCAGGCACTTGCGGGTGCTCCAGCAAACGTCGAGTATTTCTACGATGGTGTCTGGAACGCTGTACCACCGCCACCTGGAAAGGTTCGCGACGGCCTTGGTACCACGCATCACGAGGCGGGGACACTATGGATGGGAACAGACCCAAACGCTTCGGTCGTCAATCTGGACGGGCGGTTCCACAACCTTCAAAACGCCTATGCGGCAGGTCCTGCACTCTTTCCAGCGCTAGGCTCGGCAAATCCGTCCCTTACGGCGCTGACCCTGGCGCGGCGCACTGCGGCCGCGATCGCAAGCAAGGCGAATCCGGCCCCCGTTTCGGGAGCGATCTCCTTGATAACCCCAGCACTGACTGGATGGCAAATGGCCGGTTCCGGTCGTTTC
>QHYM01000328.1 GCA_003223295.1 Acidobacteriota bacterium | reverse complement strand
TGAAGGAAAACACGGACATTCGCGAGAAGCTCGAAAACGCGCTGCGCAAGAAACTGGAAATCCCGCAGCCGGGCAATTCGGGCGCGTCTTCCGGAGCAAACGGCCATGCTGCTCCGGCTCCGGCACATGGCGAGAAGCCGCCGGTGAAAACGGCCACGGCCGCAGCGGGCGCGGACGCCTCGAAGGCGCGTCCCGCGCGGTAGCCGAAGAGAGTTAACCGTTCCGACCCCGTCGGAATCTACGGTCCAGGGAGGACCTCCGATCGACAGTTTACAGTTCACAGTCAGAAGGAAAACCTTGAGAGGGGCGCAATTCATCGCGCCCCTTGTTTGCTAATGGTCTATTTCCGATTAGCGACTTGCCAGGCGTTACGCCCACTCCCGCGCGGTTATCTAGCTGTATCAAAGAGAGAGGCAGAGGCATATTAGTCCGGGAAGTCCTAAGCGTTTCGAGATGAGAAGGGGCGATTTGGGAGTACCTGGCGAAGGACTTACACGGGCCGGGCGAAGGGGCAGGCTCCTGACCTGACGGTCAGCTATTGAAAACAAAGCACATAAGCGCGTACTAGAGCTTGTCCTCTATTGCGGTACCAGACGCAAACCTCCTAGAATATGTCTCATGGTGAGAGGAAGTGTGCCTCTTCGGTGCCGCGTTTGAGCCTGATGAGGCAAGCGTTGCGACCTTAAGTCGCATCGAATCAACAGCGCTTCCGATTGGCCAAAGGGGTGCAAGCTATCCCCGAGCGGGAAGAAGCAAGTTTGACATCCCGTAGCAACAACGAACGGTCAGCGAGAATTTCTGACAATGTTTGTTGACGCTGAGATGAGGCTAAGGTAAATATTCGATCCCGGCGTGATAAACGGTGAGGTAATCCGGGGTTAGACGCGAAGGCGCTATCGACTTCCGTTATGAGGGTGGGAACGGTGAAGCAGTACGGAAAAACCAGCATCGCAATTCTCTTGGCGGCGCTTTGTGCGCTGCCCGTCCCGGCAATGCCTGCCGGCGGAACGGCCTCGACGCGTTCGCGCGCGCGCCGATATGCAGCACGCTATCCCGGAGTTCCCACGTTTGCGGATTCGTCAAGCACCGATGACGGCACGTACGATGATCCCGTGGTTCGGGCGGCGGCGCTTTCTGCGCTAGGGCGGTACAACGGCGCGGTCGTTGCGGTGGATCCGAACACCGGTCGCATCCTGACCGTCGTCAATCAAAAACTTGCGTTCAGTGACGGCTACATTCCATGCTCGACCATCAAGCCGACCATCGCGCTCGCGGCGCTGCAAGAAAATGTGATCACGCCCGACACGATGCTGCGAGTCGGCCGCCGCAAATATATGAACCTGACGGAGGCGATGGCGCGCTCGAACAACGAGTTTTTCGAGCAGCTCGGCGCGCGCATGGGATTTGATACGGTTTCGAAGTATGGCCGGCTGCTGGGGCTTGGCGAACTTGCCGGGTACAACCTGCCGGATGAGCATCCAGGCTCTTTTCCCACGGTGGCACCGGCGCACGGCGGAGTCGCGCGAATGTCCAGCTTCGGCGAGGGAATTCAGGTGACGCCGTTGCAGCTGGCGGCGCTTTCCGCGGCATTTGCGAACGGCGGAACGCTGTACTACTTGCAGTATCCGCACAGCAAGGAAGACGTGGAGAATTTTACGCCGAAGGTGAAGAGGGAATTGAACATCGCCCCAATTCTTCCGGAGATCCGCGAAGGCATGCTTGCAGCGGTGTTGTACGGCACGGGCCGGTCGAGCTATGACCGGGGAGGGGATGAACAACCCATCGGCAAAACGGGAACGTGCGACGACCACACCACGCCCTCGAAAATCGGTTGGTTCATCACGTATGCGAACGAAACGCACCCGAAGATCGCGCTGGCGGTGCTTTTGCGGGGGAATACGCGTCGCGTAAAGGGGCCGACGGCTGCCCAGGTTGCCGGCATCATGTACCGCAAGTTGCGCGAGCAGAATTATTTTTCAGCCTCCACGCCATCAGTGGCGATTAACACCGGAAACTAGCACTCCTTCGAAACGACTTCACTTCAAGAGATTCGTTCAGCGGCTCGTTAGCAATCTGCCCGCCCATTTCAAATTGAGTTGCCCTGTTGGAAGATTGAGCGCACCTCCGGCACTGCGCGTTTGACGTGGGGCGCAAGTTGAGACAAAAGAGGGTAGTGCGTTACCCTGCCAAGTTCGCGGTAGGCGATGAGCTGGCGGCCTCCGCAGGGTTTGGGGATCAGCAGGGATTGCGGTTGGGGGAATTGTGAATCGACGTTTTATCTTCGTGGTTCTGTTCGTGTGCGCTGCGGGTGCGGTCACGCTGGGGTTTGTGTTCAAGCAAAGGCTGGTAGCCGCGGATGAATATGATCGCCAAGTGAGACTGGCCCAGGAAGAAGCGAAGCGCATGCGCGAGCAAGTAATCCTGCCTCAGAATCAGACAGTTTCTGCCGGCCAGAATTTCATGGCGGCGCTTCAGAAATTCGGGCTGAGCGCGGAGGAGGCGGCCGGAGCGTCAGCGGCCGCACAGCGCGCGTTCAACCTGCGGCAACTTCGCGCGGGGAATACCATCACCGTCGGGCGGTCGGTAGAAGGAGCGCTGCGCGAAATCGATTACAAGATTGATCCGGACCGCATGTTGAAAATCGTTCCGGAGGATCGTGGCTTCACGGCGCGGATCAGCGAAATCCCCTCCAAGACGGAAATTGTCGCGGTGACTGGCCGGGTGGACGATTCGCTCTTCAATGCCGTGGAGGACGCCGGGGAATCGGCGGAACTGGCGCTGCGGCTGGCGCAGATTTTTGGCTACGACCTGGACTTCTACACCGACCCGCGGCAGGGCGACACGTTCCGCATGGTGCTGGAGAAGAAGAAATATTTGAACGGGCAAACGGCGGGCTATGGAAAGATTTTCGCCGCGGAATATGAAAACCCCGGGAAGAAGTATCAGGCGTTGCTTTTTCACGATCCCGCGGGTCGGCCGGGATACTATGCGGCGGACGGAAAGTCCCTGCAAAAAGCATTTTTGCGCTCGCCTCTGAAATTTGGCGCGCCGGTGACGTCGCATTTCAGCCGGTCGCGGTTTCATCCCGTCCTGAAGATTTACCGGCCGCACATGGGGACGGACTACGGTGCTCCTGTGGGCACGCCGGTGCAGACGATTGGAAGCGGACGCGTGATTTTTGCCGGACGCAAAGGCGGCGAAGGCAACATGGTGCAGATTGCGCACTTCAGCGGCTACCAGACGATGTATTTGCACTTGTCACGCATGTTCGTGCGCTCCGGCGAGCACGTGGAAATCGGCAAGACCATCGGCTTGGTGGGAAGTACGGGCCTTGCCACAGGGCCGCATCTGGACTTCCGGATTCTGCAAAGAGGGCAGTACAAGAATTTTGAAAGGCTGGGCTTGCCGCCTTCGGATCCTGTGTTGAAAAAGAATTGGCCGGAGTTCGCCGCAGTGCGCGAGAAATGGCTGCCGCTACTGAAGAATCCGGAACTGTTACAGGCAACGGCGGCCGATTCGAACGCGGAAGCAACGCATTAATCCACTCGGAAGAGCCTTAGCTTTAGTAGATGATCGGAAGTTTCGAGAAGTCGGAGCCGGTCTCGTCGGTTACGCGCAGAACAACCAGGGTGCGGTCGTCATGCGGAGCGACACCCGCGCCGCTGTGATCATCGGTCTCTGCGAGGATGCGTTCGGCGATGGCGCGAGCCGAATCATCAGGAGAAATGGCACTCAGCACTGAGGACAGACGCTGGAGGCCAAACTCTTCTTCTGTGGCATTTTGCGATTCCAAAATCCCATCGGAAGCGAAGACGACTACATCTCCCGGCAGCAGGTCAACGCTGGACTCATCATATTGAGTGCCGGGAAGCAAGCCGAGTGGCACACCCTCCAGGCGAACGGAAAGCACGTGGCCATGGCGGAGCAAAAGAGGATACGGTGCTCCGGCATTCGCAAGGCTGAGACGGCGGCTGGCTGCGTCGTAGACGCCAAAGAGCATGGCGATGAATCGCGAATCTAGGCGGGCATTATGGAGCCGCTGGTTCAGGAGACCGAGCATGCAGGACGGATCGCAGGCGTGATCGACCACGATTTCGCGAATCGTGCCGATGGCCAAAGAACCGTAGAGCGCCGCCGCGGTACCCTTACCGGATACATCGCCTAAAGCAATGGCCAGGCGGCCCTCGCCGTAGGGGAGAAAATCATAAAAATCCCCGCCCAATTCGCGCGCGGGAACATACGCTGCCGCCAAATCGAGCCCCGGGACTTCGCGGGCGCCGGTGGGGAGAAGCTGGCGTTGAATTTCCCTGGCGGTATCCAAATCGGTGCGCAAGCGGCGCTCGTTTTGAAGCGCTTCTTCATAGAGCCGCGCGTTCTCGAGCGCGACGGCCACGTAGGAGCCCAGAGTGGAGAGCATGCGCTCGTGCTCCAGCGTGAAGGCGTGTGGCTTCGTGCTCTCGAGGTCAAGAACACCGATCAGCCGGTCCTTCATGAGCAAGGGCACGACGATTTCCGAGCGTGCTGCCACACCCGTTTCGCAGCGGATGTAGCGAGGATCTTCGTTCACGTCATGGACGCGCAGAACGCGGCGCTCGCCCGCAGCCGTGCCCGTAAGACCCTGGTGAAGTGGGAGCCGCGTGCGCGCGGGAACGGAATCGTTACAGCGCATGGCGAAGACAGATTCCAGAAGCTGGGTCTGCTCGTTCCACAGCATGACGCTGAACACGTCGTAGTCCACAATTTTCTTGGTGCGCGCGGCGACGCGCCGGAGAAGTTCTTCGCGGTCGAGGATGGAAGTCAGCTCGCGGCTGACTTCGTGAAGGAGCGCCAGTGTCTTGGCCTGCTCAGGGTAGGCGACAAACAGGCTCCGAGGAACAGGGTCCGCATCACCCAGCAAAGCAAATGAGCCGAGTTTGTTGACCTCGTCCAAAGCCCAACACCCTCCGTACCCTTCATTCGATGCGGCAAAACACGGCCGGTTTCATGAATTAGAACGCTAGAAAAGGGACGATAACAGAGCCAATGTGGAATGGCTATGAGGAAAGCGCGATGAAAGCGGGACAAACGAGCTGGTTTAGTAGAGCCCCTTACCGGCTGGCTACTTCACTTCCCAGATGTCCCCTGCACGCAGGAGTTTGTTCAGGTCTCCGGGACCGCGCTTGGCGATGACTTCCTGGATCTGGTCTTTCATGACGTCTTCGTAACGAGGCAAATCGTCCCATGCGCGGAAAACGCCGATGGGGGTTGGGAAGCCGGGGCGATGCTCCATGTGGGAGAGCAAAAACGCATACGAGGGACGCGGATGATGCGCGTCGTGAATCACGAGATCGCTCTCAGCAATGCCATTGCCAAGCTGCACGACTTCGATGTCGCCATCAGGTTTCCGGCGAATGCCCTTGTCGTGGTTCTTGCCATACACCAGCGGCTTGCCATGCTCCAATTGCAGGACATGCTCGCTGCGCGCATCCTTTTCGGTGAGCGAGAACCACGCGCCGTCGTTGAAAATGTTGCAGTTCTGCAGAATCTCCACGAAGGCCGACCCTCGATGCGCCGCCGCATGCTTTAGCGTGTCTTTCAGGTGCGACTGGAAGACGTCCACGGAGCGCGCCACAAAAGTGGCTTCGGAGCCGGTAGCGAGGGCGACCGGGTTGAACGGACGGTCCGGCGAGCCATAGGGCGTTGACTTGGTCATTTTGTGGAATTCGGAAGTTGGTGAGTACTGTCCTTTGGTCAAGCCATAAATCCGGTTGTTGAAGAGCAGCACCTTGATGCCCACGTTGCGGCGCAACATGTGAATCGTGTGATTGCCACCGATGGCCAGCGCGTCGCCGTCACCCGTTGCTACCCAAACTTCGAGGTCCGGGTTGGCGATTTTGACTCCCGTGGCAATGGCGGGCGCGCGGCCGTGGATGGTGTGGAATCCGTAGGTATTCATGTAGTAGGGGAAACGGCTGGAGCAACCGATGCCCGATACCATGACGAAGTTTTCCCGGCGGATGCCGAGTTCCGGCAACACGGACTGCACGGCGGAGAGAATGGCGTAATCGCCGCAGCCGGGACACCAGCGCACTTCCTGGTCGGTCTGAAAATCCTTTTTCGTAAGTTGCGGAAGAGTTGCGGTGCTCATCGATGGTTCCCCTGAATTCCCAGCATTTCATCAAACTTTTGTTCGAGTTCGGCTTGCTTGAACGGGCGGCCTTGAATCTTGTTCAAGCCGACAGCGTCCACGAGATACTTTGCCCGAAGAACCCACAGGAGCTGGCCCATGTTGAGCTCCGGTACAAGCACCTTCTTGTAGCGTTTGATGACTTCGCCGACATTGCCCGGCAGCGGATTCAGATAGCGCAAGTGCAGATGGCCAATCTTGCATCCTCGGGCGCGCGCAGATTTGACGGCCGCGGTGATGGAGCCGGCAGTCGAGCCCCACGAAACGACAAGCAGGTCGCCTGCGGGATCGCCTTCGGGCAACACATTGGGAATGTCCTGGCCCACGGCGGCAACTTTTGCCGCGCGGATGCGCACCATGTTCTCGTGGTTAAGCGGCTCGTAGTTCACGTTGCCGGTGCCATCCTGCTTTTCCAGGCCGCCAATGCGGTGCTCGAGTCCAGGAGTGCCGGGGAGCGCCCAGGGCCGAGCCAGCGTCTGCGGATCGCGCTTGTACGGCATGAAGCCGACAGGATCGGTGGCGAATTTGACGGGAATGGCCGGAATGTCTTCGGCCTTGGGGATGCGCCAAGGTTCGGCACCGTTGGCAAGGTAGCCGTCGGAAAGGATAATCACGGGAATCATGTACTTCAACGCGATCCGCGAGGCTTCGAGAGCGATCCAAAAGCAATCGCCGGGAGTGGCTGCCGCGAGTACGGGGATCGGTGCTTCCGAGTTGCGGCCAAAGAGCGCTTGCAGGAGATCCGCCTGCTCGGTCTTCGTGGGCAAGCCGGTCGAGGGGCCCCCGCGCTGAATGTCACAAATGACCAGAGGGATCTCGGTGGCGACCGCAAGGCCAAGGGCTTCCGTTTTTAGGGCCATGCCCGGACCGGAAGTGGCGGTAATAGCCAAGCAGCCAGTATACGAGGCTCCGATAGCCGACGTGATGGCGGCGATTTCGTCTTCTGCCTGGAAGGTGATCACCCCATAGTGCTTATACTGCGAAAGCTCGTGCAGAATGTCGGAAGCCGGAGTGATCGGGTAGCTGCCTAGGAAGAGATTGAGCCCGGACTTTTGGGCGGCTGCGACGAAGCCCATGGCCAGAGCCTGGTTTCCGCTAATGTTTCGGTAGACCCCCGGGGTCAGTTGCGCCGGAGGAATTTCGTAACTGATTTGGAAAGCTTCGGTGGCTTCGCAGTAGGAATAGCCGGCCTTCAGCGCCAGCTTGTTGGCTTCCATCAACAGGGGCTTCTTGCTGAACTTTTCTTCAATCCACCGCATGGTGGGATCGGTCGAACGGTTGTAGAGCCAATAGCACATGCCGAGAGCAAAGAAGTTCTTGCAGCGATCCATGGCTTTGGCGTCGAGACCAAGATGCTGAAGCGCGGCGCGCGTAAGGCGTTGCAGTTCGACGGCGAAGACGCGGTACTTGTCGAGGGAATGGTCTTCGAGGGGGCTAACGGTGATCTGCGCCTTACGCAGATCCGACTCCTTGAAGCTGTCGCTATTGACGATCAGGATGCCGTTGGCTTTCAGGTCGCCGACGTTCACCTTGAGGGCGGCGGGGTTCATGGCGATGAGCGCATCAATGGCGTCACCGGGAGTAAAAACTTCATTGGAGGAGAAATGCAGCTGAAAGCCGCTGACTCCGGGTATGGTTCCGGCAGGGGCGCGGATTTCGGCGGGATAGTCGGGGAACGTGGCGATGTCGTTGCCGTAGAGGGCGACCGTATTGGTAAACTGGCTGCCCGTAATTTGCATGCCGTCGCCCGAATCGCCGGCGAAGCGAATGACCGCGCGCTCAATGACTTCCTTTTTAGTCTTTGATACTGGTGGAACTTCCGCAAGCGTAGACATTATCTTGGCCTAAGCCTCCACTTTCCATGAACTCCCCAGCATCCCCCCGGGGGAGTGTGGCTCGAATCCACGATGAGGCGGTGCGGGAAAGGATGGCTTCGCAGGCAGACCGCCGAGAGCCGACCGATAAAGAATACCATACTGGCTCGCCAAGGGGAGGAAGAGCGCCCTCTCGATGTTCGTTCCTGTGTCCGGATTGGAACCTCGTGCAAACGGGAGCAGGGCAACGGGCCCGTCGGGCAAGGCACGTTAAATAAAGCGAGTTAGGTAAAGCTACCTTCCTCGCTCAGGAGGTTCTTGGCTTCCTCCAGGGCGCTTTGCAAATCCGCGGTGGTCTTGATTCTGTTGAACCTGGCGCCAATCCCGACCAGAGTATCCGCAATGACTGCCGAAATACCGGCGAGAATGACGTTGGCTCCCAAAAGGCGCACAGCTTCAATTGCCCGGATCAGGCCATCCGCGGTCTCCTTCTCAATGTGCGGGACTCCGGTGAGATCAATAACCACGGCTCGGGCACGCTGGGTATGGACGACATTGAGCAGTTGGTTCCGCAATTGTGTGGCGCGCGGTCCGTCGACCCGGCCAATCAAGGGCACAACCAACAAACCTTCCTGCGCTTGGAGCACCGGCGTAGACATTTCCTGGACGACGGCCTCAAGCCTACGGCTCTCCGTGGTATCGAGCAGCGTTGCGAACAAACACGTGTTTCCCCTGAATTCAATGATGTCAGCGGAAACTTCTACTGCCCGGCGCTCGCCGGACTTCGTGCGGAACTCGCACGGCTCTCCCCGAACGGGGCGTCCAGCCCTTAGCTCGGCAACAATGTGGGTGCGCTCTTCGGCGTACATCCAGACGCCAAGGGTGATCGAGCTTTGGCCAATCAATTCGTCCTGGCGATAGCCTAACAGATCGCAAAGGGCCTCATTTACTTCAATGAAGCCGCCATCGTCGAGGGTGCTAAGAAGAATGGGGTTGGGACTGGCGCGAAAGAGTTTCTCGAAAGCAGCTTCCATGGCCCATTTGCGCTGGGTCAAGTCGCGAGTAACTTTTCCGAAACCGAGGAGAATGCCTTTTTCGTCTTTGAGGGCGGTGATAAGGACGTAGGCCCAGAATCGTGATCCATCTTTTCGGAGGCGCCAGCCTTCGTCCTCGAAGTGGCCCTCTTCCGACGCAACCTTCAATTCGTAATCAGGCTTACCGCGTTCGATGTCCTCGGGGGAATAAAAGACCGAGAAATGCCGTCCCCGAATCTCGTCGAAAGTGTATCCCTTGATGCGTTCGGCCCCCTGGTTCCAGGACACAATACGGCCCTCGGGATCGAGCAAAAATATTGCGTAATCCTTGAGACTCTCCACCAACAACTGGAGCAGATGTTCGGATTTCCACGAACCGTCCGGCAGAGGTTCCATAGGGTTACGTCACATGAGGTAGGTGGCCCGGTATTCGATGAGACTACCATCCTTTCCCTTTCGAGTACCGACGATTCTTACCAGGGAATAGATGTTGGGGGCCTTCGATGTATAGGGGATGGCCATTTCTATGTACGCCCCCTCGGGATACTGGTTCGCGCTGTAAAAGCTCAACCCTTCTCGCGCCAAGTTCGAGACCAGCACGACTTCGTTTCCAAAAGCAGGATGCCGGACGCACCCCACGGTCTCGGTGCGAAGGCGTTCATGAGAACGACGGTTGCGTGTCTGAGAATCGCTCACGTTCGATTCCAAAGCCTCAGCGGGTGTCGCGGCAAAATCCCCGTAGGGGCGCGTCCAGGTCGTCCAGCCGTTGCATTGCGCACACAAACGCGCAACGCTGTTGTGGTTGAGAAAGAGATCGGATTCGAATTCGTTCAGATAAGAAACTTCAAGCCGCCCGCACGCAACGCACCGCAACAGGGCGCGCAGCACCGCTTTGTCAAGACCCGCAGGCGTGGGAAAGACAATGTCCCAGAGATTGACCCTAGTATCTGCCAGGGTGATGCCGAACACGCGGGCGCCGGAGGCATTGTTCTTATAATATTCCACAACTCTCGCCAGGGCCTCCTTGTTGACCCCAACACGCCTGATTTTGATGGTTTGGCCGATGTGGAGATCCCGATCGACGATGATTGCTGCGCCATCGTGACTGACATCAACGGTGTGGCCTTCGCCCGAGAAATCTTCACCGCGTTCCGCGGTTCCGGAAACACGAACGCGCAAGTCCAGAGAGACTCTTTCACTGCGGCGGAGATTTTTACTCAAAGGAGAAGTCGAGCAGTGGTCGGCCTCGAAAACGTGCCCGCTGGATTCGTTGCCCAAGTCGTTTGCCAAGCGACACCACCGATGAGAAGAGAATCCGCCGCGATTCACTGCCCTCAATTCAGATGAACGTCAGGAGTCGCTTTCTTCCCCGCACGTAGCCAACTTGATTTGAATCTGAACCAAGCTGCAACGAAGTAACTTAAAGCATTTGTTGGAGGTCAGCAATCAGGCAAACAGTGGATTTAAGGGAGAGCGATTATCCTTAGTCGAGGCAGGCCCGGCCCGGAGCAAGACACCTGGCGTTTCGAATTTTTGTGCTTGACGTTCGCTTTCTTTTCGCCTAAAGTGCCTGTGGAAAAGATTTGAGAGTGGAGGGACGCCCATGCCCTTGACCAAGCGGCAAAAAGAAGTTCTTGACTACCTCGTGGCATTTGAAACCAAGCACGGCTACGCGCCGAGTTTCGAAGAAATCGGCAAAGGCATGAAGCTGACTTCACTGGCGACAGTGCACAAGCACATCACTACCCTGGAGAAGAAAGGGTTCATCCGCCGCGGATACAACCAGAGCCGCTCAATCGAGATCGTGCAGTTGCCGAAGCCGGTGAAAGAGCAGGTTTTGGATCGGAAGGTCCAAGAGCTTCCGCTCGTGGGGCGCATCGCTGCCGGGCGGCCGTTGGAAGCGATCGAGGAACGGGAAACGCTGTCTCTGGGCGATTTTGCGCGTGGTGGGAATTCGTACGTTCTGCAGGTGAAAGGCAGCTCCATGATCGAGGATCACATCATGGATGGGGACTACGTGGTTTGTGAGCAAACGCAAGTAGCCAATGCCGGAGACATTGTGGTGGCGTTGGTGGGCGGCGAAGAGGCGACGCTCAAACGCTTTTATCGTGAAGCCCCGGGAAAAGTCCGGCTGCAACCTGCGAACTCAGAAATGTCTCCTATCATCGTGGCCGCGAACGACGTGAAGATTCAAGGCCGGGTCATCGGCGTGCTGAGGAAATATTGAACCGGCTGAGACGACTCGATGATATGAACTCGATTGTATGAATTTGACTGGAAACTGAAACACGCGAGATTCTCCAGTACCACAATTCGTTTCTCCCCCTAGCTCATCCTTCCATGACTGCTTTATTCTGGACAGCAGATTTGAGACGATGCTCCAGTTCGGCTCAAGGAAAATGAAACACCGCTCTGCACGTCAAATTCTTTGTGCTTGCCTGCTCGTGTTCGCGTTGACGCGCCCCGAATGGGCGCAGGCCTACGCCGTGCTTTCGCATGAAGCCATCATCGATGCCGCCTGGGACAGTCACATCAAGCCTCTGCTTCTGAAAAAATATCCGCAAGCGACGGAAGAAGACTTGAGCGGGGCGCAAGCGTTCGCCTACGGCGGCTCCATCATTCAGGACATGGGTTACTACCCTTACGGCAGCCCCTTTTTCAGCGATCTGACGCATTACGTGCGCAGCGGCGATTTCATCGCGGCGCTGCTGCGAGACGCTCAAGACCTGACCGAGTGTGCCTTCGCGCTCGGCGCGCTGGCGCACTATGCCGCGGACAACGACGGACACCGCATCGGGACGAATCGGGCCGTGCCGATTCTTTATCCAGGCTTGGGCAAAAAATATGGCGACAGCGTGGCGTACGAAGATGGCAAGCTCGCGCATGTGAAAACCGAGTTCGGCTTCGACGTCCTGGAGATTGCACGGGAACGGTACGCTCCGGACAGCTATCACGATTTCATCGGTTTTGAAGTGGCGCGCCGTGTTCTCGATCAGGCCTTCCACGAAACCTATGGACTGGAATTGAAGAGCGTGCTGGTGAACGAGGACAAAGCCCTGAATTCGTACCGCCGCGACGTGAGCAAACTGATTCCCAAAGCCACGCGCATCGCCTGGCACCTGAAGAAGGACGAAATCAAGGACGACATTCCCGACGCCACGAAAAAAAGGTTTCTTTACAATTTGTCGCGGTCCAACTACGAGCGCGAATGGGGCAAGGACTACCGCAAGCCCAGTCCGGGCGAGCGGTTTTTGGCGTTTGTGTCCAAGCTGATTCCGAAATGGGGGCCGCTGAAGATCCTGCAATTCCGCACGCCCACGCCGGAGACCGAACACATGTTCGAGGCCAGCTTCAACGCCACGCTCAGTCGTTACCGCAAGCTGCTTACGCAGACGGAGGAGGGGACGCTGCAGCTGGAGAATGACAATTTTGATGTCGGAGAGAGTACTGGACCCGGGAAATACCGCATGAACGATGAGGCCCACGCGAAACTTCTCGATGAACTTGCGGAAACCAAGTTTGCAAACGTCACTTCTGAAGCTAAGGCGGAGCTTTTGCACTTCTATGCCGACCTGAATGCGCCGTACGCCACAAAACGCAAGGCCAAAGCCTGGGCGAGGGTGCAGGCTCAACTTGTCCAACTGCAATCGGCGCCAGTGGCCCCGCTCACAGCAGGTTCCGGAGAGACCGGGCGGGCCATGACTCCTCGTCCGTAACTCGGCTTGTGATGGGACACACGCCTCTGGATTCTTCTTAAGAAAGACTTTGCATACGATGCATCGAAAAAACTGTTCCTGCCTCGCCTCGCTGTCACGCGACAATATAGAGTTTTGCAAGATGCATATACACCCGTGAGATGAAGAAGCCCAAACCAATTCGCAAGTTGCTTGCCGCTAACCGCAGCGAAATCGCCATTCGCATTTTTCGCGCCGCCAATGAACTCGGCCTGCGCACCGTGGCCATTTATTCGCAGGAAGACCGGCTCGCGCTGCATCGCTTCAAAGCGGACGAAGGGTATCAAGTGGGCGCTGGCAAAGGCCCCGTGGAAGCCTACCTGGACATTGCCGGCATCATCGCGCTGGCCAAGGAAAAGGAAGTTGATGCGATTCATCCCGGTTACGGATTCCTTTCCGAGAATCCCGCGCTCGCTCGCGCTTGTGAGAAGGCCGGTATTGTCTTTATCGGCCCGCCGCCGAATCTTCTTGAATTGCTGGGCGACAAGACCGCCGCGCGCAAGCTTGCTACTTCAGCGGGTGTGCCGATCCTGCCGGGAACCGAAAAGCCGGTGAAGTCGGCCGTGGAGGCGCAGAAGATTGCGCGGGAAATCGGTTACCCGATCATCGTAAAAGCCGCGATGGGCGGCGGCGGACGCGGAATGCGCGTGGTCCAGGATGCCGCGCAACTCGATGCGCTGCTCGAAGAAGCGCAGGGCGAGGCGCGCTCGGCTTTTGGCGATGCCTCGGTTTTCCTGGAAAAATATTTGCCCCGCGCCCGGCACCTCGAGGTCCAGATTCTTGCCGATCATCACGGCAACCTTTTGCATCTTTACGAGCGCGACTGCTCGGTACAGCGGCGCCACCAGAAGGTCGTCGAGGTCGCGCCCGCCGCGAACCTCGCCGCCGGCATTCGCTCCGAGCTCTGCGATGCAGCGGTGCAGCTTACGCGCAAGGCGAATTATCGCAATGCCGGCACGGTGGAGTTTCTCTACGACGTGGATTCGCAAAAGTGGTATTTCATCGAAGTGAATCCACGCATCCAGGTGGAGCATACAGTCACGGAAATGGTGACCGGCATTGATCTGGTACGCTCGCAGATTCTGATCGCGCAGGGCCACAAGCTGCACGAGGCCCCACTTGCGCTGCCGAGACAGGAGAGCGTTCCTCTGAATGGCGCCGCGCTGCAGTGCCGCGTGACCACCGAGGATCCCGCAAACAATTTCGCCCCGGATTACGGAAAGATTTCGACGTACCGGTCACCCGCGGGCTTTGGGATTCGCCTCGATGGCGGAACGGCGTACGCTGGCGCGATGCTGACGCCTTATTACGATTCGCTACTTGTCAAAGTCACGGCATGGGGCGCGAATCTTCCCGAAGCGTGCCAGCGCATGGACCGGGCGCTGCGCGAATTCCGGATTCGCGGCGTAAAGACAAACATCCCTTTCGCGGAAAACGTGGTGAATCACGCCAAGTTTCAGGCGGGCGAAGTCACCACCTCGTTCCTTGATGATTCCCCCGAGCTCTTTCGCCTGCCGCGCCGCGGCGACCGCGCCACGAAACTGCTTTCCTATCTGGGCGACGTGATTCTGAACGGCAACTCGGAAGTGCAAGGGAAGGAAATTCCAAAGGAATTGGAGGCGGCCGTCGTCCCGGCGTCTCCGGGAATTGCGCCACCGTCCGGAACTCGTCAGCTCTTGAAAAAACTGGGGCCGAAGAAATTCGCGGGCTGGGCGCGAAAAGAAAAACGCTTGCTCATCACGGATACGACTTTTCGGGATGCACACCAGTCCCTCATGGCGACGCGCGCGCGCACGTACGATTTGCTCGCTACCGCCGACGCCGTGGCTCAAAGATTGCCTAATCTGTTCAGTTTGGAGATGTGGGGCGGAGCCACGTTCGATACAGCAATGCGCTTCCTGCACGAAGATCCGTGGCACCGGCTGCGCGTTCTCCGCGAACACATTCCAAATATTTGTTTTCAGATGCTGCTGCGCGGGGCGAATGCCGTGGGCTACACGTCGTATCCCGACAATGTCATTAGCGAGTTTGTCCGCGAAGCCCACGCCCAGGGCATCGACATCTTCCGCATTTTCGATTCGCTCAATTCCATTGACAACATGCGTGTGGCCATCGACGCGGCCCTAGAAACCGGCGCGGTTTGCGAAGCGGCGATTTGCTACACAGGCGATATCCTGGACACACGCCGCGCCAAATACTCCCTCAAGTATTACGTCGCGCTGGCGAAGCAACTGGAAAAACTGGGCACGCACTTCCTGGCCATCAAAGATATGGCTGGGTTGTGCCGACCTTATGCGGCGTTCGAATTAGTGAAGGCGCTGCGCGAAGAGGTTGGCGTTCCCATTCAATTCCACACGCATGACACGAGCGGGATCAACTCCGCTTCGGTTCTGAAAGCCGCGGATGCCGGAGTGGACGTTGCCGATGCCGCCGTTGCGGCTGTCAGCGGTGGGACCAGCCAGCCCAACCTGAATTCCATCGTCGAAGCGCTGCGCCACACGACTCGTGATACGCAGCTCGACATCGAAGCGCTCAACGAGTGCTCCGACTATTGGGAGACAGTGCGGACTTACTACTTGCCGTTCGACTCCGGGCCAAAGGCCGGCTCGGCGCGCTTGTACCAACACGAAATTCCCGGCGGGCAATACACTAATCTGCGCGAGCAGGCCACGGTTCTGGGATTAGGCCATCGCTGGCGCGAAGTGGAAAAGATGTATGCCGAGGTGAACCAGTTGCTTGGCGACATCGTGAAGGTCACACCCTCGAGCAAAGTGGTTGGCGACATGACATTGTTTTTGATGGCCAAGGAGATGCAGCCAAAGGATGTGCTGGCGCTGGATGAAAAGCACGACGTGTCATTCCCGAATTCCGTGGTGGAGATGTTTTCCGGCGCGTTAGGCAATCCTCCCGGTGGCTGGCCAAGAAAACTGCAAAAAATCATTCTCCGTGGCCGGGAACCCTTAAAAGGCCGCCCGAGCGCAATCCTTCCGCCGGTGAATTTCGAGCAAGAACAAGAGCACCTGGAGGGAAAGACGGGACACGCTGTTCGGCGTGACGATTTACTGAGCTATCTGCTGTATCCCGAAGTGTTTTCAAAATTCGACAGATTTCGCCAAACGTATTCCGATGTCAGCGTTGTGCCCACGCCGGCATTTTTCTACGGGCTCAAGTCCGGCGAAGAAATCACCGTGGAGATCGAATCCGGAAAATCGCTTATCATCAAGTTCTTGACGTTCAGCGAGCCGCATCCTGACGGCACGCGGACGCTTTTCTTTGAACTCAATGGCCAGCCGCGCGAAATTACGGTGCGCGACAAGGCCCTGCGGGTCACGGAACGAGCTCACCCCAAAGCGGATCCTGCCGATCCCGCCCAGGTCGGCGCTCCCACGGCCGGCGTCATCAGCAGTGTCGCGGTACAAGCCAATCACGCGGTGGAACGCGGCGCGAAACTTCTTACCCTCGAAGCCATGAAAATGCAGTCCAATATATATGCACCGCTTTCAGGACGCATTGTGAAACTAATGGTGACCCCCGGCCAACAGGTTGAAGCGAAAGACCTCCTGGTGACGATCGCACCGTGAGTTCGGGACAGCTCCGCAAGCACGAGCACTTCCGGTCGCGCTTTCTCCGCAATCAGCGAGAGCTCATCGTTTACACGCCGCCGGGCTATGCGGATCAGGCCGCGCGCCGGTTTCCTGTTCTTTACCTTCACGACGGGCAGAATCTATTCGACGGCGCCACGTCCTTCATCCCCGGGCAGGACTGGCATGTTGGTCAAACCGCCGACGAGTGCATTAACGCTGGCGAAGTCGAGCCGCTGATCATTGTGGGAATGTACAACACAAAAGCGCGCGTCCGGGAATATACGCCCACGCATGTGCCAAAGCTCGGAGGCGGGCGCGCGGATCGCTACGCGAAGTTTCTCATTGAGGAAGTGAAGCCGCTCGTGGAGCGTGAATATCGCATTCTTTCCGGCGCGCAACACACGGGCATCGGCGGCTCATCGCTTGGCGGGCTGGTCTCCCTTTATGTAGGGCTGAAGCATTGCACGATTTTCGGGAAGATTGCCGCGCTCTCGCCTTCGGTGTGGTGGAACCATCTGGTCATCCACCGTTTTGTTGAGTCCGTGCATGTCGAGCCGCGCCCGCGCACCTGGCTGGACATCGGCACGCGCGAAGGGCCGCGTATCGTGCAGGACGTCGAGCGATTTCGCGACGTGCTGCTCAGAAAAGGCTGGCGGCTGGGGCACGATCTGCACTACGAGCGAATTGAGGGCGCGCAGCACAACGAGGCTGCCTGGGCGCAGCGCGTACGCCCCTTCCTGCGATTTCTGTATCCCGCTCCCCCGGGCGCTGTATAATCCGCGCTCTGATTACCTCCGTGCCAGAGGTACGCATGCCGAGCGACCGCCCTTTTACCATTCTGTGCATCAGTTCGTATGAAAAAGGGCAGGAGTTTATCCGCACGTGCAAGGGCATGGGTTGCCGGGTGCTGTTGTTGACCGTGGAAAAGCTTCGCCACGCCAACTGGCCGTTCGAATGCATCGACGAGGTTTTCACCATGCCCGAAGAACTTCCGCTGCAGAGTTTGATTTACGCGGTGAGCTATACGGCCCGGTCGCAGCCGATCGATCGCATCGTCGCGCTCGACGAATTTGACATGGAGAACGTTTCCGCACTCCGCGAGCACCTCCGCATTCCCGGGATGGGTCTCACAACGGTGCGGTATTTCCGGGACAAGCTGTCGATGCGAGCTCGTGCACGGGAGACTGGCATTCTGGTGCCGGAATTTGTACACGTTTTAAACTACGACCATCTCAGCGAATTCATGACCCGCGTGCCCGGCCCGTGGTTGCTCAAACCGCGTTCGCAGGCTTCCGGCATCGGGATGAAAAAGATTCACAAGCGGGACGAGCTTTGGCCGTGGCTCGACCAGCTGGGCGATCAGCAGTCTTTCTATTTGCTCGAACAATTTGTTCCCGGTTCGGTCTATCACGTCGATAGCGTGACTTCCGAGCGCGAGGTGGTTTTCGCCGAGGCGCACGCGTACGGCGCGCCGCCCCTCGAAACCTCCCATCAAGGCGGCGTTTTCACGACCCGCACGCTCCCCCGCGACGGGGCGGAAGCCCGCACACTACACAAAATCAATCGCGATTTAATCGAGGGCCTTGGCTTGGTCCGCGGGGTGACCCACGCGGAGTTCCTGAAGGCTCACGCCGATGGGAAATTCTATTTCATTGAGATTGCGGCGCGCGTTGGCGGCGCTTACATTGCGGATGTGATCGAAGCCGCCACCGGCATCAATCTTTGGCGCGAGTGGGCGCGGCTCGAAATCGGAGCGGGCAAGCAGCCTTACCAGCTCCCCGCTGCGCGCCATGATTGTGCGGGCGTCATTCTTTCTTTGGCTCGCCAGGAGCACCCCGACACTTCGTCTTACACTGACGAGGAGATCGTCTACCGCATCAGCAAGTTTCACCACGCGGGATTTGTTCTCAAGTCATCGAGCCACGAGCGGATTCAGCACCTCCTCGATGCATACTCGCGTCGCTTCATCGAGGATTTCCTCGCAACGCAGCCGGTGCCGGAGAAGCCCTCGAACTGACTCGCAAGAGACAAAGACTTTCTTTACATTTAACATCAATCCCTGCACAATCCCTGCGCCAACCTCCCTGCCCGAAAGTCTAGTAACTATCACGAACAGCGCGTCCAGAGTTTGTTTGCCGAGGGTTCTTTCGAGGAATACAGTTTGCATTACCCCCGAGCGGAAATCTGCATGGGGTGCTGCTGTCCCTGAGGGAGGACCGATGTGGGGCAATAGGAAACCGGATGCGCCGCAACCCGGGCAACCGGATCAAAAGAATTCATTTTCGAATCAGCCGTCGAAGCCAGCTCCGGCGGCCTGGGAGGATAAACCGGCAATGAGTACAGATGCAATGCGTCCATTAGGAGGGACCGCGGACCGCGGCACAGCGCGGCTCGGGGCCAGCCTGCACGTAAAAGGAGAGATCTCCGGTAACGAAGATCTGCTGATCGATGGCTCAGTCGAAGGACTGGTCCAACTGGATGAGCGGAAACTGATCATCGGAGCCACGGCGAAAGTCACGGCCGACATCATTGCCCGCGAGGTGGTGGTGTATGGCACGGTGAAGGGCAACCTTCGCGCCAAAGACAGAATTGAAATCAAGAAAGATGGTTCGGTCAACGGCGACCTGACCACCGCGCGCATCATGATCGAAGACGGCGCCTACTTTAAAGGTTCCATCGAAATCGACAAGAGCGAGCAAAAGGAATCCGGCAGCCACGCTTTTGCAAGAAGCTCCGCGGCTCCTGCTGGCGCGGCGGCCACCAAAACGATTTAGTTTTCATTCCCATTCAATCCCTTCTGGAGAGCGCCCCGACCATGTCGGGGCGCTCTCTCGTTTTTCCTCCACGTCTTCCCGGCCGATTATGTTTATCAGCGTGACG